>NVXU02000038.1 GCA_002734065.2 Fluviicola sp.
AAGCATCGCAACCACAGGAACACTGCAATTGTCTGCTTCGTCTGTGATTTCTGCAACCGTTTGAACTGGAACATCTCCTATACATTGGTAAGAAGAAGCTGCTGGTGCAGTTGCTGTTGGGTTTTGTGTATCATTAATTGTAATTGTTTGAACACAAGTTGAAGTGTGACCACACGCATCCGCTATTTGATATGTTCTAGTAACTACTTCAGGGCAAGAACCGCCATTCGATATTTCACTTAACAATATAAATGAAGCATTATCTAAGTTAGTCTCATCTGAGGCAGAGCCTCCAGCACCTGTGAAATCTGCAAAACTAGCATAAGCAGGCTGTTCAATAATGCTACAAGTAGCAGTTAAATTTCCAGGACAGTTAATTAAAGGTGCTGTGTTGTCTATAGTAATACTAAAAGATATTTCATCACTGCAATTTGGAACAGTTCCGGTTTGATCATAGATATAAGCAATGGCAACACTAGAGTTAACGACAAAACCAGGTGCATAGGTTGTCCCTGTTCCGCTTGGACCTGTATAATAAGCCTCATTTCCTGTTAAACTAGTACCAGTAATAGGAGGGAGTGTGTAAGAATCACAGGCAAAAACGTTTGCAAGAGGGTTTATGTTTGGCACAGGAACGACTGTAACGATGACATCATCAGTAGAGACGCATCCGTCAGTATTTGTAATTGTCACGGTATAAGTAGTAGTCGCACCTGGATTAACAGAAACTTGTCCATTATCAAGTGCTCCTGGAGGATTATTATTAATAGTTCCACTGCCAGCACCACTAGTCCAAGAATAATTATCATCTTCATCATTCGATACAGGGGCAGCCCCAATAGTAACCGGTCCAGAACCAGCGCAATAAATTTGGTCTGGCCCTGCATCAGCAGAACAAGGTGAAATAATTGAACAATCCGTAGAACCTGCACCTCCAGTTTGTGTCAGAGTAATATCTTGAACAACGTTTGCATAATTTGTAATAAGCATTACATATACATCTCCAATAGCTCCACCTGTTATAGTAGGAGCTTCAGTATTTGTTGAAGAAAAACTACAATCTTCAATTTCACCAGCAGGAGCACCATAATTTCCACAATCACTTTGAGCAGCTGCTAAATTATTATAAGGTCCATAAATAATGAAATCAATATCTGATGCAGCTGTCAAACTCATATTAATATTTCCTGCTGCATCTAATTCTAAATAATACCAAGAAGGGTTAGGTTGAGTAACTAAGCATCCGTAATTATTACCTGGATCAGCAACATCTGCATCAGTACCCCCAGAATTAGCTGTAAATTGTAATCCAGAATCTGTACAAATTGGTTCTAAAGAGCTACAATCCGTTCCACCACCACCACCTGCTCCTGCACCTGGATCTTGTGCACAAAGTGCAAACGAACCATTATTATCGTTTCCATATTCCCAAATTCTAATCCATAATGTAGCTCCAGGAGTCTGACCAGTTAAAGAAATGAATGACATCAAACCGTTTGCGCTGTCATCATCATCACACTCGATTAATGACAGTGAACCACAAGTGCCGCTATAGATTGCCATTCCAGCATCGGTCATTCCTCCATTTGTATTCATGTCAATATTGATACTTCCACTTGCAGGAACGGTAACAGTAAGCCATGCGTCTCCTCCAGAATAATTTGCACAACCAGGCGCTGGAACTCCTCCTGTAGCAGTGAAACCTGCATTTGAATAGTTGCTAAACGAACAAGCTCCATTAACTGTGACAGCAGGAGCACCACATGGATTGTCACTTTGTGAAAATGAAATTGACGCTACAAAGAGTAATAGGGTCAGAGAAAAGTAATTAAATAGTCTTGTAAACATAATGATAGTCCTTTTCGAATATTATTGTTCAATAATTGCGGTTCCTTTATCAATAAGAGCTTGCTGTTTTGTTGAAGACAATTCAGCAAATTCTTCAATTGAAAAAAATTCTTTGTTGGTTTCTTTTCGAATAATTATTCTCTTTTCTGCAAACAATTGCCATAGAGTATTTCTCGAGTCAGAAATCCATTTTGACACCTCTACTTGTGAATTTTCAGCTGGATTATTTATAATCCAATCTTTTTTGATTCTGATGGAATTTATATGCCTATCGATTTTTTGTAATTCGGCCTTATTCTCAACTGAATAAAATTCATAAGAAATTTGTGCATTGAGGCTAGAAGTAGCCATAAAAAGGATTAGAATTAGAATAAGAGTAACAAGATTTGACTTTTTCTTGTAAAATGATTCTACTTGTGAAATAGAATAAGTATTCATCAGTTTTGACATAGTGTTATTAGATTATAGAACCAAAAATTAACGTCTTCAAGAACAAAAATGTTCATGTATATATTAGAAAAACACAAATTTACCATAAAGGTTGCCTTTATGATGTGAAAATTTATATCAATGAACATCAATAAGTATTCATCGAATAAACCACAACGGTTGTCGAATAAAAAAACGAGATGCATCAGCCTCCATGTTCAGTTGAAAATTTACTAATTTTCAACACAAGACATTCATAGTAATTTATGTATTAAAGGGCAAATTAGTGTGATAGTTGCCTTTTGAGCAATTATGTCTCAATATCTTTCTTCAACTTCATTTCCAAAGCAATAAAAGTCGCACAAAATGCCCAAATAGGAACCGCCGCTTTGTCGGTGTCAAGATAATTATTGAGAATTCCGTGGACGAAATAGGTGACAAGTGCCAAAATCATGGCAAGTAGGATGATTTTCATTTCTTGATCCTCGTCGGGCCATTTATTGTATAAAGTAATTGACTTGTAGAAAATGACGGCAACAATTAACAGCATTGCAAGCATTCCTAAGAATCCCATTTCTGCCAATGGTCCCAAATATTCACTGTGTGCGTTGCCAGCATCTCCAAAATTAGTGGAGATTATGGTCAAGTTTTCAGGTCTTTGAAAGCGCGCATATTCGAAAGCGTAAGTACCGGGGCCAAATCCAAAAACAGGTCTATCTTGAAACATCGCAATTGCGCAAGACCAACGATTTAGGCGTTCCAAGTTGGAAGCATCCGTTGTTACGTTGGTTGCACTTTGCAGTTTCTCTCCAAATTCCTCTGTTGTATGCTCCATTTTATTCCTCTCCAAATTCATTTGAATAGAATCCCAAGAGAAATAAATACTTGCTAATACAACAGCGCCAATTGTGGCAAGAATGCTGAATTTTATCTTCAGTTTAATGATTGCTAAAACAAGTAAAGCAGCAAAAACACTCAGCCATGCAGCTCGCGTGTAGGAGAAGAATAGTCCAATGAGCAAGACGGATATTAAACCGAGTAATACAACCTTAATAATAGGAGTATGTTTTTTGGAGAAGTACAAACCAAAAATAAGGGGGATAGAAAAAGCAATGGTAGAACCGTAAATTGTATGATCCTTGAAGAATGGCCACATCACCCAATGACCTTCTTTTTCTCCAAAACCATAGCTTGCGTGAACAGTTAAGGTGTAGAGTACCGCCACACTCATCCCGATGCAAAAGAGCCAAATGAATGATTTTACGTTCTTTGTTTTTGCGAAAACACGTGTTCCGAAAAAGAGTAGGGGAACGATGAACCACAAGCGAGCCAATAAAAATTTAAAGGATGCAATGGGTTGTGTGCTTGTTATAGAAGTCACTAAAATCCAAAACAAATAGAAGCAAACTGCCCAGATAATTGGGTTTTTCCAGATGTCACGATCCAATTGATTCTTTCTGACTTGCTGAAAGAGTAACAAAATCATCAAACCAAAAAGAATTGGCTCTGTGGGCAAGTAGAGACCAAATCCATCGACATATTCTTCTATATTGACAGAAAGAGGGGTGAGAAATGCCAATGACAGAAAGGTATATTCTGTGTAATAAATGGCAAAAAAGATGACGATTAAACCGATTGGTGCAAGGGTCAAAATACCCATATCGTTCCAAAGAAGGTAAGCACAAAGTATAATATATACGATGCTTAAACTTAAAACAAGGCTATTTTTCTTGAGCGTTTGCAAGGTTAAGCTTTTCTAAGCTCTTTGATTTTATCTTGAACCAACAACAAGAAAATAGTGAAGATAAATGCTCCCATTGTTCCAAGTATGACAATAATCATTCGCTTTGGTTTGTCTTTTTTGTCTGCAACGACGGCATCTTCGACAATAAATTTGTGATTAAGCGAAGTGTTTGCATCCGATTCTGACTGTTCGTAAGCATCTTCAAATTTGGTGAATTTCGCAATTTTTTCATTTCGCATTCTCTCCAAAGCATCAAACCAAGAACCAAAACGAAGGTTCACATTGATTTGCTCCTTAAAAAATCTTCTATCCTCAGCGTTTTTTGATTCATTGTAAGCAGAGAATAAATTAGCACGACCTTCTATAGAAACGACCCCCAATCGAGTGAGACTATCTAACAGGTTCAAAATATCTTGATTTTCTGCTTCTAGTTGCTCTTTTTTTCGTTTGTTAATTTCAAAAGCTGGAATCGTTCTTTCTTGAATCATTTCATTTTTAACTGTATCAATGAGTTGTACAATTTTATTCGCAATGTCGGCAGCTAATTTTGGATCTCTGTCAAAAACATCTATTTGTATAGAGCCGTAACGCGTTCTTTGAAAAACAATGCTGTTATTGTAGGCTTTTCCTAATTTGTAATTCTTGTTCTCATCATTCGCGTCGATTTCATAGTGCTCCATTAAGTCGAATTGAGCTACCACTCTGTTTCTTATTCTTGAAGACTGAAGAATTTGCACCAATTGCTCCGCTTGCTCTTCTTCTCCGAAGTCCATCGAAGATGCTTTTGCATTGCTTTGCTCAGAAAACGAAACAGTACTTGTCGCGGTTGGAAAAACGATTGCTGTTGATTTAAAAATAGGTGTTAACATCAGCGAGACCAATAAGGAAACGACAAAAGCAATACTTGATACAATTATGATTAATTTCCTTTTCTTCCAAATAAAAACAAGTAGTGATTGTCTTTCTTGGTCAAATTCATTTTGGTTTTCACTCATTAGTCTGTTTTTAGTAGCGCGAATTTAAACTTTCTATCCGAGTCTATAAACAGATAAACAACAATTTTATTTTGTTTTGAGTTAGAAAATACGATTTTAAGTACAAAATCACTCCTTCACCACCAACTTAAACCCCTTACCATGAACATTCATAATCTCAATGTTTTCATCTTCTCTTAGGACTTTTCTCAACTTTGCAATGTAAACATCCATGCTTCTGCCGTTGAAATAATTGTCATCTCCCCAAATGGCACGCAAGGTAGCCTGTCGATCTAGTATTTCATTTTGATTTTTGACCAACATTTGAAGCAACTGGTTCTCTTTGGTGGTCAGTTTTTTAATCTCCTCTTTGAGATGCAACATTCTAAATGCTGGTTCGTACTTGATAGAACCTATTTGCAACTCCGCCTTCTCTTCAGGAGTTTTCATGTCAATTCTTCTCATAATGGCATTGATTCTTGCCAGTAACTCCTCCATTTGAAAGGGTTTTGTCAAATAATCATCTGCGCCAATAGAAAAACCTTCTAATTTATCTTCTTTCATGGATTTTGCAGAAAGAAAAAGAATGGGAATTTTTTTATCTATTTCACGAATTTCTTTAGCCAATGTAAAGCCATCCATTTCTGGCATCATAATATCGAAGATACAAAAATCGTATTGATTCTTGTTGAATTTCTCAAAAGCAATCTGACCATTCTGCGCCAATGATACCTCAAAACCTTTGCTTCTTAAATAAGTTTGCAAAAGTTGTCCTAGGTTTAAATCATCTTCTGCTAGTAATATACTGATAGTGTTTTCCATATTTTTATTTTTTATTTAGAAATGCTCGTTCATTTCGGCATCGCTCAATGACCTCCTCGCTCTTAGATTTGTTCGCTTCGCTCTCTTCTAGATACGGAAGCGTTGCTTCCTTTAAAACGCCTTCGGCTCTTAGACTTAGTTTCACTTTGTATTTTTTAATTTAATTTTTACTTACTCGGGATGGTCACTCCACACTCTAAACCTACTTCAACAATTCATAATCCATATTTCGACAAGCTCAACACAAGTAATTCTAACACCTGCCTACGTAAAAACTCCTCACTCCACACTCCTCACTCCACACCTTCTTTTCTCATTCACTTATATTTAACTCAAACCTTGTTCCTTCTCCAAATTTACTTGTCACATCGATTTCCCAGTTGTGAATTTCTGCAATCGCTTTCACATAACTCAAACCAAGACCGAATCCTTTTACATTGTGAATATTCCCAGTAGGAACACGATATAATTTATCGAATATTTTATTGATGTGCTCTTTTTTTATTCCAATTCCATCATCTGCGACAGAAATAATGACTTTTGTTCCCTGTTTTTTCATCGAAACAAGAACATTGACTGAAGAATCACTGTATTTAATCGCATTGTCAATGAGATTAGATATTGCATTTGTTGTGTGCATTTTATCGCAAGAAATAGTGATCAATTCTGAAGGCATTTCCAATTTAATTTGACCGTCCGTATTTTCAATTCTAAATTTCGCTTTGCCAACGATGTTCTCCAGTAATTCGTTCAGCAGAATAGGTTCTTTGTTGAGATGCAACTCTTTTTTGTCTATGCTCGCGCTTTGTAAAATTCGCTCAACGAGTAATTCCAATCGTTTGTTTTCATCGTTAATCATCTTGATATAAGGTTGAGCAGAATCGTTTTGAACTCCCACCATATCAGAATCATTCATCGCCTCACAAGCAAGCGAAATCGTTGAAATTGGTGTTTTAAATTCGTGCGTCATATTCGAAATGAAGTCGCTTTTTAGTTCTGATAATTTTTTCTGTGTTAGAATGGTTCTAAACATAATTATCATTGCTACAACAATCAGTCCCAAAAGAAGGATGTTGATAAGCAATGGCCCCCACATTTCCATAACGAGGTAAGATCGTTGCTCGGGAAATTGAAGATGTAAGAATAAATTTTCATCCAACGGGTTACTTGGAAATAGCAGTGTTTTGTGACTTGTTAGCGTATCAATGGAAGCATTGTAATTCTTCGGTGCATGCTCAAAAAGAATGGGTTGATTGTATTCGTCTGTAATCACATACTCATATTCATCGGGCAAATCTTCTTTCAATTCATTCTGCAAAACAGAATCTAGGAATGCCAAATCGACTCTTTGCGAAGGATTCTCATAGACATTGTTACGAAAAGCATCGATCATCATTTCGTTGACAAAACGTGCTTTTTTAAAAATTTGCTGAATTACTCTTTGGTCCAGTTGAACGGCTAGTTTTATAGAATCTTTACTAACCTTGTGAGAATTATTACCTCTGAAGAGGTCTCTTAATTGTCGCACATCTCTTGCTAAAACGCGTTGTTCTGCTTTTAGTCCAGACAAAGAATCATAGGTGCTACCTTGAATGATGAGGTAGTTTTCCATTTTTCCATTCTCAAAAATGGCGGTATCGTGAATGGAAATTGATTCTTGAGCAGACAATAAACTTTGAAATTCTTCTTTCAGAATGTCCTTGTATTGCACACTGAAATCTTTGTCAGCAAGCATCATGTAACGTCTGATATCCTCTGCTTTTTCGTGCCGAAAGGCAATTCTATCAAGTGTCATGGAGAATCTCTCCGAAAACTCACTCGACTTCCTATCATATAACTGCGCCGTTTGAAAAGCCTGAATAATAAGCAAGGCGAGCAACGCAACAATGACAAGAATTAAAATAAAATTGACGCGAATTTTTTTCAATGAGTACAATTTAAGTTACCTACGCAACGAATGTAACGGATATTATGGCAAAAACGTAAGGACTTAACTTTTTTTAACGGAAGAGGGGGGGGGGCGGAGTTTTGGAGCGTTGGAGCTTTAGAGCGTTGGAACATTAGATTGCCTAACTGTCCTTCACACGGCTCTGGGAGAAAGATTGTTAGATAGGTTCGGCTTCTTGACATTTAAGTTGGTTCAACTCATCGTCTTTTTACTTCCGCGAAAATCTGCGATATCTGCGTGCTAATTGGAGTAGTCCAAGAATTACTGCGTTCTACAAAACTCAGATAGAATAACTGCCGTCGCAACTGCAACATTCAAGGATTCTGATTGTCCAAAACGTGGTATATGAATTTTCTTCTGAATCAATGACTGGATAGAATCAGAAATTCCAGATCCTTCATTTCCCATGACAATGATGCCGCTTCGTTTCAATTCTTGGGTGTAAATATTATCACCTTCAAGCAATGCACCGTAGATAGGTAAATCCGAGGTTTGTAAATAATCTTGCAAGTTGCAATAATCAATGGGTACTCTGAAGACACTACCCATACTAGCCTGCACGACTTTGCAATTGTAAACATCAACCGTATTCTCCGAGCAAATAATTTTATCAACGCCAAACCAATCGGCAGTTCTTAAGATAGTTCCCATGTTTCCAGGGTCTTGAATTCCGTCGAGGGCAAGAATAAATTTCGCGTTGTTAGCCTCTATTTTTCGTATTTTCACAACGGCAAGAAGTTGATTGGGAGTTTTTAAGCTACTTATTTGCTTCATCGATTTTGAATCTGCCAAATAAGTGGGTACTGAAGAATGAAATTGGTCATTTGTGCTAACAAGACATTCAATTATCGCTGCGTTATGGTCAATTAATTCCTTGACCATTTTCTCTCCTTCCACAATAAACAATTGGGCTGCATCTCTATTCTTCTTTAACTGAAAAGAGCGAATCCATTTAATCTTATTCTTAGAAAGTGTTTCCAACGTAGCTTTTATTATTTTTGTTCTACTTAAACCAAAAGTTGATAAAGGTCAAACATACATATATTTTGCTAATTCTTGCGCTAAGTTTTGTTGCGTGTAGGCAAACGAAGTATGTTCCCAATGGAAAATATTTACTAAAGAAAAATGAGATTGTTCAATCTGGAGACAAGCTAGAGAAAGATGATTTGAATGAAATTCTTAGACAAAAGCCCAATTACAAGAGGGTAGGAGTAAAGTGGAAGTTATTGGCCTATGATTTAATCGATTCTACAAAGGTGGCTAATAAACGATTTCGTAAGAATCAGAAGCTGACGAAGAAAAACAATCGAAAGCTAGTAAAGCAGGAAAGAATTAACACGCAACGAATTGCAACCGCAAAAAAAAAGGAAAGAACACATTATACAGAGAAAATTATTCCGCTAAAGGATACAATTAAACCGCGTAAGTTTTTTAGAGAATGGTACAAGTATAAAATTGGTCAACCGCCCGTTGTTTTCGACAGTATATTGTATAATAAATCGTTAGAGCAACTGGATGCTTTCTTAAGAAGTAAAGGTTATTACTATGGTGACGTTACGGGTTTTATAAAATACAAGAAGAACAAAAAATGCGTTGTCACATACAATGTTGTTACGGGAGAACAGTATAAAATTGACAGTGTTTACATAATTTCTGATAATGATTTAGTGATTGAGAAATACAATTTGTTTCTGAAAAGAAATAGCAACGAGAAAATTGAAAACGAAGCATTTGATAGCGACTTATTGGATGATCACCGTTACATCGTAGCAAAATTTATGCGTAACGAAGGAATTTATGGCTTCAGTTCTAAGCATATTAAATTTGTAGCAGACACAATAAGAAGTAGTATGAGGGTGAATGTTGGTGTTCAATTTGGAGACCGTTTTATTCAATCAGAAGAGAACAAAGATTCATTGATTCGAATAAAACATGAGTTGGCATATATCAATAAAGTGATGTTTCACATTGCAGATACCGTTTTTTATGAAGGTTCTTTTAAAGAAGACATGGAGAAACTGGGTTTTTCTTTATACAACGGACAGTTTTTAAGAACGATTGACACAACATATTTTGCACAAGTTAAAACCAAGCATGAAAATTTTATTGACCCGTCAAGAACGGCTGTTTTTCATCACAACGGACCGATGCAAGTGAAACCTCAGGTCTTGGAGGCGCAGAATTATTTAGAAATCGACAACTTATATTCTGAGAAAAAATTAGAGCAAACTTACTTGAGTTTACTTCGCTTAGACTTGTTTCAAGCGGTAAAAACAGAACTAGTTGAAAACCTAAGAGTTGGTTGCCTTGATGCTCACTATTATTTAGTACCGAGTAAAAAGCAAACTTTTGGTTTCGAGCCGAAAGCAACTAATTCTAATGGATTTTTAGGGGTTGCTGCCACCGTTAATTACATCAATAGAAACCTGTTCAAAGGAGCAGAGAAGTTAACCTTATCACTGTCAGGAGGTTTTGAATCTCAACCTCCTATTTTTGACGAAACTGTTGATGGGCAAAAAATAAAGACAGCATCTCGGAGTTTTAATACTTTAGAAATAGGTCCAAGCACAAAATTAGAAATACCAGGGCTGTTTCCATTCAAAATGACCAAGATATCTAAGAAATTGCGACCCAAAACAATTATTTCTACCGCTTATAACTTCCAAAAGAGAGATGATTTTGTTAGAGGTACGTTTCAAATGAATTATACCTATCGATTTCACAATCGCAAAACGATGATTTTTGAAGTAGGGCTTCCGGGAGCGTCAGTGATTAAATTTGTAAACATCGATAAAAGTGATAATTTTGAATCTATTTTGACAAATTTGAACGATTTATTCTTACGAAACACTTACAGCAACCAGTTTATTTGGCAAGATTTGAAATTCAAATTTGAGTACAACATCAAAGAAAAAGAAAAACGCAAAGGAAATTCTCAACTTTATTTTAGCTCTTCTTTTGATCCTGCTGGGAATATTCTTTCTTTGTTTAAAAGCTCAATGGACACAACTTCAACGGGGCAATTTGGTCTTCTAGGAGTTGCTTATGCCCAATTTGCTCGTTTGGACAATGAATTTATCTTCTCCAAACCACTTGGAAAGGAAAAGAGTTTCAACTTTAGAGCAATTGTTGGAGGAGGATTGCCCTATGGTAACTCGAACACTTCTTTGCCTTATGATTACAGTTTCTTTGCTGGTGGGGCCAATGATAATAGAGGTTGGCGAGCACGATCTTTAGGTCCTGGAGCTTACAAATATTACTTGGATACTAACCGTGCAGCCACACAGGTTGGTGATCTGCGTCTAGGTTCTTCCGTGGAATTTCGTTTTGCTTTTAATCCATTGTTTAAGGGGGCGTTTTTTGTTGATGCCGGTAACATCTGGACGGTTTTAGAAGATCCTAACAGAATAGGTGGACAGGTTTCTAAGAACATGCTGAATGAAGTTGCACTCGCGGCAGGTTTTGGTTTAAGAATGGATTTAGATTTCTTTATCGTCAGAGTTGACATTGGAATCCCCCTTAGAAATCCTGCTCTTCCTCAAGGAGCGCAATGGGTGTTTCAATCAAGACAACCTTATTATGATGAAGGATTGGCTTTTTTCGGAACAAATTTCGAACAAATTCTTCCTAATCCATTTATTCCAGCATTTCATTTTGGGATAGGGTATCCGTTCTAAAAATGTGGTCTGTTTTAACAGATTAACTGAAGAACCGACTAACTGAGAAAAAAAGCGTCGTCATTCGAGAAACCTAAAACTTTCTCTGTTTGTCGGTTTTTCTGTTTATTATTTCTCTGTTTTAACAGACTAACAGATGAATAATCAACAGAGAAATGAAAAAGTAGATTATCGCTTCGATAAAAACGATTTCTTAGAACAACCAACTTTAAATAAAACTATACTTCATCACCGTTTTCATTTCTCCCCAAGAAATAAATAGAGGTTTGTCTCCCCAATTATCACTTTTCAACCATAAATCCATTCCTTCACGCTTAAAATGAATACGAAAAGCATCAAGATTATCAGTTTGAATGGAAAGTATATCTGAGTCAATTAAAGTTAGAGAGTCTGTTGCAGCAAAAGTTTTCGTTTTCTCCAAAAGGTAAGAAACCGCTTGTTTTACTTTTTGTGGATTTAATAAATCTACATATTTCACATTCTTTCCAGTCTCTACGTTGTATAAAAAATACCTGTTCTGACTTTCAGCGAAATCAATGCAATTACAAAAAATATGAATTTGAATATGTGCTCCTTTTTGCACATAACCGTATTGACCTATACAGAAGTCAGCGTTTTTTAAATCTTCAATCTGAGCTTGTAAATGCTTGTTAATTGTATCTGCAACTTCTTGCGAACCTCTTACAACAGCAACGGGGTATATCATTCCATTTTCATAACTAGCTTCTGTAAACCGAACTTGTTCAAGCTGTGCGTTCACACTTATGAACGAGATAAGCGCAATCAATGTGATGAATATTTTCATAATATTAAAGTTATGTACTGTATTAGACGAAAATACAAGCAAAAAGTTCGCCAAAGTATCAAATCATCAAAAAATAGTTCCATTTTTGTGGTAATTGTTTATTTTTATCTAAAAAAATGAATATCAATGTTTAAAACGATTGTTTTCTTTCTAATCATTCTATCATCTTCTTATCTGAATGCATCCAGATTAGACAGCCTTAAATTTCAACTGAACGAATCGACGATTTCAGACGTTAAAAAAGTGGATATTCTAAACGAGTTAACAACGATTCTATTTTATTCAGAGCCTGAAAATTCTAAAGGCTTTTCAATTAGGTCATTTAAGCTTCTGGAAAGGTTGGATTACCCAGAAGGAAGGGCTGAAACGCTCAATAATTACGGTTATTTGATGATGATAATTGGCGAATTCGACGAATCAAGAGACTCGTTAAGAATAGCTGCGAAGCTTTTTGAAGAATTAAAAGATCAGAAAAGTAACGCAAGAGTTTTGGTTGATATTGCCACTAGCTTTTACTATCAGTTGGAAATTGATTCTGCCCTTATCTACTGTGAGAAAGCATTGCTTGAATTGGCTGAACATCCCAAAAATAAGGCGATTGTGTATAATAATATGGGAATATTCTCAAAAAATGGAGGACGATACGAGGATGCTATTGAATACTATACAGACGCCTTATTTACGTTTAAAAAATTGAAAGATACAGCTTTAATGATTACTGCGCAGAACAATATAGGTTCGTTGTTTACACAGATAAAGAACTTCAGTAAAGCAGAAATGTACCATGAAAAAGCGCTTAAAAATTCTAGAATAACCTCTGATTCTTCTGCTATAGCAAGAAGTTTAGTGGGCTTGGGCTTGGTTCAAGACAACATTGGGGAAATAACAGCAGCCGTTAATAATTATATGGATGCGATTAAGATATTCGAGAGTTTAAAACTAAAAAAAGAGCTTTATTCTGCCCAATACAATCTGGCAAACCTGTTTTTTTCAAACAAAGAATACAACTTGGCATTGTCTATTTTTAGAAAAGTAAAAACAGATTTTGAATCTATCAATGCTGTTTCGGAATATGCAACAACAACGAATGCGATAGGATTAATTCATTATTACAATGATGAATATGATTCTGCGAAGGTGTATTTGGAAGAAGCATATAGTTTGCAAGAATATTTAGATAGCCCTGATATGCACAAGAGTATGTTGCTTAACCTATCACAACTTTATGAGACCACAGGAGATTTTGAAAAAGCTTGGGAAATTAATGCTCAATACGAATTGATAAAAGATAGCTTATTAAACCTCTTGAAGGAAGAGAATATTTCTAAAACAGAGGCAGCATTTCAATATCAATCGAATTTAGATGAAATTGAAAGAAGAAAGAAGGACCTAGAAGATGAAAAGAGTACTAAATCATCGACTGTTTTTAAACGAGTACTAGTTTCTATCATTTTATTCGTGCTAGCCGTGCTTGCATACCTATTTTACAAGCTTAATATCAGAAAAAAACGAGAAAATAGTGAGCTGATAAAAAGTATTGAGCTGAGTTTAATTAAACTTAAACTACTAAAGAAAGAATACAATGATAAAAAAGAGATCTATTCACAGATCGATATAAAAAAAGTGGAACAAATAATTAACTTATCTAATAGAGAATTTGAAGTTTTTATATGCCTGGCTAAAGGGTTCGAAGATTCTGAAATAAGTGATAAGTTATTTATTTCTAAAGCGACCATTAATTCACATTGCAATCAAATTTACAGTAAAATCAGCCTTAAAAACAGAGGTGAAGCCGGTTCCTTAGCCAGAGGGTTAAAACTTGTGTAAAGTGCTGGTTTATTAGCTTTTTATTGACTTTTACTGATAATTCGATAGAATTGATGACAAATAGATGCTAATAAGTAGAGACTTTTGTGTAGTTAATTACTAAAAATTAAAAACATGAAAAAAGGATTACTAAGTTTAGCAATTGTATTGATATGCAATCAATTTTACGGACAAATAAATAGACACATAAATCTTGACGGAGTCGATGATAACTTAAAGTGTATTGTGAATAGCATTATTCCCAATTCATCTGACTTTACAGTTGAGTTTAAATTTAAAATTTGCAGCATCAATAGTGTACAAATCTTAATGGATGCATTAGGTTCAAGCGCTGGTTCGGGAATTGATTTTAGGTTAAATAATACTATTTTGCAAATTAAAATGATTAATAGCTCGGGTTACGCGAATTCTTATGATGCTAATGTCATTTTTCCTCAAGTAGTTGGTGAATGGAATACTTTTTCTTATACCTACTCGGTAAGTGATAGTTTAAACTCGATTTATTTGAATGGGAACTTAATTCATAGTTACAACTATAGATACGAAGGGTATGCATTCTTAACTTTAGGTGGTGATGACTCGATGATCAATTTTACTTCAAGCGAGTTCGATGAAGTTAGAATTTCGGACATTATAAGATACAATGGTCCATATTCACCACAGTCAGTGCCATTTGTTGTCGATCCCAATACAATAACGTTGTTGCATTTAGATGATAGTCCAACTGCAACAGTTGCTGTAGATGAGACTTCTAATGGGAATAATTTTAACATAAATGGAGGAGCAAGTACATCCTACCTTCAAATAACAGGAGACGATTTTGTATGTGCAAGCACAAGTACTGTTCTGACAGGAAATGGTGGTGGACCATACCTTTGGACCAATTCTAACAGTATAGATTCAGTGACAGGAACAATAATTAATTATTATCCCACAGCGGCATCTACGGTTTATTTGGCAATAATGCATGCAAACGGATGCATCGATAGAGATTCCTTGTACATTAATTATAATTTACCGAATGTTGATGCAGGTGTTGACCAACCAGTTTGTTTTGGAGATGCAGTTACTTTACTAGGAAGTGGTGCAACAAGTTACGTCTGGAATAATGGGGTATCTGACGGCGTTGTGTTTGTTCCAAATGTAAGTGCTACTTATTCTGTTACAGGAACCGATGCAAGTGGTTGTATTAATACGTCAAGTGTAGATGTAGTGGTCAATTCTTTGCCTTCTGTTTCTACGAACTTAAACAGTGTCTCTGTCTGCTTAGGTGATACGATAACCTTATATGGATTGGGTGCTTCCGCTTATACATGGGACAATGGCATTTTTGACAATGTTGAATTTGTACCTGTAGCAACTACAACTTATACAGTAGTAGGAATTGATGCATTGGGTTGTATGAATACATCTACAGCAGTTGTAACGGTTGATCCATTGCCAACTCCTACCATTTCGAACAATTCACTGAACATTGTAAGTGATATAACAGGAGCAAGCTATCAATGGTACTATAACGGCGTTGCAATTGCAACAGAAACGAATCAATCAATAGATGCTACCACTAACGGAAGTTATTACATCGAAGTAACCAATGCGAATGGATGCGTTGGGGTTTCCAATACGATTACAATTTCAATTGTAGGCCTTGAGGATTTAACATCTCAGAATACCATTAGAGTTTATCCAAACCCGACCTCTGGAATCGTTTATATTCGTTCAGAAAGTAAAATTGGTTCGGATATTGCTATTTATAATCTA
>NVXU02000009.1 GCA_002734065.2 Fluviicola sp.
GCCATGCCGCAGGTGACCTGCATTGCGGTCAGCAGCATACTCATCGTCATCATCATCATCATCATCATCATCATCATCATCATCATCGTCATCGTCATCATCATCATCATCATCATCATCATCATCATCATCATCGTCGTCATCGTCATCGTCATCGTCATCGTCATCGTCATCATCGTCTTCAAGTGGGCACGGCCCTAACTTATCACCATGAGACTGGTGTGCTGGCCACGCTGAAAGAGGAATGCTAATTTCTTGTGGGTTTTGATTGTTCCCGGGAGGAGTATGACAAATTGTTATCATTTCAGGTTCTGCCGGGGTTGTTTTTCTAATTTCAACTGAAAGTGTTTCTTCTCCACAGTCATTGCTTGCAATTAATTGAATGGAGTTTTGACCGTTTTGCAATTTTACATTTGCCTGAAAAATACCAGTTGCAGGGTTAAAAGAACCTCCACTAACACTTACTCCGTTGACTAGCAACTGAATTTGATTGATACTTGAAACATGTTGCAGACTTACTTTTACCAATTGCATGCTGTTTGATGTTGTAGAACTCGTTGGTAGAATCATCGTAATTACAGGTTCTTTGCATGTTTCATACAGAATGCTTATCACTTCTTGGTCGCTTCCACAGTCATTGCTTGCAATTAATTGAATGGTATTCTGACCGTTTTGCAATTTTACATTTGCCTGAAAAATACCAGTTGCAGGGTTAAAAGAACCTCCACTAACACTTACTCCGTTGACTAGCAACTGAATTTGATTGATGTTTGAGATATGTTGAAGACTTGCTTTTACAAGAAGCATTTCTGACTCTGTTGAACTAACAGTTGGTGATATTCGTGTGATTAATGGAAGAGAACACGGAACATACTCGACTGTTACCGTTTCTGCATCCGACCCGCAATTATTACTTGCAAATAATTCAAAAGTATTTGTTCCTCTTACAAGTTGAACAGTTGCTTCAAACAAATCTGAGTTTGGATTGAACATAAAGTTTTTATTCATTCCATTAAGTCTGAAGCTAATGTCAGCTTTATTCACAACCTCACTTATTGTTGCTTTAAAAATGAATGTTGCATTATCTACAATCTGATTTCCACTTTGGATTGAAATAAATGGACTAACACAGTTTGCGTAAGTAATTGTTACGGTCTGCTCAACGCTTCCGCAATCATTCGTTGCTACTATCCTCAAAGTATTTGCCCCTTGACGAAGCGTGGTGTTTGTAGAAAAGTTACCTATTGTTCTATTATACGTAAAGTTGGTTGCTCTTACTCCGTTAACGAAATATTCAACCTGTTCTGCATTCACAACATTAGCGTTTACAGAAAAAATGGGTTTGTCAACTGTTAAGCCACTACTTTGGGGGTTTACAAACTGAACTATTGGGGCGGTACAGTTAACATAATTGATGGTTACTATTTCTATGTCTGTACCACAGGCGTTTCCGGCTTTGATGCTTATCGTGTTGTTTCCTGGAGAAAGCAAAAGGTTGGCTTCAAATCTTTCATTATTTCTATTGAATAAGAAATTCGTTGACTGTTGCCCGTTTACTTTAAAATCAATACTTTCTCTTCCTGCTAATTCTTCAATTGTTCCTTTTAAAAGGTATTGACTATTGTAAACCGTAATGGAATTATTCCTGGGAGAAGATATTCTTATTCTTGGGTCAAGACAAGGTGGTGGATTGTTATTTATTCCATTAATATTGCTGTTTGAATTTGTGTTTTGTGTGTCAACATCACCCGAAACAGTTGCTTTTCTTATTTGGAATCTTAAAAAGGCATTTGTGTAATGATAAATGTCGTTTTCGAAGTATCCCCATCTTTTTTCTGGATTTACATAACCATCAAAAACATCTTTTAGTGCAAAGGTTGTTTTGTGTTCCAGTCCAACAGAAAAACGAGGTCCTACCTGATAGGCTAAACCAAAACCGAGGCTTGGCATAAAATCAAGGTTGAAAGAATTCTGAGAAGAGCCATCTAGCGCCAGATCATAAGTGTCGTCAGAGATGTCTCTCCACTCAGACCTTGTCATGCCGTCTGGTGAATAATTATAAATGTATTCATCAAAAAAAAGTGTGTCTTCAAACAGAACATTCCCTTTCGTTTGATTGAGAACAAGGTTTACTCCACCAAAAATATAAGGATCCCAACCTGTATTTTCTCTCAAACTATTCGCATGAATTACCAATTCTAATCCAAATTCATGTATCTGCGTTTGAAAATTGTTAATTGTATATCCAAGAGTGTCGTATTTAGTTTTTACGTTTCCTGATGGAAATTCAGTGTTGTAGTTCAACAAGGAGGTTGTATCGTAATCTTGACCTCTCCATTTTCCTCCTAAATAGCGCGCACGAATATCAAAACTTACTTTTTTTCCATAGTTGTAATTAAATGCCCTCCCTAAGGTTAAGCCCCAAGCGCCTGTATATTTTGTTTTAACATCCGCTGTGCTCCATGCGACTCCAGCATTAATTCCCCAAAACCATTTTGAGTCATTGTCATAATCCAATTTTTGGGCAAAGACTGTGCTTAAAAATAAAATGAAAATTCCGAGAGTAATTAATTTTTTCATAAGGTTAATTTTTCAGTGTATATAATCTTACTTATTCTATTTCTGTGCCAAAAATGAATAAATCGATATCTAAGAGATTTTATTCTTACTTTTACCTGTCAAAAGTATCTTTTTTTTGGCTAAAACCCTATTAAATAGGGGGTAATATATATTATGATGAGAAATGTTATTGTTTTGTTAACGTTTTTATTGTTGGGAGGGTTTTCTTTCTCACAGCAAAGTTACAACAGCTGTTTCAGCGCGTTAGAATTATGCCCTGTCTCTTCTTTCTCTGTGAATAACCTTGGAGCAAACGTAACTTTTTGCGGAGGGTGTGAAGATGATTTTAATTTTTGCTTTACAACAAACAATTCTATTTGGATGTCTTTTACAACAAATGCTGTTGGCGGAGATGTGCAAATTGATTTTAGCAACCTTATCTTTGAGACTAACCCTGGTCAAGGCAATGCCATTCAGGCAACAATAATTCAAGCCGTTGCTCCGTGCAACTCTGGAAGTTATACGCAGATAGGAAACTGTGTAACGAACAGCTCTATTAATTTTTCCCTAAATGCCATTGGTTTATTAGCCAACACAACTTATTATATTGTTCTCGATGGAGACGACACGGGTGTGGGTGTAACTTCTGCTGCAGAATTCACTTTGGATGTTGCAATCTCTGGAACAGCAGTTGCACGGCCGGTTCCAACGGTGTCTGTGATTCCTAATAGTACGTCCATTTGCTTAAACGAAGTGCTTACTCTTGTTGCCAACACGACAAATTGTCCTAATAATAGCGCCTTTAGTTGGTATATAAATAACGTGTTGGTTGCGGTAACAAACGACTCTTTATTTTCAACTTCTGCGTTAATGGACGGTGATATTATTCGAGTAGAGACAAGCTGTTATTCTTTATGTGCAGAAATTGTTGCGAGTTCTACGCCTGCATTCTCTATCTATTCTTTTTTAATTGATGCTGGAAATGACCAAGCAACAGACCCTAATGTAGCGACAACCATTAACGGAACCACTTCTGCCCCTGTTTACAGTTGGTCGCCGAGTTATCTTTTTAGTGACCCCAATTCATTGAATACGATTGTGACAACAGATCAAACAGTTACTTTAACATTAACAGCGACTGAAAATGGTTGCACCTTGACGGATTATCTCATTCTCTCTGTTGAAAGTCTTTTGTCGGTCCCTAATACATTCTCTCCAAATGGCGACGGAATTAACGAGACTTGGGTCATTAAAGGTCTTGAATCTTATCCCGACAATACACTGAAAATTTTCACACGATGGGGACAAGAAATTTATTTTGCATCAGGATATAACTCTGTTAAAGCATGGGATGGCAATAAAAAGTCAGGAAAAGCATCCGAGGGGGTTTACTTTTACATTCTTGATCTGAATGATGGAATTTCGGAAATAGTTAAAGGAACAATTACACTGATTAGATGAAAGCAAGCTTAAAATTTCTTGTCGTTTCTCTATTTCTATCCTTTTCTGGGTTTTCTCAGCAAATTCCACAATATTCTCAATGGTATTTCAATCAGTTTGCGGGGAATCCAGCACACGCAGGAATTAAACGGTGCGTTGATGTGCATACATTGTATAGAAATCAATGGGCAGGTTTTGACGGCGCACCAAAAAGTGGATTTCTAACTGTTAGTATTCCTTTGTATAAAAAAAGAAAGCAATATCTTTCTGCAAGGCAAGGGACAGGTTTTAAGTTTGAAAGAGACCAAATAGGACAGTTTAGCACGAGTCGTTTAAACGTTGCTTATGCTGCTCATTTTAACTTTGATAAAACCAAGCGCCTATCCCTGGGAGTGTTTGCAGGGGTAATTCAACTAGGGTATGATCCTTCTTCCGTATTTGTCAGTGAAGTTGACCCTGCCGTTTTAAACCAAGCGTCCATTGTCTCTCCCGACGCTTCTTTTGGAGCATGGTTCAATGATGTCAACTATTTTGTAGGTCTTTCTTTTCAAAATTTAATCCCTACACGTTGGAACGATGTGGGGCTGTCCTCAAAAACATTCATGCACATTGCATTTAATGCCGGCTATCGTTACAGTATCAGTGAAGAATTGTCCCTTATTCCTGCTTTTAACCTAAGGGTTCCTATGAGAGGGAAGTCTGATATCGACTTGAACCTCTTTTTAGATATTAAAAACACAATCGGCTTGGGTGTTGGATACAGAAATACGGATGCCATCATCGCTTTTCTCTCCATTAAAATTAACCAACAGTTTGCAATCAACTATTCATTTGATTATACCCTGTCTGACATTCAAAAAGGAGCAAACAACACACATGAAATCTCCTTGCGTTTTTCAACTTGTAAGATTAAAAAAACAAGCACGGCAAGTTGTCCTTTATTCTGAAATCTGTCTTTCTTAACGTTTTGGTGTGCATAAAATGATTGTAAACTCATTTTATGAGCATTACTTCTCAGCATCTTTGTTTAAAATCTATGGTTATGAAGTTTTTAGGAGTCTTGCTATTATCAACTATTATTTTCTCTTCTTGTGTTCCCGTTAATAAATACAACGAGTTATTGGAGAAAGAAAAATTGTGTGCAGATGAATTGAATAAATACAAAACGAGTTCATTGAATTTTGAAGCAGAAGCAACCGATTTGAAATCAAAACATGCACTCTTGACGGAACAACTGACACAATTAAGAGCAGACACAAGTAAATTGGGAGGTGATTATAGAACATTGTATGCGAAGTATGATCGTTTAGCAAAAATCAATGAGTCTTTGGAGACTTCCTACAATAAATTATTACTGTCAGGAGCAAAAGAATCTGCTCACTTGCATGCGGACTTACACAGAAAGCAAGTTGAACTTCAAGAAAAAGAAGATGCTCTTCTCAAATTAGAGCAAGAATTACTTGCAAAACAATCTTTATTGGCAGAAAGAGAACAACGTGTTAATGAATTGGAGAAAATAATTCATGATCAAGAAGAAGCAACTCGTTTGTTGAAAGAAAAAGTCTCGAATGCCTTAAAAGGGTTCGCAAATAAAGGCCTAAAAGTAGAAGAAAGAAACGGTAAAATCTATGTTAGTCTTGAGGCAAAGTTGCTTTTTAGTTCTGGCAGCACAAACGTTGAAGGCGAAGGTAGAAATGCCTTAATCGACTTAGCAAAGGTTTTGGAAACAGAAAAAGATCTCGAAATAATCGTAGAAGGTCATACAGACACTGATAAGATGGCTGGAACAAAGCATCCTAAAAACAACTGGGAATTATCTGTTCTTAGGTCAACTTCTGTGATAGAAATAATGCTTGAAAATTCTACCATTGATCCAACACAACTAATGGCTGCTGGACGTTCAGAATTTATACCCGTTGATGTAAATGATAAGGCAAAAAACAGAAGGATTGAAATTATTATTTCGCCAAATCTTAACGAACTGTATGAATTAATCGGAAAGTAATTAGCGAACGAGGTTAATGTGACCTGTAATCATTTTTCGCTCATCATTCTTGATTGTTTTGAATTCTATTTTCCAAATATAGGTTCCTGTTTCTACTTTTCTGCCTTTGTAAGTTCCGTCCCAACCAACTGAAGCGTCGTGAGATTCCCAAATTACTTCTCCCCATCTATTAAAAATAAATAAATCAAAATCATAGGGGTCAAAACCGTCTGTGAAAATGGGTTGAAAAGTCTGATTAAAACCATCTCCGTCTGGTGTAAACGTATTCGGAACATAGTAGATTACTTCTTCCTCTATTCCGATAACGAAACGCACAGAGTCTCTACAACCAATTGGAGATTCTGCATACAACCAAACAACATAAGAACCTGAAGAGTTTTCCGGATAGGTGTGAGCTGGATTCGTACTTGTTGTTGTTGCAGTGTTGTCTCCAAAGCTCCAAATATAATCGGATGCACCTATGGATGAATTTGTAAAATTAACATCTGTGTTAAAAGCTATTAACGTTTGCGGGGACGCTTGAAACGAAGCAATCGGAATGCTTTCAACATAAATTAAATCTGATTGTGTCAATGAATTAATGCATCCATTAATGGAGGTTGTCGTTAAATTTACTGAATACAGTCCGCTGATAGGATAATTCACTTCAACAGTGTCGCAATCATTGGTTGTTTCTCCATTACCAAAATCCCAAATACAATCCACTAAGTTCCCTGGAGTTGTATTGTTAAATATAACCCGTGAACCTGCACAAATAATCATAGTATCTACAACAAACGAAATAGAAGGTAAAGGTTCATTAATTATAACCATTTGATCTGTTCCTGTACAACCATTAACATCTGTCCCTATTACTGTATATGTAAGAGTTGTCGTTGGAGTAAATGGAATCCCATTCGTAACAGAATTATCCCAAGTATAGGTGTTGGCTCCTGACCCATTAATACTAATCGTATTTCCATCACAAAGAATTGTATCTAGTCCTGCTGAAACAACAGGTGAAGGGTCAATAACAATAGATTCTGTTCCCGCAACTAGCTGGTTACAGTTTGCGTCAAATAAGGAGGTGAGGTTATATACACCCACGCCATTCCCTAAATTAAGAGGAGATGTGGCATTTGTAACCGTATTTGCTACTCCATCTATCGTGTAGTTAATCGTCCATGGGCCCGTTCCACTTACATTGACTAAAATATCATTGATTGGGTCAGCAGAACAATAGTTTGAGCCTCCAGTTAAGCTTACTACATCTGGATTTGCTTGAATGGTAATTGTTTCTGTACCTACTGCTGTATTCGTACATGAAGAATCGTTCACATTAACAAGTACATAAACACCTGGTGCATTTCCGAGGTTAACAGTTGTTGTGGCGCCTGTTGCATTGAAAGGAGCTCCATCTATCGTATAATCAATGTTCCAAGGGCCTGTTCCTGTTACATCAACGGTAATATCATTCACAACATCTGCTGGACAATAAATTCCGCCCCCTGCGATTGAAGTTAGAGTTGGTAATACAGGGGATGTTCCTGTTGCTTGCGAAGTACAGGTTAAATCATCTGTAAAATAAACGGTAACTGTGTAAGGCGAGCCATCCGAGGGAATGCCTGATACTGCAAAATTATAGCTTGTTAAATCAACAAATGGAGGGCTAAATGTTTGAGTATATGTTCCTGAGCCGTTTATTACCTCAACAACGATCGTCCCTGTTCCTGGGTTTAAAAAATAAGTGAAGTCTCCCGAAACAGTAAAAGTGTTCCCCACTTGACAGGCACTTGTATTGGCATTAAAAATGCTGAAAACACACCCGCAGACAACATCAATAAATGTAGTGTCTGAAGCTGAACAACCTGAAACAGGATCGGTAATCGTGGCTGTATAAATAGTTGGTAATCCAGGGCAAGCAATTGGTGTTTGAATCGCCGCATTATTTAATCCCGTTGCTGGTGTCCAAACATAATTGTACGGCGGTGGCGAACATGCAATAGAAACATTGTCAAGCGACCAATTGTCTATTGACCCCGAAAATGAAGCCTGACTCCACTGAAACATTGTATTTGGTGTTTGCGCAGGAGGTGGGATAGGTAAAGTAAAGCATTGCCAATTATTATTAGCATCCCACAAAGACTGGAGGTAAGTGTTTATTACTATCCAAGTTACCCCTCCATCTATAGAATATTCAAAATCAATGTCTTCTCCTGCGTCTGCATTCTCACAGGGAGAGCCTCCTGATCCAGTATTTCCCATAAACAGGCAAAAGTCAACAAAACCACAACTTGTTGCGTCAATTGGCACAGTCGTAATAGATCTTGTTCCTGTACCGTTAAAATACATCGCTGTTCCTGACATACTTGTACAGCCTCCCCCCACGGCTCCGCCTTGAACGCTACTCCACATGGCAGGGTCTTCAGCAGGGTCAAAATCATCTACAATAGAGCCTGCATTACTGTTTACTAAAACAACATCTAAATCTGCACAATCTAAACAAGTTAAAGAGTCCGATGTTGTTGTGGCGCTCGCAACTAGAGGGGTAACAATAACATCTACCGTATCTGTACAAGAATCCGGACCGTCTGTATAAATTACAATATATTGAGTCGTAACAAGAGGTGTTACCGTCTGCGTTGTGGGGTCATTTGTCCCAGGAAGGTTTGACCAATCATAAGCACCAACACTACAAAGACCCGGCACAAGTACTACATTGTCAAGCCCCCAATTATCACAACAATTTCCTGAAGAGTTAAATTGTATCCATCGAAACATTGTCGATGCACTTTGCGCTCCTACAGGAATGGCAAATGAATAGTTATTCCAAGCTGTCAACATAGGATCAGTTCCTCCGTTAGGGTCCCAGTATTGTATTGTTGTCCATGTTACACCTCCGTCTGTTGAATATTGAAAAGTAACCCCTTCGTTGGGTAAATCTGGACCTTCACATGGACTTGCTCCTCCTTGGGTTGAATAGGCCATATCAAAACTCACAAAGCCTCCACAACTCACATCAAAACCAATTGTTGTCAACTGTGGTGTCCCGGCACCAGCTGTTGAGGCCCAATAATAAGGAGTGTTGTTCGCTCCCGGTCCACAAGGCTGTCCAAAATTGGTTCCTCCGCCTGAAGTCCAGCCCGGTCCTGCTCCTCCTAAATCAAAGTCAGTTGTTAAAAGAGGTGTGCTTCCAGTTGCAAAAGTAGAAAGGGTTACAGACTGCCCACAAGCAATTGTAACTGTTGCGTTTGGAGTAGTATTTAGCGTGCATTGAGAAGAAACCCGCCCTAAGCAAATTATAGATAACATCAATAGTAAAGTAATAATTTTCATGCTTAAATTTCTTTAACTGTTATGTCGATAAACTCAAAACTAGTGAGTTTCTTCTTATCCATACCTGGATAAACTGTAACAAAATGAGAAAAAATATACGTTCTTGAATCTTTATTTACACAAGCTTCTCCTTGAATAGTTTCATTGGGAGCCAGGTGGATTGTATGCTTAAATTCTTTGTCGTTTAGATAATTGCAGTTAACGCAAACATTATCTCTCTCCCATTTAGGGGTCCATGAGATTTCTTTTTCACTCAATGAGTTGTTTGTGAATCTAAAAACTGCCCAAACTTCATTGTTGTTCTCCCCGTCTTCACACTTGTCAATACGGTATTCTATTTTTATATTCTCTATAACCTGGTAGGTTTTCCAACCTTCCTCTTCCATAGAAACAACCTCTTTCAGTTGCCCAAAACAAGACGAAACGAAGACCAAGAAAAACAATATTATTGCGTATTTCATATTCATAGTAATAACTAACTCAACTATATAACTCTATAATTGATGATTAGGTTGCTTAAAGTACAATAATTTATACTACAAATTTACTATTTTTGGCTAATGAGAGTGAAAAAAGAAGATTTAAAGCTAAAACTGGCAACCTTACCTGAAAAACCGGGCGTTTACCAATTTTATGATTCTTCGGACACAATTCTCTATGTTGGAAAAGCTAAAAACCTCAAAAAAAGAGTTTCCTCCTACTTCAATAAAAAACAAGAATACGGTAAAACACGAGTTCTTGTTCGCCAAATAGTAGATGTTAAATACATCGTTGTTGATACAGAGTTAGATGCTCTTCTCTTGGAAAACAACCTCATCAAAAAGTACCAGCCTAAGTACAATATTCAACTAAAGGATGACAAAACTTATCCTTGGATTTGCATAAAAAAAGAGCCTTTTCCTCGTGTTTTTACAACGCGCAGAATGATAAAAGATGGTTCTAAATATTTTGGTCCTTACCCAAGTGTTAAGGTTGTCAATGCATTACTTTCTTTTATAAAAGAAACCTATCCTTTGCGAAATTGTTCACTAGACTTGTCTAAAAAGAAGATTTTAGAAGGGAACCACAAAGTTTGCCTAGAATACCACATCGGAAACTGCAAAGGAGGCTGTGAGGGTAAAGAATCGGAAGAAGAATACCTGCAACACATCGAAGAAATCGAGCACATTGTGAAAGGAAATATTGGAGAAGTAATAAAGTCTCTAAAAACGAAGATGAATGAATATTCAGCTAATTTAGAATTTGAACTGGCACAAGAAACGAAATCTAAAATAGAAACCATCAATCGGTACAAGGCAAAATCAACCGTTGTCTCGCCTTCTATTTCTCAAGTCGATGTTATTACGGTTTTGCAAGACGAAAAAACGGCTTTTGTCAATTATTTAGTCATTAATAGCGGAGCAATTATCCACGGACTCACTGTTGAAGTCAAAAAGAAGTTGGAAGAAACAGATGCCGATATTATTGGTTACGTTCTCCCCGAAATGAGAGAGCGCTTTAAAAGCATTACGCAAGAGGTTCTTTTAGAGAAAAAAATTGATCTGTCCATGGGTGGTATTTCCTTCTTTATTCCCCAAAGAGGAGATAAAAAAGCGCTTGTTGAATTGTCTAAGCGCAACACTAAATTCTTCCGATTAGAAAAAATGAAGCAGGAGAAAATCAAAAACCCTGAACGCCATACGGAGAGAGTTTTAGAGCAAATCCGTGTTGATTTTCGTTTGCCAGACAAACCTATTCACATCGAGTGTTTTGACAATTCTAACTTGCAAGGAACCAATGCCGTTGCTGCGTGTGTCGTATTTAGAAATGGCAAGCCGAGCAAAAAAGATTACCGCCACTTTAACATAAAAACAGTGGAGGGCCCCGACGATTTTGCGTCTATGGAAGAGGTTGTTTACAGGCGATATAAGCGCTTGCTTGATGAGGATAAATCACTCCCGCAACTCATCGTAATCGACGGGGGTAAAGGGCAATTAAGTTCTGCTTTGGTGGCTTTGGAACAACTTGATTTACGTGGCAAGATCGCCATCGTTGGAATTGCCAAAAGACTAGAAGAAATCTTCTTCCCGGGAGACAGTTTTCCCATTTACATCGACAAGAAATCGGAGAGCTTGCGCGTTATTCAATACTTGCGAAATGAAGCACATCGTTTTGGAATTACTCATCATCGCAACAAGCGAAGCAAGGCTTCTTTGAGTTCTGAATTAACTCAAATTAAAGGTGTTGGCAAAAAAACGCACGAAGAATTAATGAAATCACTCAAGACGCTGAAAGCCATTAAAAATGAGCCTCTTAGAGGTTTGCAAGTAATTATAGGGGTGTCAAAAGGACAAATTGTGTTTGATTATTTTCATCCAAAGTAGAGATAAAAAGTGTTTTTTGACGCTCTGTTTAAGTAGAGAGTTAGTTTCTCACACAGATTACGCTGAAAAGCGCAGATATAAAAACCCTCAGAATCTTCACGTTTGTGTGCTATCTTTCTAAAAACTCAATGTAGCGCTTTTCTTGTGTTTCTGATTGTAATTCCTTTGCTCCAATCATTGCTTTTTCTCGCTCTTTCATTTTTTCTTTTTCTAACACAAGGCTCGAAAAATTACTCAACGAATAATACAAACTCGCGATTTGCATTTCTTCAATGTGTTGGTAAGCCTCGTGAAGAAGCATTGGCTTTTTGTACCCAAAAGCAACCGTCATTGCGCCAGAAATTTGTCGGTTAAAATATTCTTTTGCGCTGGGCGTATTGGGGTGTACTAAAGGTAAAATTGCATCGCAGGATTGAACTGTCTTCGAAAAAATTTCATTCGATACAAAAGTGTCATACAGTTTCACCTTCTTCTCCAATCTTTTTTCTTTTAACTTTGCCTTGAAGGCTATTACTTCTTCATTCTGAGGGTCGCTTTTTCCTAAGAATATAAAATTTACGTCAGAATGAACATTCTCCAATAAATCTACGAACCCTAATAAGTCCTTGCGTCGATTCTCAACACCTCCGATGATTACTATTGTTATTTTCTCAGAAGAACCAAAATCAATGGGGTCAAAATCAAATCTCACTGGGTAAAACCACCCAGAGCATAACTTATTGATTTTCTGGGCTTTATCATACAAGTGTTGACTTAGCAAAAAATAGTTTCTCACTTTGCAACTGATTATTTTCTGTGTAAAACTCCCTTTTAGCTTGATCGTCGTGTGCAATATTCCGAAGAATTTTACCTTACTAAAAAGACAAAGTAAGGACAAATTTCTTGCTGCTTTTCCATGGGCGGTATTTAGAACAACCTTTGCAACATTCTCTTTTTTAAGGAGTTTTTTTATTCTTCTGGCGGTAGAAAAATCTTTTGCTTGCTCATTCTTCTCCAATACATATAATTCATTTATGTAGGAAGAAAATGAGGGGTTTCTATCTATGATTTCTTGCGTTGTGATGAAAAAAATTCTCTTATTCGCCGATTTTAAGGCGTGAAATTGGGTTAACAAACACTCATCGTGCGAGCCTCCAATTTCAATAAGAGCGATTGTTTCTTTTTTCATTCTCCGATGTTAACAAGCAATTATTGGTAACCTTTTTGAAATACAAAGAAACAAAAAACTATCAATCGTAAATTTGGGGATGCGTTTTATTCTTCTCTTTTTCTTTTTTGGCTTATTTTCTTATTCTGCCTTTTGTGAAAAAGATAAAGAAATTATTGTTGTTATCGATGCTGGTCACGGAGGAAAAGACCCTGGAAACTTGGCGCACACCTCTAGTCTTCTGCCGGAGAAAGACATTAATTTAAAGATTGCACTATTTTTGGGAGGCTATATTGAAAAGTATTTAAAAAATGTAAGGGTTGTCTATACTCGCAGAAATGATGTTTATCCATCACTTGATGAAAGGGTGCAAAAGGCAAACAGTATCAATGCAGATTATTTTATAAGCATCCATTGTAACGGAAATGACAGAAAAAGTGTGCGAGGAACAGAAACGCACGTTCACTCCATGCATTTAACAAAATCCGTAGCGTTTGCAAAAGAAATAGAAAGGCAGTTCTCGTCAAGAGCGGGAAGAAAATCAAGAGGCGTGAAAGATATGAAAGATTTGAAACACACGCTTGAGGTCTTGAAATACACAAATATGACCAGTGTTTTGGTTGAATGTGGCTTTTTATCAAACCCAAAAGAGGCAAAATACCTAAACACCACTTATGGCCAAGAAATAATTGCCTCTGCTATTTTTAGAGGTTTTAGGTCAACCATTGAGAAAGAATATCCAAAATCGTCTTTCAGAAGAAAAAAAGCAACGAAAAATGTGGTTGAAAAGGGCATTTTTAGGATTCAAATTATGTCTTCTGTTCAAGCCATTGATGTCAATGATTCTTCTTTTAAAAGATTAAAAATGAAGGTTGTCCGTGTGAAATTAAACACGACAAACATGTACAAATACATCTACACGGTTGGTAATTATTCAAGTAAGAAAGCTGCAAAATTGGACCTTAAAAAGATAAAAAATAGAGGCTACAAGGATGCTATTATAATCTAGTTTCGGTTCCCTTTTGTGTTTTTCCTCTGTTAGTGATGATTTTTTTTACATTTCGTATTGCAACAATAATTTCTTTGTCTATATTTGCAATCGCTTTTCAACAATTGAGAAGCGAAATTCTCCCTTAGCTCAGCTGGTTAGAGCATCTGACTGTTAATCAGAGGGTCCTTGGTTCGAGTCCAAGAGGGAGAGCAGAAGCCTTACAGAGATGTAAGGCTTTTTTTGTGAAATAAATAGTAATAGGTTCTACTTTTTTAGAAAAGTAGTTATGATTCATTTATAAACTAACGAATTATTTAGAACTAGATTATTGATTTTAAATTGATTAAACCGGAATTAACTCTTGAAAAAGCAGTACTTTAGCTCTATTATATTAACTATATCACTAAAAACACAATTATGAAAAATGGATTATTATTAGGAGTTCTTCTTTTTGCTAGCAGCGTATTTTCACAAGTTCTTTCGGAAAATTTCGAAGGACTAGGTGGCGCTCTTCCAGTAGGCTGGGCTTCGGTTTCAACGACACCAGGCTCTGGAGATTTTAACACTGGCGATGCAGTTGCAGCCAACGCAGGAGGTTTCTGGCCAGTTCCAGTCTCTTCTGATTTTGCAATGGTCATTGATGATGTTTGCAACTGTGATTTAAGCGCAGCATATCTTGTTTCTCCAGTAATGGACTTTACAGGTCTTACTGGAGTGGTTTTAAATTATGACTTCGTTGATGACATTACCTATGGTCCATCTTTACCTCACCAAGTTGAAGTTTCTACGAATTTAGGTGCATCATGGACTTCTATTTATACTTACACCGTTGATAATGGAAATCTTAATTGGCAAAGTAACACGATTTCATTGGGAGCGATGACAGATGGAGCTTCTTCTGTTATGGTTAGATGGTTCTATAATGACGGGGGTAATTGGGCAACAGGTCTTGCTATTGATAATGTAGTTATTAATGTGTCTCCAAGTAATGATGCACAACTTGACGCTGTTGTACTTAATCGTTGGGCGTTAGTAGGTTCAAGCAATACGCTATCCGCTCAAGTAACGAATGTTGGCTCAAATGTAATTAATTCTTTAGAAATGGATTGGAATGATGGTTCTCCACATCCTCAAACAATGGTACTAAGTATTGCTCCTGGAGTGACTGTTACTGTTTTTCATCCAGATGCTGTAACATATGCAACTGCTGTTGAACTAAACATTAATGTTACGATTACTCAAGTTAACGGAGGTGCTGATGGCGACCCATCAAATAACACTGGTTCAGCTTTACATAATACTCTGAGTCAACAAACAGTAAAAGCAGTAGTTATTGAAGAAGGAACGGGTACTTGGTGCGGGTGGTGTCCACGAGGAGAAGTAGCAATGTCTTATATGTATACCACGTATCCAAATGACTTCATTGGAATAGCCGTCCATAACGGGGATCCTATGACATTGACAGAATATGATACTGGCGGTGGAATTTCTGGTTTTCCAGGTTGTAATGTTGATCGTGCTTTACTTGGTGAAAGTGTTTCTCAAACTGCCTTCGAACAGTTTTATAGTGATAGAATAACATTGGGAGTGCCTGCGAACATCGAAGCGATTGTTTCAGGGGTTGGCTCAACAGTAAATATCGATGTTTCAGCAACCTTTTATACACCTGTATCTGCAGGTGATTTCCGTCTAGCGGTTGTCGTGTCAGAAAATGGTGTTACTGGCACAACTGCAGCATACAGCCAAGCTAACTACTATTCAGGAGGTGCGCAAGGACCTATGGGTGGGTATGAGTCATTGACAGATCCTGTTCCTGCAGTTGATATGGTTTATGATCATGTTGGTCGTGCTCTTTTAGGAGGATATGATGGGCAAGTAGGATCTGTTCCAGGAACTATTGTAGATGGAACAGTTGCTAATTTTATGTTCAACTATACCGTTCCAGGAACTAGTAACCGTAATAACATGCATGCTATTGCATTATTAATTGATAATAGCACAGGTGAAATTGTTAATGCAACGGATGTGTCAATTAATGAAATTTTCAGCTCAGTTGAAACGATAGATGCAATTAATTTGAGAGTATATCCAAACCCTGCTTCTGATAATGTTAATGTTTCTTTCGAAGGTGAAGGTGATTTTACAATTACCCTTACAGACATGAGAGGGCGCATTGTTTCAACGAATAAATATGATAACTTATCTGGAATTCAAACGATTGCAGTTTCAGTTTCTAATTTAGAAACAGGGAATTATATCATTAGTGTTGCTACGGAAGGAGCTTCTTACAATCAAAAGGTATTTGTTAAATAACAAAATAATATAGCCTTAGGTTATTATGATTATTAACACTCGCCTCTTTTGAGGCGAGTGTTTTTTCTTTCCTCAATATCTTATTACACATACCGACTGGATGTGATATAAAAATTTGGACACTGAGTTAAGATACTATTGTATAAAATTAACTTAGTAGAATTATGAACAGAAGAAAATTTACAGCAAGTTTTAAGCTCAACTCAATAAATTTGGGGATTGAAAAACAAAACGTTGCACAAGCAGCAAGAGTTTGCTCACAACAGTTTTCCAGGGCATGGAAAGGTGAAAATGACTGATGAGCAACGAGAAATTACCAAATTGAAGAAATCATTTTTGTTAAGAGGTATATTTTTGAAACAAAAAAAATATTCCCTCTTTTATCTCCTACATTGTAATGAATCCTCAATTAATTCGTTTAACCTTTAATGATTGCATTTTCAAAAACATCCTTCCTTTTTCTCCTATTAGTTCTTTCACAATGGACTTTTGCCAACTGCGTAACAGGCGACTGCAAGAACGGAAAGGGAACATACATTAACCAAGACGGTGAAAAATATGTCGGAGACTGGGAAGATGCCTTGCCGCACGGCACGGGTCATATCTATTATAAAAACAAAGATCATTACTCTGGGAGTTTTATAAACGGCAGAATTGAGGGAAAAGGGGTTTTTTTCTACTCGAATGGAGATAAATATTCTGGACAGTTCCGTAATTTCACAAAACACGGCTTTGGACACTATGCGCATTCAACTGGAGAAGTTTACAAAGGAAATTATCGCTACGGCATTAAACATGGACAAGGTAAGTTGACATATATCAACGGGGACTACTATTCTGGCAATTGGAAAAACGACTTAAAACATGGAAAGGGTGAATTCATTTATAAAAACGGAAATAAATACAGCGGCCAATATATAAACGGGAAACGAGAGGGTCAAGGAAGGTTTTATTGGAAAAATGGAGGGATGTATGTCGGTGATTTTTCCAAAGGAAAATTTCACGGTAGAGCAACCAGAACTTACGCCAATGGAAATAAGTTTGTTGGCCAATTTAAGAATGGATTGAGAACTGGTGCTGGTGAACTTTTCTACCCCAATGGAAATTATTTCAAAGGCTTGTTTAAAAACGGTAAACGAAACGGTGATGGTGTTTTTAAATGGGAAGACGGAGGAAAATACATGGGCGGATTCTTAAACAATAAGTTTCACGGAACGGCGACAAGAACCTATGCCAATGGAGATAAATATACGGGGGAATATAAAAACAACATGCGCAATGGGCAGGGTAGTTATATTCAAAAAGATGGGAGTTCATATGTGGGAGAATGGAAAAATAATAAAAAACATGGCGCAGGCATCTGTACGCTAAAGTCTTCTAAAAAAATGAAATGCATCTGGAAAGAGGATGTTCTTATAGAACATAATTCTTTGTAAATCAGTTTGTTGCTGTTTTTAATTCATTTTTGGCACGTTGTTTGAAATGCTCTATTCAAACAACTTAAAAATTCAAGCTATGAAAAACACGAATCAAAAAACAACAGCGGTGAAATTGATGCTATCAGCCACCTTAGAAGAATACTTAATGTACATTCGAAACCTATCTCTAAAAGTGAGCTAGAATGAATCAAAAAACACATTGTTTCAACTAAAGGTTTCAATCTCACGATTTGAAACCTTTTTTTTGTGAGAAACTCTTTTAGTTTTGTAATATGATTACAATTGAACTTGCGCAAGCAAACCTTTCTGATGAAGACATTAACCAAGCCTATGGCATTCTCATTGACGCTTATGCCGTTACCGAGATCCAAATTTGGGGAGAAAATTATTTTCGCATTAGCAAAGAAGAATACCGTGAGTTGATTGCAAAAAACGAGGTCGCCTTTGCCAAAATTGACAATCGTGTTGTTGGTTGTATTCATTTTCACAAAAAAGGTGCTAAAACCTATACTTTTGGATTACTTGCTGCTGATTTTTCTAAAAAAGGACAAGGAATTGGGCGAGCACTTGTTGGATATGCCGAAGAAAAAGCGCTGCTAGATGGAGCTGATAAGATGGTTTTGGTCATTCTTCGAGCGAAAGACTTTGACATTGATAATAAGATTTTTCTCAAAGAATGGTACGAACGAATGGGGTATCAATATGTTTCTTCACAAACTTTTTTAGAAATCGAACCTGCTCGCATTGAAAAATCAAAAAAACTTATTACGCCGGTACTTTTTGATGCATACACCAAAGTTCTTCCATAAAAAAACGCCCGATTTCTCGAGCGTTTTATTTCTATTATTTTCTTTAATTATAATTTGAAAACGACACCTGCGTTTAAATTTACAATTCCATCACCTGCTTCTGCGTATACACCAAAGCTGTCTGTGAAATAGTAGCGTATTCCAACAAAAACGTAGTGAACTACACTCGTTCTTGAATTCTTCGCTTGAGACTGCAAAATCCCGTTTACATAATACGACTCTTGCTCAGAGTCGAGGTTTAAACCTGCTCCAACACCTGCATACACATCCATTTTTTCAATGTCAAATTCAAAGTGATAGGCTCCCTTAGCAAAAATTGTAACTCTAGATGTTTTATATCTATACTCATCAGAGAAATTAAAAAATAACTGGCTGTTTTTGTATGAATAGCGGGAGAAAGCGACACCTCCACCAACACCAATTCTACCAATGCCCAAAATATCGGTTATCCCTCTTTCATAAGACGCCATAATTGGCCCTAAGCCAAGTCCTGAACTGCCTCCTGGGTGTCCATATAAATCAAGTCCATAACCTACGGTAACATAATTACCGTTTTTTTCAAAGTCTTGTGCGCTTGCATTGATGCTCAACACTGCAACAAATAGTATTGTTATTAATTTTTTCATTTTTCGTGTGTTTAGTTTTACAAATGTACGGCAAGCAATTATCACACCAAAAATATTTCTGATATATTTTTCTTTATTTTTATGCTTAGGTCATCTGTTGGTAAATCATTGTCATCCATTCCAAAAGGGTCTTCTATTTCTTCTGCCAACACCTCCATAGAAACGAAAACATAGAACACGAAAGTGGCAATTAAGGCAGAATAATACCCGAATTCTGAAACAAATGCTAAGGGCAAGGTTGTTACATAGATGAAAATGAATTTTTTCAAAAACAGGCTGTAAGAAAAAGGGATTGGTGTGTTTTTTATTCTCTCACAAGCCCCTAAATTGTCTAATAAAGCATTCATGTTTTTATCTAAAACGATGAATTCTTCCTCTGTGATTTTGCCTTGTTTCTTTAAAAGAATGACACGCTCATAAATGGCCTTGCTAATCGCATTGGGGATGTGCTCCTTTTGCAGAATATGTAGTTCACCTTCCAGTAGGTCTAATTCTTCCGATTTGACTCCTTTTCGAAGATGCTCCTTCATGGCAAAAACAAAGTTGGGAATCATTCTCTCAAAAAAATCCCTTTCTTCTTTTTGTTCTACTAAAACCGACAGTTTTATCGCTAAATTTCGTGTGTCATTGACCAAGGCTCCCCACTTTTTTCTCCCTTCCCACCAGCGATCATAAGCCGTGTTCGTTCTAAAAACAAGCAACAAGGAAATAACAAAACCAATGAGTGAATAGACGCCAATTAAGGACTTCAACACTTCTGTTTCGTGGAAGAATGTCATCTCTAAGTAGGCAACCAGCACCGTAAAAAGACCCATATATATGAGCTCTTTCCACATAATGCGGAGCGTGTCGCTTTTGTGAATCGCGAAGATTAATTTAAACCAGTTTTTTGGGTTGTATTTTATCATATATTTATTTTTTAGTGAGAAGTAATTAAGAAGTCAGGAGTTAAGTAGGAAGTTGATTCGTGCCATTTCTTAACTTCTTAACTATTCCCTTCAATCTCCTTCAACATCTCTTCCATATCCTCAAATTGATAGTCGGCTAAAATCAATTTTGGTTCAGGGTGATGTGTTTTTTCGGGAATACAAACGACTTTCATTTGTGCAGCTTTTCCAGAAATTATTCCGTTGAGTGAATCTTCAATCACCAAACATTTTTGCGATTTTACCTTCAGTTGATTTGCGACGGTTAAGTAAACAGCTGGGTGAGGTTTTCCAAAATCTTCGCCTTCGGCAGAATGAACAACGTCAAATTGCTCTCGCAAATTAATGGTCTCTAAAACGGCATCAATTAGCACAGAATAAGACGATGTTGCGAGCCCTATTTTAAGTCCTTTTTTGCGAAGAAAATCGAGAGTGTTTACCACTCCTTTTAGAGGTTCTCCGTGAGTCGAAATTAACTCCACCATTCTATTAATAATTCTGTTTTCTAACTCTTTTGGCGAGACGTTTTTCCATCCAATTTCGTTGTGCCAAAAAAGAACAACCTCATCAATTCGAAGTCCAACAGTTTTGCCGAAATCTTTTTTTGTTAAGTGGCAACCTACAGAATGAAATGATTCTTCCATGGCAATTTTCCACAGCGGTTCGGAGTCAATTAATACTCCGTCCATGTCAAAAATAACGGCCTCAAAAGAGTTAATGTTTAGCATCTTTTTTCTTTGTTTTATAAATATTTCCACCACCAATAATCGATGCCTTTTCATCGACTATATAAATCTCATTTTTGCTTTTTACAACGATTCCTTCTTTCTGTGTAAAGTTCTTAAATTTTGTCTCGGAACACTTTTTTAGGCCATTTTTCGCAAAATTCAATTGAATTTTGCGAAAATAGGTGATAATATACAATTTACCATCGTAATAATCTGCGCCCGTAATCGCATCAATGAACCAACCGTTAGGGCCAACAAATAATTCTCCGGCTTTCTTAATTGAATAAATTCCCGGTATTTTTGGCAGGTAATAGAGTTGACTTTCCCCCGTCCACGGAACGTTATTTACCTTGGTTAAAATGAGCAAAGAATCGCCGATGCAAACAAGTGCTTCTGCATCAAAATTTAGCTTCTCTTTTTTGGGCGGAAATGAAACTTGCTCTTGGTAATTAAAATAAATTTTTTCGGCAACAACTTCTTTTTTGGAGAGAATGGAAGCAATCTTTACTTTCAAAATCACCAAGTTTTTGCGCTCATTTTTGTTGTTGCCAAAATCCGCGATGTATAAATAATTTTCATCCGCTGCAAGGTCTTCCCAATCGTTGTTTTTCTCTCTTAAAACACGCACTTTTTTTCTCAAAGAACCGTCTAAATTTAAGACGAATAAATCGGCCGTATTTCCACCATCATTTATCACAACAAAAGTGGTGTCATTGAGCAGTTCAATTCCAGATGCTTCACTTAATTCTGTCGGAAGAGAAGATAGTTTTACAAGCTCATTCTTCTGACCAAAAGCAAAAGTAAAGGCAATTAGAAAAATTGTGATTAGTTGATATTTGAGGAAGTTCCTCATAGCCTAATCACACGAATGGTTTCAATTCTATTGTTGCTGACTTCTTCCACAAAGAATTTTAATTCGTTGACCACTAACTTTGTGCCGGCCTTAGGAATTGACTCCAATTGGTGCACAACAAAGCCTCCGAGTGTCTCGTATTCTTCTCCTTGTTCTATTTTAAAGTCGTACTCGTCATTTAAATAGTCGATGTTCAATCGGGCCGAGAATCGATACCTTTTTTCGTCCAATTTTTCTTCGAGTAAAGCTTCCTTGTCGTGTTCATCTTCAATTTCTCCAAAAATTTCTTCTATAACGTCTTCAATGGTGATTACTCCCGCCGTTCCGCCGTATTCGTCAACGACAATGGCAAGGTTTCCTGCTTTCTCTGAGAATAATTCCAACAATTCTTTGCCTGGAATTGCTTCGGGGACAAATGGCAGTGGTAGCAAAATTTCCTTTATCGTTTTGGGGAATTTAAACATTTCAAAAGAATGCACATAGCCAATAATGTTGTCGATATTTTTTTTGTAAACAATTATTTTTGATTTACCTGTTGCCACAAATTTGTCTTGCAATTCTTTGATGTCGTCTTCCAAATCAACCGAAATTATTTCTGTTCGAGGAATCATGCAGTCTCTTGCTTTTACGGAGTCAAAATCCAAAGCGTTCTTTAATATTTGCATTTCGTTTCCAAATTCTTGCTCGTCTTTAATTCTATCGTTGATGTCTTGCACATAATGTTCAAGATCAATTTTGGAGAATACTTTTTCGCTGTTCTTACTATCTACTTTCAGAAGTTTCAAGAAAATACTACTTACCCAAAGAACTAAATAGGTCGGCAAGAATAAAATGACAAAAACAACAAACATCGGATAGGTCACATATTTGAGGTACCCGTTAGGGTTCATCTGCACAAAGGTTTTGGGCAAGAATTCTGCCACAATAAGGACCAAGATGGTCGATAAAACCGTTTGAATTAATAAAATAGACCCTTGATTGACAATTCCCCAAGATTGGATAATTGGCTCGAGTAATTGCGCAGAAAATAGACCAAAAAGAACAAGTGAAATGTTGTTTCCCAGCAGAAGCATGGCTATAAAACGTGATTCATTCTTATAGAATGTGCCGAGAATTCTGCCGCTAATGGTGCCACTCGACTTGTCTAACTCAACTTTTAGTCGGTTAGAAGAAATAAAGGCAATCTCCATGCTCGAAAAGAATGCAGAAAAAATAAGTGTTATAATGATGCCTATCAGCGGACCTTCCATGGGGTTTTAATTACAAAGCAATATACAAATTAGATTCAATGTTTTAGTGTTTTAAGGTAGATATCTCGACTACCGCTCGATAACCAAAACTCCAAAACTCCAATGCTCCAATGCTCCAACACTCCAAAACCCCTTACAAAACATCAAAACCGATGTCTTTTCTGAAGTTTGCTTTTTCGAATTCAATTTTATCAATGGCTTCGTAGGATTTTTTCAACGCTGTTTTTAGGTCTTTTCCGTAGGATGTTGCGGCTAAAACACGCCCTCCGTTGGTCATTACTGCTGGACCATCTGCAACAGTTCCTGCATGAAAAATAAGACTGTCAGTGACTCCGTTTATTCCAAAAATTTGTTTGCCTTTTGCATACTTTTCAGGATAGCCTCCAGAAACCATCATCACCGTTGCTGTGCTTCTTTCATCAAAAACAACATCTCTTTCTGACAGAGTTTGTGTTCCAACTCCTTCAAATAAGTCCAACAAATCCGATTTTAACCTTGGAATGACTACTTCCGTCTCTGGATCTCCCATTCGGCAGTTGTATTCGATGACATAAGGTTCATTTTTCACGTTAATGATTCCAAAGAAAATAAAACCTTTGTAAACGATTCCTTCTCGTTTCAATCCTTTTACCGTTGGAATAATAATTTGATTTTCTATCTTGTCTAAGAATGTTGGATTGGCAAATGGCACTGGAGAAATTGCTCCCATTCCGCCTGTGTTTAATCCTTTGTCTCCTTCTCCTATTCTTTTGTAATCTTTCGCTTCGGGGAGTTTTTTATACGCGTCTCCATCGGTAATTACAAAGCAAGAAAGTTCAATTCCGTCTAAAAACTGTTCAATAACAACCCTTGAACTAGCATCTCCAAATTTGGCGTCAGAAAGCATACTTTTTAGTTCTTTTTTCGCCTCTTTAAGTGTTTCGAGAATAAGAACACCTTTTCCTGCAGCCAAGCCATCGGCTTTAAGTACGTAAGGTGGGTTCATTTTCTCTAAATACTCATATCCTTCACTCAAGGTGTCTTTGGTAAACGTTCCGTATTTCGCGGTTGGAATGTTGTGCCTTTTCATGAATTGTTTCGCGAAATCTTTGCTTCCTTCGAGTTGCGCAGCTTCTTTGTTGGGACCAATAACCGGAACTTTTGAAAGTTCATCATCTGCCTCAAAAAAATCCGCTATTCCATTCACTAATGGGTCTTCTGGACCAACAACAACCATGTTTACTTCATTTTTTAAAACGAAAGTCTTTATTTCTTTAAAATTAGTGAGAGAAAGGTTGACATTCTCTCCTAACTGCTGTGTTCCGGCATTTCCTGGAGCAATAAACAGTTTTTCTAAAATAGAACTTTGCGCCATCTTCCAAGCGAGTGCATGTTCTCGACCTCCTGAACCTAAAAGTAGTACGCGCATAGTCTTAATTAAGTTGACAATTATTTAAAATAGACAAAAACATTGCTGCTCCATCTTCGTTATTCAATTCTTTATCACTGGCTCTTTCTGGATGCGGCATCATGCCAAAAACGTTTCGGTTTTCGTTGCAAATTCCAGCAATATTCAACACTGAGCCGTTTGGATTGGCAGAAGAGTTAACTTCCCCATCTTTATCACAATATTTGAATAGGATTTGGTCGTTTTCTTCCAGTTTTTCGATTGTCAAATCAGAAGCATAGTACCTTCCTTCTCCATGGGCAATTGGAATTTTATACGCTTTGGACATGTTCAAATCTTTGGTGAGAGCCGAGTCCATCGACGTTGTTTTCAGGTGAATATTCTTGCAAATGAACTTCTGATTATCATTGTGTAATAGCGCCCCTTCTAAAAGTCCAGATTCTGTTAAAATCTGAAAGCCATTGCAAATTCCCAAAACATAACCTCCATTATTGGCATGTTTTATAACCTCCCCCATAATTGGAGAATGTTTTGCAATAGCGCCAGAACGAAGATAATCTCCGTAAGAAAAACCTCCAGGAAGAACAATGAAATCAACACCTTTTATGTCAGTGTCTTTGTGCCAAAGGCGTTCAACTTTCTGTTTTAGGATGGTTTCTAATACATATACGATGTCTTCATCGCAATTAGAACCGGGAAAAGTAACAACTCCAAATTTCATTTTCTTCTTTTAAAATTATCTTGTTGCAAAATTAAGATAATTAGAAGGCTAAATCATTAAAAGGAATGAAAAACTTACTCACAGCGAAGGTTAAAACGATATAAAACAAAACAGATGGTAAAAGCGACGGTTTTTTTTCTCCAAACCCATACGGTAGCACCAATGATAGTGGGATGAGTAGTAAACTCAACACTTGTATTCTTCTGTATGTAAAAACGTCGATTAATAACAATGCCAAGAGCAAAATTGTCAATAAAAGAAGAAGTCTAAAGATTTTCTTAAAGCGAATCGAACTCACATTTATTTTATTTAGCAATCGCTTAAGTCCTGCAAGAAAAATTAAACTTGCCCCCCCAATTAACGCCCACATATCAACTTTAAAAATTTCCTTTGAAGAACTGTTTAGGTCGTCCAGACCAATGTTAATTCTAAAAATATAAATATAAGCACCAACATAAATAATTGGCAACAATAATCCAACAATAATTAGCATTGACTCTCTAAAAAGAAATGGCCGGTTGATCCAAATTAAAAAGAACAAAACGGGAGTTCCAAGGAGTAACACGGGGAAAAATGTGCCCGCAATTCCAAAGAAAAGAGCCGTGTTAAATACGATTCTTCTTCCATCTTCTTTCTGACTTAAATTAAGCAATTGCCTCACCGTAAGGATTAAAAATATTTGCGCAATTGCCAGTCCGTCCAAAAAGTAAAAAGAGGAAAAAAAACTTAAAAAAAGTACATATAAGAGTGCTGGTAAGTAATTGTTTCGTTCAGAAAACTCGTTTTTGTTGTATAAACCATTCAAGAGTATGCCTCCTCCAATTGTCAGTGACATCGAAAAAACAGACAATAGCAAACTTGATTGCACTTTATAACTGCCCCAAATTCCTAATCTCAACTCTTCGTATCCTCGATGATAACCCGTGTTATAATTCAACACGAAGAAGATAACCACTAAAACGGGAATTAAAACAAGAACAAAAGGTCTATTGCTATGAAATGCTTTTAACACAAAACGAAAGTACAAAATAAAGCGTATTTACGGGTGATTAATGCTAAAACTGAAGTAATATTCAAAACCTCTTTTTTATTGATTAAAAAAAATTGTTGTCAGTTTGTTGCTTTGTTTCACTTAGAATTCTATATTTAAACTCTCGCAAGAAATTCGAGGATGAAAATTTGATATTAAAAACCGCTTTTTAAAGCATAAGTACATAGAATATGGCAACAGTTAGATACAACGACTCAGACCTACAAGAATTTAAAGACCTTATTAACTATAAGTTAAAAGAGGCAAAAATTGATTTGGACCTGCTAAAAGGGTCCCTTTCTCACAATGACGATCATGGAACAAATGATACTGGGCGTTCTTTCAATATGATGGAAGACGGTTCAGATACGCTCTCGAGAGAAGAAATGTCACAATTGGCAATTCGTCAAGAGAAGTTTATCACCAGTTTACAAAACGCTTTGGTGAGAATTGAAAACAAGACCTACGGTATTTGCCGTGTGACGGGTAAACTTATTCAAAAGAAACGCTTAATGCTTGTGCCTCATGCAACCTTAAGTATTGACGCGAAGAACGCTCAAAATTAATTTTGAATTCAACATTCTTGTGAAGAAAAAAACACTCATTGTTGCGGTAGTCGTAACACTCATTCTTCTTGCTGATCAGCTGGTTAAAATCTACGTTAAAACAAATTTTCAACCTGGAGAATCTCACAACCTTATTGGAACTTGGTTTGTTGCAGACTACATCGAAAATCAAGGAATGGCCTTTGGCACAAGCTTTGGTTCTCAAGCGTGGCATAAATTAGCCCTTAGCATCTTCCGAATTTTTGCCATTAGTGCACTCGTCTATTATTGGATAACGCAAATGAAAAAAGGTGCTCGTTTAGAGTTTCTAATTGCCATTGGGTTGGTTTTTGCTGGCGCAACGGGCAACCTCATCGATTCTATGTTTTACGACTTTGCTTTTCCTTATGACCCGTGTATGGGGTATAATCACTTGATTGGTTCTGGTAATTTCATAGAATGTGATACCTGGGGTGTTTCCCAAACCATTGAGACTAAAAACACTGGTTTTTTATTCGGCAATGTCGTTGATATGTTTAAGTTTCAAGGAACTTGGCCAGAATGGATGCCCTGGATAGGCGGAGGGCCACTTTTTCCTGCTATTTGGAACATTGCAGACGCATCAATTACAAGTGGGGTTATTTTAATTTTTATTCGGCAGAAGAAGTATTTTCCGAAGGGGAAGAAGGAAGGAAATGAAGAATGAAGAATTAAAAAATGAAAAATGTGCTTCCATTTCTACTCTTTTTTAATGCAATTGGTGTTTCTTAACGTTTGGCTATGCGTAGTGCGGCTAAACCTAGTTTTTTTGACGTTAGTAATAGAGAGGTGATCTTTCGAAGAATACACCCCGTATTATCGCATAGGATGTGTTATATAAACTTATTGGGTTTTCATTAATACCAGTTGTATAGATGTCAAATGAACCCTTTTTAATTCACCATTTTCCATTATTGAGTAGGTAAGTCCTGGTTCTTCCGTCCAATCAAGTTTTTGCAGAATAAATTCATAATCAACGGAATGATTTTCCTGAACAATATGAATCGAATATGTACTGTCAGTAGCTTTTTCGCTAATCGAATAATTCTCATAAGGAACACTCATTTTATGTCCGTTTTTAAAACTTACTCCTTGTGTTATCCCTAGCTGGTCATTATAAAAGACATACGTAACAAAATTGTTAGTATTTGATTCCGCAGTATTTCGCCAAACTCCCTTGATCCATGAAGGAAAAGACAATCCAGTAATTACTTTAGTCTCACTTGTTCCAAGTTTGGGTTGTTCATCGTCATTTTCCATCTGAACAATAGTTTTTCCCTCTTTCTCAGTCAAACGATCCGACTGACAACTCATGAAGAACAAGAAAAGTATTATAGTTGGTGTAATTTTCATTGTTTATAACGACCTTAATAAACCCATGTTTTAATTGGGTTTATTTTTTGTTATCTGTTTTATTTAATTCGTATTGTAGATTATTGCTATTCCAAATAATTATTGCATTTAGTTCTTTTAGTAATCGTTTGTGCTCTACAATCCAACCATTAGTCTCACCATGAGGTTTTCGGTTTGGATATGCATTTGGTCGTTCGTGAACATCCAACTCTTCCTTGTCCCATTTATTTAAATGTTCAATCAATCCTTTAACGTCTTTGGGCCATCCTTCATTTTCATGATAAATTTCAACATCAATTTCATCGTTATCAATGGCGTTCTGCAATAAAGTTCGTGCTTTTGTCAAGTCCTTCTTAAAAACATTTATTGAAAGTCCCAATGAACCAACCGTCACGCAGTCAATCCCTTTACTGTTCAGTATTTTACATATTTCTTGAGCTTTCTTTATTCCATCATCATCATTTAAAACTTGTGCTAAAACTGTATATGAAATCGAGTCATTATTTTGCGCAATTCCAGAATTAAAGTGAATAATGCAGAGGATCATTAGTATAAATTTTAGTTTTCTCATAATTTGAATCTTTTATTTATCAAGCGGTACACCTAATCCTTGTCAGGGTTCATAATCTTTGGTTAATTACAGATAACGGTATGATAATCGCAATTGCGGTTATCCGCCTAGTGTTTTTTCTTTCAAATATAATGAATCTAAGAGGTTTTTAATCCTTCCAAAAGATTTTTCTCATTCGTGCATTCTTGGCATCTACAACCTAAACGTCACGCCTCCCAAAACTTGAAATGCTTGCACCTGTGCGTTATACCATCGCTGGTATCGCTGTGAAGCAAGGTTGTTGAACTGAATAAATGCGGAGATTCGCTTGTTGTATCTGTACTCTACTCCGAGGTTGATGTCTGTGATAAATCCTAAATCCTTAATTCGTTGCCCGTTTTCGATAGTTGTTTGCGTGTCTGGGGTAAATACCAATGCTTTTCTTCCTTGCTCTATGTTAAAATCAACGTTGAACAAGAACTTATCAAAGAGGTTGTAATGACCTCTAATCATGAACTGAAACTGTGGTAAATTCCATGCGTAACTGTTATTTAAGGCAGAATAAGAGTTGTACTTCCCAATCGCATCAATTTTTATCTTCTCTTTCAGTTGGTAAGAAATCGATGCGTCAATTGTTGTAACATTCATGGTGTCGTAGATCACATTGAATTTATTTCCAAGCGAAAACAGGGTGTCTGTAACGAATAATGCCTTGTCTCTCACGTTTGCAAAACTAATTCCCGCGTTGAAACTAATTCTTCGGCTCAATGTTCCTTTAATTCCTCCATAAAAAGCAATCGGTGTTTTCTCGTTGCGCAATTCTATGTTTGGAAGAATAAATTCGTTCTCCAAAGTCATTGTTTTGAAAGAGTTTTGCTTTAAACCACCTCTAATTCCAGCATAGGGAATAAAAATGTCGTTGAACATGCTGTATTTTATTTCTGCCAACGGATAAACATAGATTTTTGTTTTGGTGTGTGCATCCAACACAATATCTACCCCAATATTTGCCTTAAAACGGTTGTCGAAAATGTAGGTGGTGATATTTGGTTTCAAATTAACCACGGCGTTATTCAGAACAATGCCTGTGTCTAAACCCATTGAGCTTGTGTCTGGGAGTCCATATTTATAACCGTTATACCGCACATTAAAATCCGCAGAATAGGTTTCCTTTCCTTGTTTAAAAAACCATTTTGATGTTACTCCGAAATAATTCTCTCTTGCTCTCCAGTCTTTAAAATCGGTGTCCAATGGTTTTTTTGAAGTGTAATTATTGTAAGCTAAGCCCAATGTATAATTCAACTTTGCGCTGTCCTTTCTATGCGAAGAATATTCTCCGGAAATTCCAAAATCACTGTACCGTTGCGAAATACTATCTCTGTCTAGGCCCAATGTGTCAGAAATTCCATAATAATGCAACCCTTGATTGTTGTAATGAATATTGCCGAGCAAAGAATAGCGTTTCTCATTGATACCCCCGTAGAATAAGGACTTCGTTCTGTCGAATTGCGCCGTGGAAAGACCTTTTATATCGCCAAATGAACTTAAATGCTTAATGTGCGCACCATAAACGTATTTTCGAGAGCGTTTTGAATCAAAGAAAATTTCTCCGAGCGGCATTAACTCAGAACCTATACCCAATTTAATGTAGGTACTATACAATTGCGGTAACTTCTCTTTTAGTTTAATAGAGGCGGGATTAATTCTCTCTACTTCCGTTGTTGTTTCAAACTTTAAAACAAGCAGGGGATATTCCACTATTGCCGTTGGTATAATCGTGTCAATTACACGTGGGTTTAGCGGTGTTCGGTATGCTTTGTCAATTCTTCTATCCCCCTCGGCATTAACAACGACAGGGTCGTCTTGCCCGAAAGAAAGAAACGATGCCAAGAAGATTATTAGTGTTAAACTATTTTTCATAATTTCTTTTTTACTGTCCGTTTTCACCATTAATTTCAATTATGGGATCAACGTCTGGTGTAATTTCTTTTGGTGTATCTTTTAACTGCATTAATTCATCCCAAAGCTGGTTGGCTTCATCTAAAATGCCATCATCTGGTATTGGGTAATTATCAATCACTGATTTTAGTGTCTGCTCTGCTTGGAACAAGTTGTCCTGTTTTATAAGAATGTTTGTTCTCAAAATCAACCCTTTTGCTATCCAATAATTGTAAGCTGGCTTTTGCTTTAACAAGTCTGTAATTTCATCATCGGATTGCTCTAAGAAATTCTGCTGATAGAATATGTCTGCCAGGGAGAACCTTGCCTCAGCTGCCTTCACTGTCGTTGTGTTTTTAAACACCCAAACGAGTGCTATTTTAGCGGCGTCATATTGTTTTAGGTAATAATTACCCATTCCTTTTGCATAATTTGCCTCTAATTTTATAGTGCTATTGATTTCAGAATTCTTCAACACCTTGTCGGCATATTGAGCCGCGCTTCCCCAATTTTCTATCAAGAAGTGGCTTCTCATTAACCCTAATTTTGCGTTAAAAATAACTGCGGGAGTAGAACTGATGTTTTCTAGCTTTCTGTAATACTTAATCACTTCTTCATAACGGCCTTCGTTGTATAAATACTGGGCAACTCGTGATGCTGCTAATTCTGTAGAACCAGTATTGGGACCTTCCAAAGTCAGCATGTAAATTTCCACTGCTTTGGCGATATCTCCGGTTTTGTAATAGCTGTTTGCTAGGTAGTTTTTAACCTCAGTGCTGTATCTTCCATTGGGAAATTTTGCTAAATATTTATCAAATAAAACGATTGCTTGTTGGTAGTTGCTATCATTATACACCTCAATTGCTGGCAAATAATACAGATTCTCTTTCTCTTCTGGTGAGAAGTTAACACAAGGGTACTGAGTCAATAACCCATCCACTTTTTCCAGTTGTTGATTCGCTTTATAAATATCTATCAACCCTCCAGCTGCTCTTGCACAAACTTTAGAGTCGGAACCGTGTTTTGCAAGAACGTCTTTGTATTCTTGCTCCGCTTTGTTGTAATCTCCTTGCTTAAAATGAATATCTGCGATATTTATTTTTGCATCTACCACCTTCAAAGAAGACGGGTAATCATAAACGATTTTTCTGTAATACTCCAAAGCTTTGCTTAATTCTCCCTCAGACAAATAGCTCTCTCCAACTTCATAAACAGACAGCTGTAAATATTTTGAATCCTTGTAATTGTTTACAATGTCTAAAAGATGCGTGATTTTCGTTTGCGTCTGGCCTTTATAACCATAGGTTTTCGCCATGAAGAATAATGCTTGATCTTCATACCCTGATTTTAGTGCCAGTGCATCTTTGTAGAATTTAATTGCTAAATCATTCTCTTTCAAAACGAAATAACTGTCTGCAATTCTCATCATTGCTTCTGCTTGCTTGCGTTTATAAACGGGGTTGTTTTGAAGGTATTCCCTAAACGCTTCTATTGCTTTTTCCAATTCTTTTTTGTCTAAGAATGCATAACCAATGTTATAATAAGCCTCCGTTTGCATCTCTTTGTCCTGCACAGAAGACATCACAGCAAAAGTTTTATAACCTTTGATTGCTTCGTCGTAGTTTTTTAACCTGTAATGTGCGTCGGCAATCCAGTAAACCGCTTTTCCTGAAACGGCTGGGTCAACTGGGTACTTCTCTACGAGTTTAAACGAATTAATTGCTCCTGGAAAGTTAGAATTCTGAAATTTTTGCACTCCCTGATTAAAAGCAATCACTTGATAAGCTGTTTTCAAGCGAATATCTTTGTTGGGAATTTTATCCAAGGACGCCAATGCTTTTGGATAGTTATTCGTTGTCATGTAAACATTGACTAAGTATTGATAAACGTCCTCTTTTCTATCGCTGTTTGGGTACTTTTTCAAGTACATTTCAAAGGCTTCTACCGCTTCATCGTAAGGGTTAATATCTAATTTATAAGAGAGAATAGCGAAGTTATAAAGCGCGTCCTCTTGAATCACTGCATTCTCGCTAATGAAGGCTGCGCCTTCAAATCCCGAGCGAGCAGAGACTAAATTGTCCAATTTTAGCATTGCTTCACCAATGTGATAATAAGAAACCTGCCCCAAGCTATCTTTTACTTTCTTCACTTTGTCAAACAAACGAATTGCCTTGTTGTAAGAACCGCTTTTGAAATAGGCATAACCCAAACGATAATCGTCTTCTCTGGTTGTTTCAGTTGCTTTGTTATAGCGTTCTAAATAGGGAACGGCCTCGTCGTATTTTCCTGTTCTGTAGAATGCATCACCAATCAAATGATCCATGTCCTTCTCATTGACGATGTTGCCTTTGTTAGAAATTTTAGATGCATAGTTGGTGACTTCTTCGTACTTGCCTTGCAGGTAGTAAATTTGCGCAATGTAATAAGGAACAACCTTTCCAAACTTTGGGTCACCCTCTAGTTTTAAGAATCCTTCCAATGCCGTTTGGTATTTCTCATTCTGATAAGCGATGTGAGAATAATAATACAGCGCTGGAGAGGCATATTGTGACGTTCCGTCTTTCACTTCATGAAAGGCGCTTCTTGCAGCATCAAAATTTTTCTCTTTGAAGTTTGCATAGCCAATCTTAAAATAAAATTCTTCTCTATCCTCTTCTTCGATATCTTGAACACTTAGTTTATTAAACCAAGCCAAAGCATCCTCGTATTTTCTTTTGTAATAGAAATACTTCCCTAAACGGAAATAAATATCCATTTTAAAGATGCTTTCTGGGTAGTTTTTGTTAAAATCTTTGAGCAGAACGATTGCGTCATTGTTGTACAGTTCTAAAGCCGAAATTGCTTCGTAATACCTTGCTTTCACATACATTGGGTCGTTTGGATAATCAAACCCATCGATGAAAATTCTAAATTCTTTTCTTGCTGCCGCATATTGCTCTTTCTCAAACAAGTCTTCTGCACGAAAAAAGTTTTCGTATTCGCTGTTGTACTTCTCCGAACTCTGTCCGAATGCGGCGGTACTACAAATTAAGGTAAGAATAATCAGAATTCTTTTCATTCAACTGCTTTTTAATTCCCGTATTTCTATCTGTATCAGGACTCTTGCTCAAAACTCTTGCTCAAGACTATATAACAAGTAAAAGTACATTACTTGTGGGGGAAACTGGAGAGGTGCTTCAAAAGTTTTAAACGCAATTTTGTTAAGATTATTTCATGCGAGTCCCTCTTTTTCTTCTGTAGAATTACCATCTTTACAGAATAAAGCAATCATTGTGAGCAAAGTAATAGAGATTATTTCTGGAGAAATCAAGCAAAGCGGAGTAACTGTTTTGCAAGATATTAACGTAAAAATTCAGGCGGAAGAATTCGTTTACCTCATTGGTAAGACCGGTTCTGGAAAAAGCAGCTTGCTAAAAGCGCTGTATGGTGAATTGCCGCTTGCTGATGGAAGTGGAGAGGTTGTTGGATTTGATTTAAACAAACTCCGAAAGAAGGATATTCCGAAATTGCGTAGAAAATTAGGTGTTGTATTTCAAGATTTTCAACTATTAACAGACCGTTCTGTACTCAAAAATTTACTCTTTGTAATGGGCGCATCTGGTTGGAAAGATAAAAAATTGATGGAAAGCAGAGCAAAAGAAGTCTTACAATTGGTTGGTTTGGAGCAAAAAATCAACGCGATGCCTTTTGCATTGTCTGGTGGGGAGCAACAACGAATTTCTATTGCTAGATCCTTGCTAAACAAGCCCGAACTCATTCTTGCAGATGAGCCAACAGGAAATTTAGACCCAGAAACTTCCGAAGAAATTATGCGTTTACTTATTGCCGTAGCCAAAGAAGAAAAAGCAGCAATTTTAATGGCTACACACGATATGATTATGGTAGAAAAGTACCCTGGGAGAATTTTAAGGGTGGAAGATGCAACCGTGAAGGAAATAAACGCAAAAAATCAATTTGACCCATTTGCGGAAATGGAAGTTTAGTGTTTTAAAGTAAAATACCATGACAAATCTTAACAAACCTCATCAAACACCCGAAAAAAGTTTGAAAATTGTAAAATTTGTGATGATGGGAATTTCTGCGCTCGCTTTTTTAAGCGCATTCTCTATGCCTTGGTCGGCTTATTCTAAGAAGGAAACAACTCTTGCTATACTCACCCTTGTATTTATAAATGGTTATCTGTTTTGGACTTATAAACTTATTTATGTCTGGAAAAAACGATTTTTAGAAAACTTAGAGCACAATAACAATGTGGAAATTGTTGCTCAGATAGGAGGGGCTTATAAGGTTTTAGGAAATGTTAGTTTTGTAAAAAAGTTATCTATCCAACTAAAAATCCTCCTTTATTTTGGTTTAGGAATGATTTTTCCACTTGTAGTTGGAATCGGTGCTATTTACTTGATTAATTTGTGGGAATAATAGCTTCGTCTTTTAAAAACGATATCCTACCCCAAACGAGAAGTTGGCTACAAAATCTAAATTCATATAAAAATCATCTCTTTTCGCCTGTGTTTCGATATTTGTTATCTCAGAAAACACAAAAGAATAACTTACCCCAAAAGAGAAGGCTGAGTTAATATAAAATCCATTTTTTATTTTCATATTCACACCATAACCTGGTGTTAAAACGACAGAATAGTATTTTGAAGCCCTTGTTTCTTGCGGTGCTGCAAAATAATACGGAGGCCAATTATCGTTTTTATCAAAGCCATAGGTTAACGGCATTCTAACAGTGAAATAAGAATTGAATCTATTGTTAAAACCGTTCGGGTAATATTTAAATTTTGTCATTAAGCCAATTTTCTCTTCAAATCTATTTTTAAACATGAATAACTGAGGTCCAAAAGAGAACTGATGTTTTTTCTTTGTGAATGAAATAAGGGGAATAATTGATGGTCCTAAATTGTTATAACTATAACCTGCTATTCTGCCATCAAAGTCAACCCCAGTTCCAATCTTATATTTTTCTTTCTCTTGAGAAAATGAAAATGTTGCTGTCAATGCGAATAGTAGAATAAAAAAGGTTTTCATGCGGTGAGTTTTTGTATAAAGTTACCCCTAGAATTCCTTTCAACCAAATTATTTTTAATTCTTTAACATTTCTATTATTCCACCAAACCAAAATCTTTCGCTACATAATAGGTTGAAAAATAGAAGAAAATAAAAACTACTAACTGCAACTACTCTCCAAATTATTAACACAATTCTGTCTTTAATTCTCTTCTATTTTTTACTGTTTTGCTAACTTTTTGATCGCTAATATTTCTTTTTCATTATATATTTTAATGAAATAAATTCCTTTAGCAAACTGTTTTTGAAATTGCAATTCTATCCCAAAAGAATTCTTTAAAAGAGTCGAAGAAAAAACTATTTGGCCAGCTTGATTGGTTAATTCGACTATAAAATCATCTTTCAACTTATAGTTAACTTTTATTTCTATTTTTTCACTAAAAGGATTTGGGAAAATGCTGATTATTTGTTCTTTACACTTCGTTGAGCGTAATTGACTATATTGATAGTTTCCATCAAAATCTGTTTGTTTTAGTCTAAAAATTGTTTTACCATCACGGGGTAGGGAACCTTTATATTCATAATTTAAAGTTCCAACACTGCTCCCTGCGCCAACAATGATTGCAACCTCCTCAAAGGTAGTACCGTTTTCACTTTTCTCAATTGTAAAATAATCATTGTTAATTTCAGAGTCCGTTTGCCATTTAAATAGTAAATTATTTTCTTCACAAAAAACATCAAAATAAGACAACTCAATTGGTAAAGGAACAACATTACACCCCTCAAGCAAAGTCCCAAAATTTGAGATTGTAGGGGTTCTCGCAATATCAGTAGATGAGAAAGTATTGATACTCTGACCTTCCGTCGAATCATAATTCGGTAATGTCGAGCCTAAATCTTCTGTTATTAATGTTCCTGGTATGCCATCACAGATTGTCCCGTCAGGCGCAAACTTAAGCATGTCAAACCCACCAAGACCCGCCACTAAAAAACTTCCGCTTGATTCTTCGATTACTCCATCTCCTTGTCGGTTCCCTGCCATGTCGTCTGGTTTTTCTGTTTGCCATATAATAGCACCATTGACGGGGTTAATCTTGACAAGGTAGGTGTCAGAATAACCTCCTGCTCCAGCAGCACCGCAACTTCCGGTAATCACGTAATTACCATCACTCGCAAGGGTCGCATCATTGATCCTACATCCGACGTTTGTTTTACCATAAGCTTTTATCCAAGCAACCGTAGGGCCTGCACCAGAATTAGTAAACCTAGTGGCATACATGTTACTCGGGTTCGTACCTTCTGCATAGGTATAGCCAAAAACAGTATAGTCATTTGGTCCATTCTCAATGATGGCATATAATACCTCTCCTGTACCAGTTCCATCTCCCCAAATCATGCTCCAATCATACGTTCCGTCTTCTCTAATTTTTGTAATCATGTATTCACTTCCAAATGGTCCCTGATACCTTCCTGCAACAGCCCAACCATTGTTTGTTCCTGAGGCTTTAGTCACAGCATATCCCCATGCGCTTTGTGTGTTTAGAATTTTATTTTTCAAGACGACACCTGTTGCTGACAGTTGAATAAATAACATGTCTGAATTTGAAACCGCAGCAATAGAATATGTTCCGTCAGGGTTTCTAATGATTGAACTTTGACTACTGAATTCTGAAGAGCTTGTACCGATAACCCTTGTCCAAACATGTGCTCCCATTGCATTTAATTTTGTAACCATTATATCATAGCCTCCATTAGATATTAGACTTGCAGAATTTGTATGTCCAACCATTACATATCCTCCGTCTCCTGAATTTACAATATCATACGCGGATTCACTTCCTGATTCTCCAATAGTTTTACTCCATATAACACCTCCTGATTGGTCCGTTTTCACTACTTGAAAATCCGAGGAATTATTGGTGGCATGGCCTGCCCAAATATAGTTTCCTGAAGGGTCTTGAATTACGCCTCTATCCCATCCGTTTATCATCTCAGAAGTAAAGTTATTTGGTACAGATGTGGTTGTAAATGTAAATGGACCAACCCAAATAGAGTTTGCCCCCCCACATTTTGATCTAACATAAAAATCATACGATGTTAAAGCTGTTAAACCATTATAAGTTGTTGGGTTTGAACTTGCATTTCCAACTGTTGGGGTGCCTGTTGGTGCAAAACCACTTACGCCTAACTCAATGTCCCAAAGTGAGGCATTTCCATTTTCTGTCCAACCGAGATCGGCTGTTGTTGAAGAAATATTCGTTGCATTTAATCCACTTGGCGATTGAATATTACATGCAATAGTGTTAAAATTGAAAGGTCCCACCCAACTTGAAACTAAACCTCCACAATCTGAACGCACATAATAATCATAATTAGTCAGTGGAGCTAAACCAGTGTAAGTTGTTGGGTTGTTTAGGGCATCATTTAAAGTAGGTGTTCCGGTTGGAACAAATCCACCTATTCCTAATTCAATATCCCATGTAGATGCTGTTCCGTTTTCTATCCAGCCTAAGTCTGCAGAGCTAGGGGTGAGGTTGATTGCAGATAAAGAAGAGGGGTCGTTACATGTTGGAGGTGGTGTTCCGGTCATGTCAAAGTCAAAAGTTGTCGTTTGAGGGGAGGGCCATGTAGAGATTATGATATAATAATCAACACCTGCGGTTAATGCAACACCAGTTAACGATAAGGGTCCGCTACCCGATGTTGTATTTGAAGCTACGCAAGTACCAACATCTGGGCACCCTTGTGTTACAAATAAACCAACCCAACTCGACAGGTTTGAAATTGTAATATTTACAACATCATTATAAGAAGGGGTGTATCTATAAACGTAATCATCACCATTCATATAATTACTTGAGCAGGCACTTAAACTACTGTAGTCATCTCCAAATCCAGCAGTTGTCTTTCCTATTTGAGTAATTGGAAGGCCAGCACTGGTAATTATTTCTGGATTAGCGCATGTACTCCCAATTTGACCAAAACTATTGTTTGTAAATACTAAAAGTGTGGTTACTATAAAAATGTTTAATGAATGTAGCCTCATCTGTTCGTGTTTTATATTCTTCGAAACAAATGTCAGTCAAGTAACCGAACAATAAAAATTTTACAGGTGGACAATAGGTGGACAGCCCTTTAAACAGCTTGTCAAACAGGCCCTTTGTGCTTTAAAGGTTTTTCAAATAAAGCCCAATTGACACATCTGAATTCAATGTTAGTTTCTTTCTCAGTCTATATCTTCCTTTTTTAACACCATCGATAGATATATTTAGTATGGTTGCTATTTCTTTAGTGCTTAAGTCAAGCACGATTAAAGAACAAATTCTTTTTTCATTCTTAGTAAGGTCCGGATGTTTTTTGTCCAACTTTAGAAAAAAAGATTGGTGCAGTTTATTTAATTGAAAATCAAATTCTTTTCTGTCTTTCTCCAAATAGAGGTTGTTGTTAATTGCTTGAGAAACTGTTTTTATTCTTTCTATGTTCTCTTCTTTATTGGGAACAATTTGTTTTATCTCTTTTTTAAGGTGTACCAACAGGTTGTTTTTTTCAACTATCCTAAGTGCAAAGCCTTCAATTTCTGAGTTTTTATAATTGATGTCACTCTTTAACTCTTCTTTTTCATGACGTAATACCTTTTGTTTTAATTTATTAGCTTTTAGTGATAAAAAAAGTAAAAACACAACCAATAGAACCAAGGTCAACCCCCCTATTAACAAGTAATTACTAAACTCTGAAAGTTTTTTGTCCTTTTCAATAATTAGAAGCTCTTGATCCTTCTTCTTAATTTCAAACTGCATTTGCAAATCACTCATTCTAGAAACGATATCTGAATTAGTAATGCTGTCATTTAAATCTAAATAAAGATTACTGTACTCAAGGGCAGATTTATAGTCCCCACTCAGTTGAAAAACTTCGCTTATGTTTAAGTAATTATCTCTTAAATAAATAAGCGCATCATTTTCTTTAAAAATCGTTAATGCCTCTAAAAATAAATCTTTTGAGTTCTTGTAGTCTCCTTTTTTCTTTAAAATATAGGCTATATTACTTTTGGAAACTCCAACTCCAACATAGACTGAATCCTTTTTAAAGATGACTAATGCTTTATTATAATACTCTAAAGCCTTCTCATTATTTTCTTTTTTTGAATAAATCGCTCCTATGTTATTCAACAACCCTCCTTTCATCGTTAAATCGTCTGTTTGATTATCCCCTTGGATTGCTTCCTCAAAATAAAAGAGTGCGCTATCTAGCGACCCACATCTTCCGTAAGCAATTCCAATGGACTGAAGTAAACTGGTCTTATCTTGCGGGGTTTTAATATTATCCGATTCATAATATTTTTTAACCTCAAACAGATATTCAAAAGCTTGGTCACACTTATCTATTCTAAGATAGAGGTCGGCAATGTTTTTTTTTGTTCGGAAAACTTCTAAAGAGTTCTCTTCTTTTTCATAAATTTCAAGCGCTTTAAAATAGTTTTTAAGTGCGTTTTCGAAATCGTTTATTGAATAATGTATTTTTGCTATGTGAGAAAAAACCTGCGCTTTATTTTCTTCTTTATGCGCTTTTGTAAAGTTGTTGATCGCATTCTTGTCTAACTCTAAAGAAATTAGAAACTCTTTTTTCTCAAAATACTTTTCCGCATATTCAAAATATGCCTTGGCCTGTTCGTAGTTTGTCTTTTTTTTCTCCATTAGGGTTGAAATACTGTCGACCTCATTTTGCTGAGAATAAGAAGCTGCTAAAAACAATAAAAAAAGAAATGTGAAACAAACTTTCATTAATCAAAATTATGAATTTATTATTCAATTCCTTCCATTTTTACCAAACCAAAATCTTTCGCTACATAGTAGGTTGAAAAGAAGTCCATATCTTTCGCAAAAGCACCCGTTTCTCCTCCTTGCTTTTTGTTTTCCCCTGGGTCAACCGGTAGGGCGTGACCAAGATTCGCTATTTTGTAAAAAGTAATGACTTCTTCCTTGTTTTTATTCCAATAACTGATTTTTTGCACGTTTTCATTGTTTGCAAAATGTTCTATTACAGAATCTTGTTCTGCGTCCGTTTGGTGTAAATACGACCATTGCTCTATCAGTTCTCTTGCGTTGTTAATGTCCACAATGCCATCTTTTTCTCCATGAAACACGATGAGTTTTGGGTAATCTTGCTCCGCGGGATCGTTTGTTATCAATTTTCCCCATTCTTCTGGCTTTTTATCAATTTTACCGTTCATTGCCTTCACTGCTTGACTGTATTTCTCTACTATTCTGTGCGGTGCTCCCGCAAAAATGGCTCCTGTATGAAATAATTCAGGATAATTTGCCATCATAGAAACACTCATTGCGGCGCCTGCAGAAAGACCATAAATGAAGATTTTAGACGTGTCAATATCGTAGTTTTTAACCGCTAAATCAATCATGCTTTTGATGCTTTGTGATTCTCCTGAGTCTTTGCTGTGATCTTTCTTTTTGAACCAGTTAAAACAATTAGAACCGTTATTGCTTCTCTTTTGCTGAGGATAAATGACTACAAATTGATGCTCTTTTGCCAACTTGTTCCATCCAGATTGTTTTGCCAAAGAATTTGCTGTTTGGGAACAACCATGGAGCGCAACAACAAGGGGTCGTTTTCCATGTTCTACTCCCTCATCGGTAAAGGAAAACATTTTTAGATTGCCTGGATTTTCACCGAAAAAAGGTTCTTCTTTCAGTTGGGAGAAGGTTAAAAAGGGAAGGAAAACAAATAAAAATTTCATTCGTGTCTGAGTTTTCACACTGTTAATGTAACTAATGTTACACAACATTCTTTGTTAATGTCGTTTTTTTACAAAAAACAGAAACTACAACTATGAAAAAAACGGTGATTTTAGCTTTGCTATTAAGTGCATCAAATGTGTTTTCGCAAAACCCATTAACGATTCCTACAACAATTGAAACAACAACGATTAATCTTGTTCTTCAAGAAGGAATTACTCAGTTTTATCCTGGCATTAATACAAACACGATGGGTGCAAATGGAGCTTTATTAGGGCCTACTTTAATAATGAACCAAGGCGATAACGTCAATATTACAGTTGACAATCAACTGCAAGACACGACAACAATTCATTGGCACGGGATGCATATTTCACCAGAAAACGATGGCGGACCACACAGTATTATTTATCCAGGAACAACATGGAATCCGCAATTTACAGTTTTAGACAAAGCGGGCTTGTATTGGTATCACCCTCATTTACACATGAAAACCAATGAGCACGTTTCTAAAGGTATTGCAGGATTAATCATTGTTAGAGACAGCGAAGAAGCAGGTTTAAACTTACCCCAAACTTATGGAGTGGATGAGTTTCCTATTGTTATGCAAACAAAGGGTTTTGATGCATCTGGGCAAATTTTAATTCACACTGAGTCAGACACTTTACCGATGGTTAATGGAACGGTTGATGCTTTTGTTGATTTTCCTGCTCAGGTGGTTCGCTTAAGAGTCCTGAATGGATCTTCACAGCGAACAATAGAATTTGGTTTTTCTGACAACCGTTCTTTTAGCTTAATAGGAACAGATGGAGGGCTTTTTACCGCTCCTTTAAGCAGAACAAGGTACAGAATATCTCCAGGACAAAGAGCTGATATTTTGATTGATTTAACGACAAGCCTTGGAAATAACTTCCAACTAATGAGTTTTGCTTCGGAATTACCGAACGCTATTTACGGAGCTGCTCAACCAGGAATGGGAGCAGGGGCAACAAATTCTTTGGTGGGGTACACTGCAAACCCACTAAATGGTAATAATTATCAATTGCTTGATATTACTGTTACTGCGCAGACAGCAAGTCCCGTTCTTACGATACCTTCTACCTTGGCTACATTTACACCTATTGCCGAAGCCTCTGCAAATATTACTCGTTCTTTAACCTTCACCTCTGCTGGGAACATGGGAGATCTTAACGGTCCTTTTCTTATAAATGGTTCTGGGTTTGATATGGGAGTGATTAATTATACAGTTCCTTTGGATAATGTGGAAATTTGGTCCCTTACCAATCAAACACCTATTGCACACCCATTTCATATCCATGACGTTCAGTTTTTTATTTTAGATATTAATGGTAATCCTCCTCCTCCCGAACTACAAGGTTATAACGATGTTGTTTTAGTACCTGGTGGACAGGGGAATGTTCGCTTTATTGCAAGGTTTAATGATTTTTCAGACCCTGTTATCCCATTTATGTATCACTGTCACATGCTAACTCATGAAGACATGGGAATGATGGGTCAATTTCTTGTTGTTAATACTGCATCTGTTGAAGAAGTCGGTTCTCTTGAAAACATTTCTGTTTATCCCAATCCTTCTGAAAACGGGATAATTAATATTGAGGTTGGAAATTATAATGGAGAATTGACAATTACGGATGTAACGGGAAGAATGATAGAAAAAGTTACTGTAAATAATCAATCAACAACTCAATTGAATGTAAAAACAGGTGTTTATTATCTTTCTGACTCTATGGGAAGAACGGTGTCTTTTGTTGTTCGCTAAAGAACTGGCTCTACAAAATCCACCTCATAGATTTTATTCCAGTATTTTCCTGTTAGGTATATTTTCCCGGTTGTTTTATCCTTTGCAATGCCGTTCAGTGATTCTCCGGCTCCCCTATTTATAATAACAAATTCGGTAGCATCTAATTCTTGCAAAACTTGCCCTGTAATTGGGTCAATCACAACAATCATATTGGTCATCCATACGTTGGCATAAATTTTACCGTTAATAAATTCTAACTCGTTCAGGTTAATGATCGGTCCTTCATGGTTGTAAACCTCTATTGTTCTTTCTGTTGTGAATGATTTTGGATCTCTAAAGGTTATTCTCTCCGTACCGTCAGACATAATTATAGAAGAACCGTCGTTGCACAACCCCCAGCCTTCTCCTGTGTAATTGTATTCTCCTACAAGTTGCAAATCAGAAGCAACACTGTAGGTATAGCATTTTTGATTTTGCCACGTAATTTGAAAAAGCGTGTCGTTGAGAATGGTAATTCCTTCTCCGAAATAACCTGCTTGAAGCCCTAATTTTTGTAGATGCTCGCCTGTTTTTAAATTCACTTCTGCAACAAGCGTTTGACCTTTATTTCCCGGGTCTCCCGTGCCTTCAAACAGCCTTCCTTTGTTGAATTCTAAGCCTTGCGTGAAGCTAGAGCTTAGATGTGGGAAGGATTGTAGCTCATTGATTGTTAATTTTTTTGGAATAATTTCAGAAAGAATTCTAACCAATCGGTTGTCGGTAAAAGTGGTGCCTTCTTGAAGCGTTGCTACAAGGTTGAGTGATTTTGTTCCAACACCAAACGGTGACGGGTCAAAGTTAAAACTCATCTTCCCTTTTGGCTTTGTCCACGTTTGAATAATGCTATCGTTAAAGACAACTTCCAACTTTTCCAATTCTTCGTTAACCTTTACTTCTATAGAAATAGGTTGGTTTCTAACCGTTGCAAGATGTTCTTTAAACAAGAAAACTGCTGGAGAATCTTTAACCGGAACATCAATGATTTTATTTGAAAACAAAGGCTTTAACAGTAAAAAGCCACCGACAAAAACAATTAATCCAACAATAATGTATTTTTTCATCCTTTCTTTAAAACGTTTTCTATTCTTCTTGCGTCGATTGCAGTATGTGTCGCATCGTAAACGATTTCTTTGCCTTTAACGACAATTGCTTGAGGAGATTGGTGTATTATTCCTGTTAATTCTGCAACTTCTGCCGAAACATCTCTGTGTTTTAAGAGATCTATAAAATAAAGCTTGCAATCAGCTTCTCCCGACCAATTTCTTTCAAAACCATTCAGCGCCATGGAAGAAATACTGCATCTTGTGCTGTGTTTAAACAAAAGAATTGCTTCTTCTCCAACATTCGTGAGAATTTCTCTCAATTCATCGACTGAAGTAATATTTATCCAAGGCAGCGCCTCTTTTTTTGGTGATTTTGAAAAACTAAAAAGTCCCATATTAGATTCCTGCTGTAAATTGTTTTAAAAATCGAACATCATTCTCAGAATACAAACGCAAATCATTGACCTTGTATTTTAATTGTGCTATTCTTTCTACGCCCATTCCAAAAGCAAAGCCTGTGTATTGCTTGCTGTCAATATTGCTTGCTTCTAACACGTTTGGATCCACCATTCCGCAACCTAAAATTTCTAACCAACCTGTATATTTGCAGACGTTGCATCCTTTAGAGTTGCAGATAGTACAAGATACATCTACCTCAGCGCTTGGTTCAGTAAATGGAAAGTAAGAAGGGCGCAATCTAATTTTTGCCTTCTCTCCAAACATTTCTTTTGCAAAATAAAGCAGTGTTTGTTTTAAATCTGCGAAAGAAACCTCTTTGTCAATATACAATCCTTCTACCTGATGAAAAAAGCAGTGTGCTCGTGCAGAAATAGCTTCATTTCGATAGACTCTTCCTGGAGAAATCGTTCGAATAGGAGGTTTTTCATTCTCCATTACTCTTACTTGGACAGAGGATGTGTGCGTTCTCAATGCCATTTCTTTTTCTCCTTTCTCAATGAAGAATGTATCCTGCATATCTCTTGCTGGATGTTCTGGGGGAAAGTTTAATGCAGAGAAATTGTGCCAATCGTCTTCAATTTCTGGCCCTTCTGAAATGGTAAAACCTATTCTATTGAAAATTTCGATTATTTCGCTTCTTACTAAAGAGAGCGGGTGTCTTGCTCCTATTTCTATTTGGTCTCCAGGTCGAGAAAGATCTAATTTATTTTCGTTTTCACTTTTAGATGTTGCATTCTCTTTCGCAAGGTCGTATTTTTCTTGGGCAGAATTCCGAAGAGCATTCATCAATTGTCCTGCTTCTCGTTTTTCTTCGTTCGGTACTTCTTTCAGCCAAGCGAAAAGTCCTTTTATCTTACCCTTAGATCCTAAGTATTTTATTCTAAAACTCTCTATTTCATTAGCATTAGACAATGATTCTTGTTTAATCTCCTTTTCTATTTCACTAATTTTTTCTTTCATTCTTGCAAATTCTTTGCGTAAAAAGTCAACCAAAGTGTAACTTTTAACGTCTAATAATTGTTTTACTGTAACATTAACATCATTAATTGCGTACGAAGTTAAGAATTTAAGGACAAAGAGCTTTCGTTCATTACAAAAAAATAGTTTATATTTGGAGGTTCAATATATATAACAATGGTTAACATGATTACTACTTATAGAAAATTTGGCTTGGTTTTATTAATAGCATTGAGCGTTGGTTTTATGCAATCTTGCAAAAACAAAGAGCCCTCTGCGATTAAGATTTTTGTTAAATCGTATGCAAATCAAGCTTTACCTGGTGTGAAGGTTGTTATTATTGGAGATGTTACTTCCAACCCAGAAACTATTTCTTATGTTGACACGGTTATTACCAATGAGTCTGGTTTTGCGTTATTTGATGTTGCTCCTCATTATGAAAAAGGAGATAAAGATTATGAAGTTGCTTATTTTGATGTGATTGCAGCTTCAACTGTTCAAAGTGGAACAGGTTATGTAAGAAGTCGTATTCACACAACGGCAGTAGAAACAGTTTATATTCAATAAATTAAAATATTATGCGTTTAAATAAATTATTTTTTCTTGGTGTTTTACTACTAATGGTCTCTGTATCATTTGTTGGTTGCAGAAAGAAAGCAGATACTATTGTAAAAATATTAGTCCGTGATTCTGGAAATCAAGCGGTAGTTGGAGCAACAGTTACATTAGATGCTGTTCCCGGTGACCCAAACGGACCTACTTTCGTGAAATTAGATGTTTTTCCATTTACTTCGACTTCAAACTCTTCTGGTGAAGCGGTTTTTAACATGAACGAATTGTATGAACTTGGTCAAGCTGGTGTAGCGGTTTTAGAAATTAAAGTTTCGGCTGGAACTGGAACTGGAACTGGCGTGGTAAAAGTTGTTGAAGAAACAGAAACGGAAGAGACTGTATTTGTATAGATTCAACTTAAAAAATTGAAACGTATTGGTGTTGCCAATGCGCTTTTTTTATGAAAAGTGAATTTCTCCGTCCTCCACAAGTTGATCTCCTCGCATTCTTAAAAAGAGTTGAATCAAGGCAACGACATCCTTCTCACAATAGACTTTTATTCTTTCCAAACCTTTCTCTTCGTAATAGACACGGGCAACATCCGCACCAGAAATATCATCTTTTGGCGTGGGGATATTAAACACATGACAAAGCAAGGCAAGTGATGTATAAGCTTTAAAATCACCGAACTTCCACAACTCCATTGTGTCAAGATGACTTATTTCCCACGGTTTTTTACCTGCGATGTTCAGTGTTTCTGGCAGTTCTAATCCATTAATTAACATTCTTCTGCAGATGTATGGAAAGTCAAATTCTTTGGCGTTGTGACCACACAAAATGCTTGTTGGAGAATTGTAATGTTCCCCTAAAAGGGCGCTGAACTGTTTTAATAAAGTCTCTTCGTCCTCATGGTAGAAAGATTTCATCCGTATTTGTCTTCCCGTGGAGCTGTTGGTCACAAAACCGACTGAAATACAGACTATTTTTCCAAATTCTGCGAAAATACTGCCTCTTTCGTCATATAATTGACTAAAGCTTTTCTCTTCACTTTGTTGAAAGCGTGTTTTTGCTTCAAATAGTGCTTTCGCTTTTTCATCTAAATCTTCAAATTTATAGATGAGTGGGGCTGTTTCAATGTCGAGGAACAATACTTTCTCGAGGGCTACTTTTTTAAGCATGGTTGGTGTTTTTAAGGTTAAATTTTGTTTTTCTCTTATTAAGATAAAGAAAATTTTGAATTGAATTCGGTAAAAGTGAAAAATTAATAATGAAAAATGAAAATCCCACGTTGATTACGCAGGTAGGCGCAGAGGTGAATGGCCTTTAAGGTATCAAATTTTGGATAATTGCCGTTATATCATACCACGCAATTAATTTATAGTCTTCTTTGAAATTTTTAAACTTCTTCTTTGAATAAAATTCTCCTTTGTTTACCCCTCTAGACGCAACTGCTGAAATATAGGTTCTGTATTTTTCCTCTTGAACTTCGTTTATTAAGCCGTCTTTTTTCTCAAAATTCAATAGTTTGTCATAAACCCGTCTACATTTATCATCATAAAGGACTTCATATGCCTCGACAATGTTAACAAATTGTTTTGGACTATCTAATAGATTCGAGTGCTGTTTTTCTGGATGCAATTGACTTGCTAATAACATACATTGTTTTCTAATCTCTCTGCTGGTTGCGTTTTTCTTAACTCCTAGTATATCGTAGTAATTTTTCATCTCATTCTAAAATTAACCATAATTTAAGAATAAATACAAAATGCTTCGTATTCTTTAAAATTTGTAATTCCTTAATTTACCTTACTTTTACCTCATGTCAGAAGAACTAGCAATCATTCGAGGCGGTAAAGCAGAACAATACAAAAGTCTTTTCCCTCAAATCAAAGCACTCGTTGGTGATGAAAAGGATGTAATTGCCAACCTTGCGAATGTTTCAGCAGCATTAAAAGAGGCTTTCAACTTCTTTTGGGTCGGTTTTTACTTGGTAAAGGATGACGAATTGGTTTTAGGTCCGTTTCAAGGTCCAATTGCGTGCACCAGAATTCAAAAAGGGAAAGGTGTTTGCGGTTCTGCATGGGAAGATACAAAAACCTTCGTTGTTACCGATGTAGATGCCTTTCCAGGACATATTTCTTGCAGCCCACTCTCTAAAAGTGAAATCGTTGTCCCTTTGCTAAAGAACAATCAAGTAATTGCTGTTTTAGACATTGATAGCAAAGAATTGGCTACATTTGATGAAGTTGACAAACAATATTTAATCGAACTTTGCGAATGGCTCGTTACCGTTATTTAATTTTTCTATCCATTATTCTGGCTTCTTGCGCACAGGTAGGAACAATTTCTGGCGGAGAAGTTGACCGTTTTGCTCCACAACCAATTGCAGACAAAGTACAACCTCCCAACGAGAGTGTTTTCTTTACAGATAAGTCCATTGAGATTCCTTTTGATGAATTTATTCGTCTCAACAAGCCTTCTGAAAACATCATTATGGTTCCTCCCGGAGCAAAAATTGACGCAAGTGTAAAAGGGAAGACGCTTTTTCTTTCTTGGGAAGAAGACCTCGAACCCAACACAACCTACGCCATTTACCTTAATAACGCCGTTAAAGACATCACCGAAAGCAATGACACTCTGATTCAATATGTTTTTTCTACAGGGGCCATCATTGATAGTTTAACCTATACAACGACTGTTGTTGATGCGTGGACCAATCAACCTGTGGCAGAATGCGTTGTTGGTTTGTTCGATATTGATTCTAATAAATTGGTGAGTTTTGGGAAAACGGACAATCGTGGCGTTGCTATTCTTCGATATTTATCTTCAGAATCATACAGAATTGTCGCTTTTATAGATGAAAACTTCGATTTGCAGGTGCAAGATCACGAAAAAGTCGGTTTTCCGGAGAATGATGTTGTTGAATTGACCTCCTCGATGACTGACAGTATTCCTATTCGGCTCTTTTCTCCAAAGCAAAAAACGAGGTTGAGAACCGTTAAATATATTGCTCCTGGGAGAATTGTTTTGGGCGCCAACAGAGACTTAAAAGACGCAAAAATCATTGTCAATAATGCGCCAATCGATTCTGACCAGATAAAAGAAATAAAATCTGACAGCCTGGTCGTTTTTATCAACACCGAAGAGATTAACACACTTGAGGTTGCCGTTCTTTCTGAAGAAATAAAAGACACCACCAAGTTGCGATTTACAGATGCGCAGAAAAAAAGAAACTTTTCTATCAGTAGTAAAAACAGCAACAATCAGTTTCGCCCAAGTGAGCAAATTTCATTCTTTTGCAATGATTTTATTACTCAAATTGACACTTCTTTGATAGAATTAATGAATTTAACCGATTCGTCAATCATTGCCCCTTCTTCTATTCATTTTGAGTACGATGAACTAATTATTGACCTCAATAAAGACAGTTTAACGGATCTTTACGTTTTATTTAAAGACAGTTCTATCACAACAACACATGCTGTTAGTAAAAAGCAGGGCTTTACTATTCAGCTCCTATTAGATAGAAAATTAGGTTCTATCAACCTTGATTTAAGTCATTATTCTTCAAGCATCATTCTTCAATTAATAAAAAATGGAAAGGTTATAAGAGAAGATACGATTGCCAAGCCTTCTTCAGAATATCTTCTTCAAGAATTGTTTCCTGGGGAGTATGTTTTTAAGGTTATTCAAGACCGCAACGGCAATCAAAAGTGGGATGTCGGCGATTATTCTTCCAAAACACAAGCAGAAAACATTGATTATTACTCTACCCCTATTAAAGTTAGAGCCAACTGGGATGTGGAAGTTAAATTAGGAGAATAGATCCTTTTTATTCTCCAAATCGCAACCTGTACAGGGAAGAAAACAAAATAATTCCCAAAACATAAACCAACTCGGGCAGAAGAATGAGTTGCGCTATTCCTAAGCACAAACCACCAAAAGCGATGATAGCAATGATTGCCTGAATGTGCGTTTTCCAAAGCTGAGTCATTTCTGTTGTTCTGAACTTTGCCCTCATCAAAAAGGTCATCTTGTATTGTTGATAGCTCAATAAAACAACCAAAGGAATAAGAATATAACCTTGCTTTATTCCCATTTCTTCATAGTTCAAAAAGGCTAAAAATTCTTGATAGAATTTGATTTCTGGAACAATAAAAAACATAGAAAAATGAATTAAAACTATCGAAAAGATCAACAAAACAGAGCTTATCACTCCTTTTTTAATCCAATTCTGCTTGTTTTTAGCTTTTTGCTGAAAAGATTGTGTTTTTTTCGATTTTAGGTGCATTATTCCTTCGTTCGCTATCATATCAATGAAATAAAACAGAAGAATAAAGTACAAGCTCCAGTTCCAAAAAAAGAAACCAAGTAGCGGAATAAACCCTTCTAAAATAACCTGTATAAACCGTTGTTTTGTACTCAATACTTCAGTTTATTAGCGCGAATACGCGCGGCTTCAAATTCAGGATTGTACTTAAGACAGTTGCCATAAGCGGTAAGCGCCTGAGATATATTTCCTTTGCTTTCGTGCGCAAGTGCAAGGTTATACCACGCCTCAACATAGCGAGGTTCCGTTTCCAAAGCACTTTTGTAAAAATACAAGGCACTGTCTAGATCGTTTTCTACAAATTGTTTGATGTATCCTTGATGAAACAAGCCTCTTGAAACGTATATATCCACCGTGTCGGTAGCCATTTCTCTGTACATTTCTTTGGCGCCTTCAATTTGTCCGTGTGTTTCTTTAGAAAAAGCAACTTGGTACTTAAATTCTAAGTCGTTTGGATTTAATTTTTGTGCCGTAACAAAGTATTCTACACATTGCGGATTGTTTTCTGCTTGGTAAATCTGAGCCAGTCTAAAATAGGCCAAGTAAAAATTCGGGTCTTGCTGAACTGCCGTTTCATAGGATGATTTTGCTAATTCGGTGTTCTCCAAAATCATGTAAGCTGTTCCTTTAAGAACGTAAGCATCTCTAACTTTCGGGTCAATGCGCAATGCTTCGTTGGCATATTGAAACGTTCTGTCAAAATCTTGTTGAAACAAATAAGTAGACGCCAAACCAACCAAAGCGCGCGTGTTTTTAGGTTGCTTTGTGATAATAAATTTATAGTGTCTTTGGGCTTGCTGAACTTCTTTTATCGTTCTTCCCAGCTTGTTATTGATTACGTCTGCATAGAGCACTCTTGCTTCAAGGTTGTTAGAATCTAGCCGAAAAGCACGCGCTCCATCTGGTAAAGCAAGGTCGTATTTAAGTTCTGTGAAATAATCATTCCCTCTTTTTAACAACAATGAAATACTGTCAGGAAATTCTACCAATAAACTATCAATTGATTGTTCTTTTTCTGTCGTCGGTTGATCCGTATTATTTTCTTTGCAGTTAGAAAATAATAAAACTGTTATTCCAAAAACGGTCGCTAAAAAAGATGCTTTTTTCATACCTGTAAAGATATTCGAATTTTTCTTATTCCGCCATCATCAGAATAGAAGCTTGACACCAAACGCTCATTAATTACGACAATTTATCCTTTTTTGAGTTGTTTTTAATCTTCTTCTTTTGTCAAAACAGCCGATTTTTCGCAAAATTCAATTGAATTTTGCGAAAAATCGATAAAATCAGGTAAAATGAAGAAAAATCTTGTTCTATGATTTTTCATTGATTTTTTGTACTTTTGTACCATGTCAAAGTGGACGAAATACCTTCTAGTCTTTTTGTTTCTGATGATAATTGATTTATCATTTGGACAAGGTTGTTCTCAGTGCAAGCTTCTAGCAGAACAAGGAAGTCAACTTGATGAAGCCTCTTTTGGAAGCAATATTAACTACGGTATTCTCTATTTAATGGCGGTTCCTTATATACTATTGTTTATTTTCTTTAGAAAGAGAATTAAGCGTGTTTTTAAAGCACTGACAGAAAAAATGTAGCTTAAAACCTCCTTTTTCTTGTTTTAAACAAAGAATGGTCTCGATTTGTAAAGGAGAGTGAGAATTCTAAAGATCCACCCCTGTATGCCCTTCTTAATTCTGAAATAGTAACATCGTAAGAAATTCCAAATTGGAAACCTTTCCAGTCAATCATTATAGACGGAATTATGGCATCTTTAAATCGATAATAAGTTCCAAAACCAAAGAATGCTTCTTGTGTGTTTCCGGTAATCTTGGTTCCATTTACAAAACGGTAACGTAGCATTACACCGAGTAAAGTTTCCATTTGAGGTCCTTGAATAAACTGAACGGCATTTGCATCTAAAGCAAAAGGGCTTCCTGAAAATTCTTTTACAAAACCAATATGACCCACATATTTTCTATACAAGGGTTCTGCTGCTGATCCTCCAGCATATCTAAATTTTGGTTGATTTATATGAAAAACAGATGCTCCAATTTTTAATTTAAAGTCATTGTCTCTTTGAAAAGAGTTTTTTCCACCGTCATACACGTAGTAAAGTCCTGCTGAGGCATCAATATAGGTAAATGATGTCAATGTGTTGATTTCTCCCGGAAGAGCTGAATCAAAGCGTTCCCCGTTCCATTGCGACAGAAATGACACATTAGAAAGTGTCGCTTTTCTTTGCCCAAAACCTCCTTGAATTCCCAAAGAAATAGTGTGTCCCGAACGGCCCATGGGTAAAATTCCGCTCAATGTTAGCGAGCCCGCTTGGTTGCCAAATTTAGAATCTCCTCCGACATCATTAAAAAACTGAATTCCTAAACCAAGATGCGCTTTATCGTTCATTGTTGATTTTCCTAGGTTAATGTCCGCTCCAATTGCTGTTGTATTAAACTGTGTGCCTGCCCCTAACCATTGGTTTCTTTGGTTAATAATTACACGCTCCCAGCCATCATAAACCCCTGCTGCACCTGGATTTATAAACAACGGTGTTTGAAAAGACTGCGCAAAGTGTAAATCTTGTCCGAATGAAATCAAACTAACAATACTGACAATAACGGTGATTATATATCTATTCATCATTATTTAACTAAAGTTATATTTCCTGACAATGATTCTGTTCTACCATCAATGTATTTTACATCTACCATATAAGCATATACTCCTGAATTAACGGGTTGTCCATTATAAAGTCCATCCCATTCAAAATCAAAGTCTGTTGATTTTAACATTCTATTTCCCCATCTATCATAGATAGAAAAAGTAATACTCGCAATGTCTTTTCCCACGATAATTGAGTAAATGTCATTGTTTCCATCTGTATTTGGTGAGAACCCCGTTGGAATATGAATTCCTGTGATACAAATTTCTTGCGAAGAATTTGGATCACACACGTCTAAAGGGTCTGAGTTATCTCCAACCTCTTGGCCGTCTGATATGCCATCTCCATCAGTGTCGGGATTGTTAGGATCTGTTCCAACAACAACTTCTTCACAGTCTGTTAAACCATCGCCATCAGAATCAAGAGTCGATAATCCTTGAGGGTCACATGGGTCTAATGGGTCACTTGTGTTGCCTGCTGGGTCATAAGGTGTTGATGGGTCGTCTACTCCAGTAACCTCTTCTCCATCTGTTGCTCCGTCACCATCTGTATCAGGATTGTTAGGGTCTGTTCCTAAAATGTCTTCCTGTGCATCAAATATTCCATCGCCATCCGTGTCTGTTTGACAACCAGGAAAGAAATCATCTGGGTCACAAGGGTTAAGAGGGTCGCTTGTTCCTGTTGGGACAAGTCCTGTTGCTGGATCATCAACTCCTGTCAACTCTTCTCCATCTGTTAACCCGTCGCCATCCGTATCAGGATTGTTTGGGTCTGTACCAGCTGTTGCCTCGTCTGCATTTGTTACTCCGTCATTATCTGGGTCACAATCTGGACCTGAACTATCTGGGTCACAGGGGTCATTTTCATCAGAGATTCCGGTTGGAACTACTGGTGTTGCTGGGTCATCATTTCCTGTTATTTCTTCACAATCTCTATAGCCGTCGCCATCCGTGTCTATTGTTAACGCACCTATTGGGTCGCAAGGGTCTAGCGGGTCAGTTCCATTAGCAATTTCCACTCCATCATTGATTCCGTCGCCATCCGTGTCAGGATTGTTTGGGTCAGTACCATAGATGTTTATTTCATCGTCATTCAAAATTCCATCTCCATCAATATCTGGGTTTAATGGAATGAAAAACGCTACAATATTTTCCGGTCCATTAATCATGATGCTATTTGTGTCTTCTATTGTCGGGTTTGCCATCGGTCCTGTTGTGAATTCCCAATGATCAAACATCCAGCCTGTATTTGGAACAGCTATTGTGTTGGTTGCAATTCCACCAAAATAGGTCGTTGCCCAAGGATATGTTGGCGGCCAAATAGAATTTACTTTTATTGTGCCCGAATTTGGAGGATTGACATCAAAAGTGACAGCATAGGGTCCTGTTAAATTATAACAATCTATTAATCCCTGTTCCATTGCTAAACATCTTGCGTTGATAAAATCTCTCAGTGTTTGCACGTTTGCTTGCCATCCAGCCACAGAGCCACCCCAGCGAGTAGTATGAGCCGTCATTTCAGGAGTGATTTCGTTAATCATACTATCAAGCAATGCATTCATACTTGGGCAAGAGAAAGAAGTGTTTATTAAATCTGCATATCGCGTAATGTAATACTGTTCAACTGTTGGATTTTCTGCAATTAATTTAGACAAAATTCCCGTGTGTCCCTGACCTCCAGGATTTGGTAGGTTTTCTGCGTTACAAGGGTCTGCATTTGCCGAGGGGTCTGGTATTCCAGTATAATTAATATAGTGTCCAAAAGTTGCGTCCATGTCCCAAAGTGTATATCTCCATTTCTTTTTTGAACCTAAAGGATCCATTCCTCTCCACCAGGCAGTATTCCAATTTAGCCAATCTTGATTAACGGTATAAGAATTAATCATAAAATAATCCGCCAAAGACGCCCATTTTAATTGAGACTTAACATAGTCAAAATTTGGCCCTGGTCCCATATTGTTTGCTTGAATATAATTGACAAGCGCATCCCAATCATTCTGCGCATTTGGAGCCCCGTACTCTTCCCAAGTAGCGCCCCAAGTCTTTAGGTATTGTAAATTAAACTTGTCTTGGTCATAATAATAATCCGTAAAGTCATGGTCATCTGCTTTTTCTCTAATTTCATAAACCCCCCAATATTGCCCGTTCACATAAACAACACAAGGTCTCCATGTTCGTACATCAAGTAATAAATCTGAGCGAAGAGAAAGGGTGTGAATAAATGCATCTCTAATGTGCGCTCCTCCTGTCTCAAAAGGGTAATTGTCACTTGCCCCAGGTTTAAACATCACTCTTTGAAAGTCTGTTCTTAATTTTTCGGGGAAAATTTGATGGTCTAAGTCATCATTATACCCAAATTGATCTTTCATGATGAAATCAAACCCTCTTTGGTCGTATGCCCAAGAATCATTCCCGTGTTTATTAAAATTCCCCTGTCCTTCGTCTATAAATGTCCCGTCTTGCTCAAAAAATTCAAGTACTCCAATTTTATTCGACGGACTAAATTGATTTCCATTTGCTAGCAAGTCAAAAACACCAAAACTACAAACCGAAACAACAGGTATAGAGTGAGTAACATTAATAAAGTAGGTGTTTGTTTCAATAAAACTAGGCTCGTCTGCTCCAAAAGCGATTGCTCTTAAAACAGCCGTACTCGGAATGTTAACGGGGCCCGAATAAATCGTTGATGCGCCGTTTGGCGTAGTTCCATCCGTCGTGTATCTAATCGTTGCTAATGGGTCAGCTGTTATAATAGTAACTGTTTGTGCACCTACATAAAAGCCAGCCGCCAAACTAAAAATTGGTTTTGGTTGATAAAAATTCTGTGCTCCTGTATTATTTGCGTTTGGGGTTGGGCTAGTAAATAGCTTCCAATCCGCAGCGCCATTCGTTGAGCGCCCAACAGAGTGGTCCATTTTTGTTAGGTGTATTATTTTTAAAGAATCTATAACATTTCCAAAACTATTACTTAAAATTATCCACTCTCCTTGCGTTTGTTTTAGGTTGAAATTTGGGTGCAGTTCATTACCATTTACAGTGTTTTTCCTTGACCCAATAACCATTAAAAACCCATTCGCCGGCACCGTTCCACTCGGTATTTGCCACTTCAAAAGGTTGCTTGCTTTATCAGAAAGGTAATATCCTGTTAAATCAAAAGGAGCTCCCGATGTGTTATATAGTTCAATCCAATCTTCATTTTCTCCATAATTATCAACATATCCGTTCATATTGGAACAAGAATATTCGTTAATTATAACTTGTGCATCAAGGCTGCTTGACATACAAAATAGAAGGCCGAAAAAGAGTAGTTTTTTTGAGTAATTCATAATAACAGTTTAGAAATCGTCTTAATTTATTAATAAGATTTTACCAATAATACGTTTTTTTTAGTTAAAATCATATATTTGTAACGAATAAACTCACACAAAGGTTGTATTTCTAAGCAAAGATTTCTACCTTGTAGTATAATTTAAAATTTTATGAAACTCATTTCTATTTCAATATTATCTGTCATTTTCTTTTTTGTTTTTTCATCTTGTAAAAAAACAGAGGGTCCTGGAGGGTCTTCTTCTATAGCAGGAAAGGTGTATGCTGAAGTATATGACGGTGCTGGCAACTTATTAACCGAGTATGACATTGCAAAAGAAGACGTTTATATCATATATGGTAATGAATCTAGTACTTTTGATGACCGTGTAAAAACATCTTTTGATGGTTCTTTTAAGTTCGAATACCTAGAAACTGGCAACTATCAAATCTTTGTTTACGAAAAGGATGTTACATCTCCAAGCGGTAAGGCTGTGGTGCTTGTTGATAGTCAAATTAGCAAGAAAAAATCAACTGTTGACATAGGAACTATCACTATAAAAAAATGAGATTAGTCCTTCAGGTTCTTTTAATCCTAACACTTTCATCTTCTTCTTTTGGGCAGAATGATGACTACATGTTGTGGACAAAAATTGGTGCTAAAGGCCAAATTTCAGATAAAATGTCTTGGGCGGGAGAATTAAATACACGAATTGGAGGGTTTGGTGTCGAAACCTTTTTTCCACAGTTTGGGGTTGAGTATAAGCCCTTAAAATGGTTACGTCCTTCTATAGAATATCGTTTCATTGTTGACAGAAATAAGTATGGAAACTATAAGGCTTCTAATCGTCTCAATTTCAATGTTAATTTCAAAAAAGACGTTTCTAAACTATCCATAGGTTTTAGGCTTCGGTATCAATATGCGTTCAATAGTTTTTCGCGCCCAGAATACAATCCTGATTTTGATGTTGCCTTTCGTTTTAAACCAAGTGTTGAATATAAGATAGACAACAGCATTTTTACGCCTTTTGCAGCTGTTGAGTTCTTTTATGACCCAACATATAGCCCTATCGGACCTGATTTTTCTAAATTTAGACTTGGGCTAGGAACTAAGGTGAACCTTAAGGGTCCAAACACCTTGTCTATCAAATATCAATTAGACAATAAGTTTCATGATTTTGAGGACCAAATAAGACATGTGATTGCTCTGTCCTATAGCTATAAAATCAAGGGTAAATAGAGGGGCCTTCTAATGGTTTAAATGTTTTTTAAAATAAATTCTATCCGTTTTTTTGTTTTTCATAAAGACGTTTTTAAATGTCTATCTTCTCAATATCATAAAGCTTTGGTTTTTCCATAAAATTTATTAAAAATAACACATGCCGTGAGGTCACCTGTTACATTGATGGCAATTCTAAACATTCCTAATATTCTTTCTACACCAATTATTATAATAATTCCTTCTGTGGGAATTCCTACACTTCCTAAAACAGAAGCAAGAACAACCACTCCGCCCCCTGGAATAGCTGGTGTTCCAATTGATGCGGCAACAATGGTTATGATTATTACGATAATATTAAACATACTCATTTCTAAGCCGTAAGCTTGGGCAATAAATAAAGTCGTAATGGTTTGATAGAGCGCCGTTCCGTCCATGTTTACCGTCGCTCCAATTGGGATTATGAAATTGCTAATGCTTTTTTCTACCCCCAACTCTTCTTCTGCCGTTTTTAAAGACAAAGGCATTACAGCTGCCGAACTTGTTGTAGAGAACGCCAAAAGTTGAACGTCTTTTATTTTTTTAAGAAATTGGAAGGGGCTTCTTTTCGTAACTAAAAAAATAAGAATAAGATAAAAAATACCCAAGAGCAACAACCCTAATAAAACGACTGCGACATAAAACCCAAGACCTGAAAGGGAACTTAATCCGACGCTAGAGGTAAGTTGTGCCATAAGTCCAAAAACAGCAACAGGAACCAAAAGCATAGACCATTTAACGATTGTTATACAGACTTCTTGAATCGCGTTTAAAAGTGTTTTTACAGGCGCAACAATCTGCTTTCGAGAGAAAGAACGGCAACCCCTATAATTATTGCAAAAATCACGATGCTTAACATTTCTCCATTCACCATAGATGCCAATGGGTTTTCAGGCAACAGGTTAGAAATGGCGTTGGGTATATTTTCAAAGCCAAAAGAGTCTATGTTGGAGGATTCTATTCCACTGTGTTTTGCTATTGCATGCTGATGAAGAAATTTACCCGGTTTGAAAATTATCGAAAGAAACATGGCAATACTAACAGAAACGATGGTAGTTCCAACAAAGTACAGTAGGACTCCGAACCCCATTTTTCTTAAATTCTCTTTGTTGTTTCCTGCAATTCCAGTAATTATAGATGCAACAATCAGAGGGATCATAATCATCTGTACGAGCTTAAGAAAAAGTATTCCTGGAAGCGCAAGCCAGTTGCCTAAAATATCAACTGTGTTTTTACTCAACCAACCATTTTCTGAACTTAATAACAAGCCTAACCCCACTCCTAAAAACAAGGCAATAATAACTTTTAACCAAAGTTTTTTCTCCACCAACCTTTGCAGGTAGTGATTAAGGGATTTTAGGGATTTAACTTCTGTTTCAAACATTTTCCCAGTTAATTAGGTGCTTTTTTATGTTTCCTAAAGCTTCTTTTGTCTTTTTTATAAAAAAGACCTTACTTCGCTTCTTCCACCCTTAAACCTAAGTCAAGAACTTCATCTATTTCAGAGGCTGTTATTCCCTGTTCTAAGGTAAATGTATAGGTTCCTTCTAAAGGTAACATTCTTTTTTCAAAGTAAAGAGATGTTTCAACTATAGATCCAGTATTGTTTCCAATCCAAGCGCCATTTTCATCTGTGATTTTAATTTCAAATGGTTCTCGAGCAGAATTCCCGTCTGGAGAATCCGTTTTCATAAACACCCATAAATTACTGTATTTGTAATCTGTTGTTGTTCTAAGCGATAGAATAAAATTGTATTCTTTATCAACGTCTTCAATTTTAACCTCATAAATGGGTTTTACATCTTGAGGCCATTCTCTGTTTTCAAATGAATACACTTTTTCAAAAAGAGGTGTTTCTCCACAAGAGGACAAGATAAAAAGCAGAAATCCAAACAAATATATCTTCTTAGTCATTCTTTTTGTTTCGAGGGTTTTGATTATTACTGCGCTGTTGATTCTTATTGTTGTTGTTATTTCTTCGTTTATTGTTATTCGATGAGTTTTTTGACTTGTTTTTTGCGTTCGGATTGTTGTTTCCTTCTTTTTGTTTTCCTCCTCCCCTGCTTTTGTTTGGACGCTTCTTTTTCTTCTTTTTAAAAATATGCTCAAAGCGATTAAGGTCGTCTTGTCCAACAACATTTGTATAATCTGGCTTTTCAACCTCAACGGTTTCAATAAAATCGGCTAAATCAAAGGGTTTTTTTCCGTCTTTATTCTGTCTTATAATTTCTCTTACTCGCTCTGGTTTAAGAGGAACAAGCGAAGAACCTCCCCCTTTTCCATCGTCGTAAGCGTACCACATTTCTTTCTTAAAAACGTCTGTTTTAACGTGCATTGCGGTGCCTTTCTCAGTTCTTAATTTTAAATCTCCTTTCGGAAAGGCTTTTAGCGCGTCCAAATACATGTCTAACTCATAATTGAGACAACATTTCAACTTTCCACATTGTCCAGCGAGTTTTTGAGGATTCAAAGACAGCTGTTGATAACGAGCAGCAGAAGTTGAAACAGACCTGAAGTCTGTCAACCAAGTTGAACAACAAAGTTCTCTCCCGCACGAACCAATCCCCCCAAGCCTTGCTGATTCTTGGCGAGAACCTATCTGTTTCATTTCTATTCTCACCTTAAATTCTCCGGCAAGATCACGAATTAGCTGTCTAAAATCCACCCGCCCTTCTGCGGTGTAATAGAATGTTGCTTTTGAAAGGTCTCCTTGGTATTCAACGTCAGAAATTTTCATTTGCAAGCTTAAATTCACCGCCAATGTGCGAGATTTATACATTACTTCTTTTTCCAACGATCGCGCCTTAATCCAGCGGTCGATATCATCTTGTGAGGCCGTTGATTTTATCCCTCTTACTTCCGAAGGTTTCAATTTTGGCGCTTTCTTCTTTACTTGAATTCTGGCTAATTCTCCCGTTACTGAAACGACACCAATGTCTGTTCCTGGAGAACCTTCAACAACCACAACGTCTCCAGCCTGGAGAGAAAGGTTGTTTGTGTTCTTAAAAAATGATTTTCGGCTATTTTTAAATCGAACCTCTATTATATCATAAGGAGCCTGTCCGTTCGGTAAAGCAACATTTGCTAACCAGTCGTACACCTCTAATTTATTGCATCCACCAGAACTACAAGTACCATTATTTTTACATCCGTTTGGAGTTCCATCTCCACAATTGGTACAACTCATAGTCTATATTTCTTGGGTATAAAAATACAAATTATTCAATAATTTTCTTCTAAAATCTTCTCCTTCTTAAAAATCAAGCACTATTTAGCCTGTATGAATGTGTCTCATTACCTGAAAACAGAGATTTGTAAACAGAATTTTAGTGTTTGCATTTCTTTCTATATAATATACAGAATCACTGAAAGATTCTGTCATACTTTGGATATTATTGCCCGTTATAAATTTTGCAAAATTCTCTAAAAAGGCATCTTCATCTTCAGAAACTCGTGTAATAACATCCCCAGTATAGTTTCTTAAAATGCTTTGCCTAAACATGTGCAAGGCATATTTTAAAAATTGCTTTTGATTTTCTTTGCTTGTTTTGGTAATGTCTTCTGCCCAAGAAATCATGTCGAGCACATTTTTTTTATAACAAACCCTCATCAGCTGAATAAAAAGCTGGTTATTTGCGTCCTCTCCTTGATTTTCACTAAACAATTCCTGTGCCTCTATAAGGTCGCCCTTTGATCTGCTGACAATACTCTCTGAAGGCGCTCCTCCCTTTTTACTTTTTAAATATTCTATCGTATCGTCACATCCTATTTTTGGGAAAATTATTTTTTGTGTTCTTGATAAAATTGTTTGCAGAATATAGTCTTGTGATTCTGCAACTAAGATAAAAACGGTCTTTGCTGGTGGTTCTTCTATAATTTTTAATAGTTTATTGGCGCACTGAGGGTTCATTTCTTCTGCCATCCAAATTATCATCACTTTGTATCCTCCTTCAAAGGCTTTAAGTGTTAGTTTTTTAATTATTTGCTGACTTTCATGAACACTAATGATTGGTTTTCTTTCTTTTGGATCTATTCTTTTTAACCAAGAATTAAGGTTAAAATAAGGCATTTCTATTACTTGTTCTCGCCAATCAGAAAGAAAAGGGTCGCTCGTGTTCGAAAGTGCTTGCACCGTTGGAAAAGAAAAATGAAGGTCTGGATGCTCCATTTTGTCAACCCTTAAACACGAAGAGCATTCTCCACAACTGTCTTTTTCTCCTTTGTTTTCACAAAATAAATATTGTGCGAACGCCAAAGCCATTGGAAGTGTTCCATATCCAGGTTTTCCTAAAAATAGTTGCGCATGACTTACTTTGTCGTTCTTAACCTCTTCAATAAGACGACTTTTAAGTTTTTCTTGCCCAATAACTGATTTAAAATGCATAGAATATAAAAGTAATTGATTTTTTGGAACTATTTTTGATTTAATTACCACAATAACGATGAAACCTGTATATTTAGGTTTCCAAAAGAAGATAAAAATGAAAAAACTGTATGTATTAGTCGCTGTTATTATGGCGTCGTTTGTAACTTTTGCCTCTGTCGCAGAAACAAGCGTAGCTATTGAAAACATAGCAAAAGAAGGTGTTGATGTAACGATTGCTGTTAATAGCGGTGGTGAAACTGTAAAGGGAGCTTTGGTTAAAATAGTTGCCCAAAGAATGGTAATCGGTGCAGGAACTACTGACGAAAGTGGTAACGTAACCATTAATATTGCTAGTTATGGTAACCAACTTGTTACGATAGAGGTTTATCATTCTCTATATAAATCTCAAAAATTGAATGGTATTAAGTTAGAAACTGGAAAAACTTATTCGTTTAGCCTTATTGGTAAAGGAGAAACTGTTACCGAAATAACCGAAGAATCTGAAGTTCGTGTTGTAAAAACGCAAGAAGAAACAGAGCAAGAAAAGAAAGAGGCCGAAGAAGCAATCGCGAGAAAAGAAGAGGCTATAAAAAGACAAGAAGAGTTAAGAAAAGAAACGGAAGAATTGGCTGCGAAAGGAGAAGAGGCTTCAAAAGAAGCTGAGGAAGCAAAAAAACGCACTGAAGAAGCAAAGGAAGAAGCCGAAGAAATAAAAAACAATTCAAATACCATCTCTGATGATAAGCGTAAGCAAATTGAAGAAGACATAAGAGCACGGGAAGAAGAGGCTAAAAAACGAGAAGAGGAAGCTAAAAAGCGTGCTGAAGCTCTCGAAGGAGCTAGTTCTGAATTAGAAAAAGCGAAAGGCGCAGAGAAAGAGGCTAAAAAGGAATCAGAAAAAGCACAAAAAGAGCAAGAGAAAGAGCGTGAAGAAGCAGAAAAAGCGGCAAAGGAAAAAGAGAAAGAAGCTGATGAAATGAAAGATGCAGCAGAGAAGGAAAAGAAAGAGAAAGAAAAAGACGCGAAAGAAGAAGAGAAAAAAGCGAAAGAGGAAGAGTCTGCCAAAAAGGATGCTGAAAAATTAGCCAAAGAGAAAGAGAAAGAAGCAAAGGAAGCTGAAAAAGATGCAAAAGATGCTGAGAAAGAAATAAAAGAAGCCGAAAAAGACGCTAAAAAAGAAGCAGCCAACCAGGCAAAACTTGATAAACTTGATGGTGATCAAGAAAAAATAGAAAAAGACAGAAAAAAATTAGATGACAAGCAAAAAAAGCTAGATAAAAAAATTAAGAAAGGCAAGGGTCTTGATAAGCTTGCGGGTGATCAGAAAAAGTTAGACGAGTCTAACTCTAAGCTAGACGACGCTCAATCTAAACTTGACGGCAAGCGTAAAAAATTGCTTAAAAAGATGAAATAGGAATCCATTAATCATCTATATAATGTTTTAAAAAAGCGTTCTGTAATTCAGAACGCTTTTTTAGTTTTGCAAACATGAACTCAAAGTTTAAATATCTTATACTAATGCACCTCATTATATTCATTTGGGGTTTTACAGGTATCTTGGGGAAGCTTATTCTTCTTGACGCTGTCGTTATTGTATGGTTTCGAGTAATCATTGCGTTTATTGCTTTAGGAATATATATGATTGCTCGAGGAGGTTCTTTTAAAACAAAATATAAGGGCAGCTTACTACACCTTATAATCGTTGGTATGTTCGTAGCGGTTCACTGGTTAACTTTCTATCAATCCATTCAACTTTCAACGGCCTCTCTTGGTATTCTTTGTTTATCGACAACCACCCTACATGTTGCGTGGTTAGAGCCTTTGGTGTTCAAAAAGAAAATTAACCCCGCCGAACTTGTCCTCAGTCTTATTGTTGTTTTTGGAATTTACATCACCACTTCTGGATTTAGTCATAATGAATTTGTCGCTTTGATTTATGGTTTGGTTTCTGCTTTTTTTGCTGCCCTTTTTGCTGTATTCAACACAAAAATTGTAGAACGGGAACCCGCAAACGTTATGACTTTTTATGAAATGATTTCTGCTGCGATTAGTGTTTCTATCTTTTTAATTCTTCTTGGTAAATTCAATTCTGAGCTGTTTGTAATGACCCAATCTGACTTTTTATGGTTGATCTTTTTAGGGGTGGTTTGTACGTCTTTTGCTTTTTTAGCAACTATTGTTGTTATGAAACACCTCGGAGCTTTCACGGTCTCATTATCCATCAATCTAGAGCCAATTTATACGCTTGTTTTGGCTGTTTTTATCTTAAATGAAGACGAACTATTAAGTAATCGTTTTTATTTCGGCGCCGTAATTATTGTTTTAACTGTCTTGGCTAACGGTTTAATGAAAGGAAGAAAAAGAAAGAATTTTGCAGAGCAGTTAAAGTAAACGTTTATTTTATAAACACATTATTCTTATATTTGTACTACATTTCTTTAAACTAGAAAACCATATAAAAATGAGAACTAAAAATTTTATTGTACCTCACGACTTCACAAACGTTTCGAATATAGCTCTTGATCATGCCCTTAAAACTGCAAAACCATTGAATGCTGAGATATTCTTGCTTCATGTTGTGGCAAAAAACAAAGACATTAATGCTGCTGAAACAAAATTAAATGAAGTTGTAGCAAACTACGACTCTTCTGTTAAAATAACTCCATCCGTAAGGGTAGGAAATATTTTTGAAGACATAGGAGACTTCGCAGCAGAGCACCACGCTGAACTTATTTTTATGGGAACTCATGGAACTCATGGATGGCAGCATTTAACAGGAATGAATGCATTAAAAGTAATCACTCATTCATCTGTGCCATTCGTTGTAGTACAAGAAACAACACCTAAAGAAACTGGATATGATGACATCGTTCTTCCTTTAGATTTAAACAAAGAAACGAAACAAAAATTAGCCATCGTTGCAAATATTGCCAAATATTTCAACTCAAATATTCATATTATTATTCCTGAAGAAAAAGATGAATTTCTTTCTCATCAAGTAAAAGGAAACGTCCAGTTCGCCAAAAAATATTTAGGAGAAAGAGATATATCAATGACGGTTACTGAAGTTAAAGCAAGCGGTTTTGACAATGAAGTAATTAAACACGCTGTTAGCATTGATGCTGATTTAATTGCTATTATGAACCTAAACAAGACAAGTGTGTTGGGTGTTTTAACAGCGAAACATGAAGAATACATCATCACAAATGACGCTAAAATTCCTGTAATGATTATGAATCCTATTGAGGGTATTACGACATTGGCTGTTGATTTTAACGGATAAATAAGTGTAAAATGTTTCATTTAAGGGGGGTTATACCTCCCTTTTTTAGTACTCATCCTTTTCTAACCTATCCTTCACTTCTTGCAAGTTCTTCAATTTCTTTTTACTCCTTGTTCTTCTTGCTGTCTTCGTAAAGTACTTGTGTGCGCTTAAAAATTGAATCTGAATTTGATCCCAATGTTTTTTATCCTTAATTTTTTCATGCTCTATTAACTCTTGACAAAGCCTGCTCGAAATTTCATGAAAATCAGCACGTCCTAAATAGTCTAAATCGGCATCGCAAATAATTTCTTCAAGATTGTTTTTAGGGTGGTGGGGGATTTCTGTAACGTAAATTAATTCCTTTATTTTTTCAATATGTTCCAGCGTGTAGCCATAAAGTGGTAGAATTTCTTCAGCCATTCTTGCACCAACAGGTTCGTTTTTTTCATATTTTTCTACAAAGCCAGCATCGTGATAGGTTGCTGCTGATTTTAATAAGAATAACCCTTCATCGGTTACATTCTCTGCCAATGCAAGTCGCTCAACCGCGTTAACAACGTCTTTTGTGTGCGCAATACTATGATAATGGAGGTTTTCTGACAACTGTTGCTCTAACACATTTATAATGTGTCGCTCCGCTTTGTAGTAATTAATAGAACTGTAGTGGTGGAGGTTAACAATTTGCTGAAATTTTTCGTTGGGCTCTACGCCTTCTCCTTTCTTTGAAAGTTCTGGTTTTATTCTTTCAACCACATACATTTCAATCATTTCCTTATTCTTTGTCTCTATTTTTCCTGAATATCTACATTCAAAATAAGGCTCAATAAATTGATATGTTGCTCCTGTAATGGTCACTTTTCCAGGTTGCCCAAACATCTCCATTCTTTGCGCTTGATTAACAGTTGCTCCCCAAATATCGTATGCTAGCCGCTCGCTTCCTATCACTCCCGCAGTAACTTCTCCTGTGTTAATTCCTAATCTTAACTCCCAATAATCTCTATCATTTGCAAGCGCGTCGTTTTTTCGCTTCTGCATGTAGTTTTGAATTTGTAACGCCGCCGTAACAGTGTCAATCGGATTTGTTGTGTTTCTAACAGGCACTCCCCCCGCACACATGTATGCGTCTCCAATTGTTTTTATTTTCTCAAGGCTATTTTTTACTATTATTTCATCAAATTTAGTGAAATAAACATCTAGTTTTTTTACCAGCTCTGTTGCTGACATCTCATCAGAAATTTTCGAAAAGCCTACAAAGTCTGTAAATAAAACAGAAACTGTTTTGTAAGATCGTGCTCTCGCTTTTCCTCTCTTTTTAAGCTCGTCAGCTGTAGATGCTGGAATTACATTTCTTAGAAGACGCTCTGTTTTGTCTTTCTCTATTTGTAATTCCTCTTGTTGCTTAATAACAGTATTTCTCTCTTGCTCCAACTTTTTTCGCTGAAGTTCTATTTTCTTGTTCTGTTTTTTTATCTCTCTGGTTCTCTCGTTTATTTTAATTTCCAATAAAACCTGATCTCTTCGAGCATCTGCAACTCTTTTTTTTATGAAAAAACGTGTTAAAAGCCCTAAAACGAGCAAAAGAACGATCCAAAACGACCATGTAAACCAAAAAGGAGGGGCAATTATTATTTTAATTACCGCAGGAGATGCGCTCCAAGGACCGTCTCCCAACCTTGCATAAACCATAAGTTCATACTCTCCATGGGCGAGAGAATTAAAATGAATTTCATTTTGACTACCTAACAAAATCTCTCCTTCTCCCGAGCCCTTGAGAAAATATTTGTAGTTAAGGATGTCTGGGTTACTGATATCAACGGCTTGAAACTTTATAGAAAAGCTTCGTTGCTTATAACTCAATTGAAGATTCTTTGTTAAAAAAATGGGTTTAGAAAGGGGTGAAATATTGTTTCCCTCTTTTGTGCTTTTTAGAGTTAGTTTTGTAAACACAACCGACACTCTTTTCGTTGTGTTTGTAAGTGTATTTGGGTCAAAATAATTATACCCATAAATTCCTCCAAAGTATAAAATACCTTTTGAAGACTTCATGTAAGCGCCAAGGTTAAATTCATTACTCATTAATCCATCAACTTCTGTGTAATTTTTTATTTTGCCTGTCAATGAGTTAAATCTGCTTAACCCTTTATTGGTGCTCATCCATAAAACCCCTTCTTTTCCTCCAACAACACCATATATAACATCATTTGGTAAGCCGTCTTTTTTATTAAATATTTTGGCTTCTTTTTTCCTTTCATTCCACCTTACTAGTCCTGCTCCGAGTGTTCCGAGCCAATAAACTCCTTTTTTTTCCTGATAAATTGATGCAATGTAGTCTGATGTTGACTCTTTAATCTTAAAATTAAAGGCGTATGGTATTATTTTTATTATTCCGTTTGATTCAGAGAGAACATTGAGTCCTCCCGTGCTTGTTGTGAACCAAATTCCATTGTTAATGTCCTTATAAACCAAGCGACATATTCCTTTGGAAATAGTGTTTTCACTATTGGAATAATCATGTTCAAAAGCTTCTAAATTATTTGTTTTACTGTTATACAGAAGTACGCCGTCCTTTGTTGCCACCCAATAAAGGTTGTTTTTCCAATGAGTTATAGAATAAACTCTATTGTGTTTTGAATCATTTACCCCCTCTGTGATGATTGGTTGAAACTTATAACTGTTCTCTAAAATATTAAGTTTATACAGGCCATCAGCACAAGCAACAAGTAAAGTATTATTACTCATTGCTTCAATTGAAAGGGTTGTCATCTCCCCTGTTCCGTTATTTTTGGCGTTCTTTTTGCGATAATATTGTTTATATCTTCCTGTTTTTTTTGTATACCTTGAAATTCCCTTGTCAAGACCTATGTAGATGTGTTTTTTGTCCTTACTTTCTTCAAAGCACCAAACGCTCGGAGTTGGAATGCCTTTTTCTGCATTTCCATTTGCCCCAACTCCTAATATCCCATTTGTTAGCGGGTTAAAGTTTGAAAGCCCTCTTTGAGACCCCAACCAAAAAACGCCTGAATTATCCTTAAAAATTATATTCAGTTCGTTGAATATTAAAGCATTTTTTTGAAAAATGTCTTCTGTGCTGTGTAGGATTTTTCCTCTTTTTTTAACAATAAATAGCCCATTGTCGTTTGTTGAAATCAACCAACCTATGTTTTCTTGAAAAAACACATCTGATATATTTTGAAGCCCTTCTTTTCTGTTTAAATAATCAAACTTAACGGTTAACTGTTTGCTTTGAAGGTTTAGTTCTAAAAGCCCCTTATTTGTTCCTAAAATAACGCGATTATCTTCAATAAACTTAACACAGTTATAGTTTATTTCTTCACTTTTATAGAGCTTATTTTCTATTTTATCTATGCTTTTATTAAAAACGTTAACAATATAAATTCCTTTGTTTGCTGTCGTTACAACTAAAAGTCCCTTATCTGTAATTGCAACATTTTTTGTTTTTAACACAGGAAGCAGGTTAAAATAGCTTGAAAACAAATTTTCTTTTGTGTCAAACAAAAAAAGACCTGTTTCAACGGTCGTTACCCATAAGTTTCCATCTTCATCTTCAACAAGGTCACTAATTTGACCTTGTGTTTTACTGTCTAAAAAGTAGGTGGTAAATTTTTCTGTTGTTATTTGATAGCGGGTTAACCCTTTATTTGTACCAAACCAAAGGTTTCCTTTTTTATCCTTTAAAGAGGCGTTGATAAATTCACTCTCTAGGCCGTCGGTTTTATCTGATGTGTAAATTTCAAAAGAATTTCCATCGTATTTGTTTAGGCCATCTTGAGTTCCTACCCAAAGTGCATTTAAGTCGTCTTGAATTATTGCTGTAACCGAACTTTGTGATAATCCGTCATTGATTGTGTAATTTTTGAACCTAAACTTTTCTTGTGCACCCCCATTCGAAGGCACTAAAAAAGACAAGAATATAATAACAACAATCTTCAGCATAGATTTAAAGGCGCTTTAAAATGTTGCCGGTTTATCAATTTGAATTGCCGCGTTTTCAAGGTCTCTATCAAATAAATACAAGCCTCCTTTATCGTTTCCTATAAGTTTAATTTTATCAATAATTGTTCTTGCTAAAGCCTCTTCCTCAAGCTGCTCAGAAACATACCACTGTATAAAATTGTGTGTTGTATAGTCTTTTTCTTGGAGGCAAATATCTACCAACTCGTTAATGCTTTGTGTAACTGAAAGTTCGTGGTCTAATAATAATTGAAATACGTGTTCAACTCCTTTAAAACTGTCTGCAGGTTTTTTTAGGCCGGGAATTATCGATTTTCCACCTCTTTCGTTGACAAACTTCACCAATTTCAGCATGTGAAACCGTTCTTCGTCAGAGTGGGTGTATAAAAACTTTGCTGTTCCGTTTAGGCCTTGAGTTTCTGCCCAAGATGCCATTGCTAAATAAAACTGAGAAGAGAACGCCTCTTTCTCAATTTGCTCGTTTAATGCTTTTTCAACTCTCTTATTCATAACCTGTATTTTTACAAAGTTATCATAATCAGATAATTCATTCTATAAATAACCAAAGAAAACGTACCTTCGTAACAATGTCAAAAAGAAAAAAACCAAAAAAAAAGCTTCAACAGAGCTTAAAACACATAATTAGAAAGGTTTTCACCGAAAATTCCGAGAGTTCTTTAAACCATAAACAGGTTTGCGCCCTAATTGATGTGCGAGAATCTGCTTTGAGAAAACTCGTTTATTCTATTTTAGAAGATCTAGCAAAAACTAATTATTTAAAAAAGGATAGTTACAGTAGTTACAAGCTAAACAGTTCTGACTCCTTTTATGAAGGTGTCTTGCAATTAACACAACGAGGGGCTGGTTTTGTTATTGTCGATGACGAGAAGATTGCTGATATTTTTATTCATGAAAAGTCACTGAACCATGGAATTGGGGGTGATTTAGTAAAAGTACAAGTTACAAAGCGCGGGAAAAGTCGTTTTGAGGGCGAAATTGTTGAAATTATTACCCGAGAAAGAACGCAATTTGTAGGAACCATTCAAATGAATGAAAATTTTGCTTTTTTAGTGCCAGACAATTCGAAAATTGGAACTGATTTATACATTCAAAAAGAAAAATTAAAGGGGGCAAAAAACGGAGACAAAGCAATCGCTAAAATTACCGTTTGGCCAAAATCTGCTCAGAACCCTTATGGAGAAGTAATAGAGGTTCTTGGTAATAGTGGAGGAAACGACACTGAAATGATTAGTATTCTTGTTAATCAAGGGCTGGATTACAAGTTTCCTGATAATGTTTTATCAGAAGCTGAAAAAATTCACTTAGAATTAGACCCTAAAGAAGTAAGTAAAAGAAAGGATTTTAGAAATGTAACAACCTTTACTATTGACCCTCTTGATGCAAAAGACTTCGATGATGCGCTGTCTTTTCAGCGTTTAGAGAACGGTAATATTGAAGTTGGAATTCACATTGCCGACGTAAGTCACTACGTTACTCCTGGAAGCGCTATGGATGTAGAAGCACTAAAGCGTTCTAACTCTGTTTATTTAGTTGATAGAGTAATTCCTATGCTTCCTGAACAGCTTTCTAACTTGGTTTGTTCACTAAGACCCAATGAAGACAAGTTTAGCTTTTCTGCTGTTGTTGAAATAGACGAAAGTGGAAAGGTGTATAATCAATGGTTTGGAAAAACGGTAATTCACTCTAATAAAAGATATACTTACGAGCAAGCGCAAGAAATTATTGAGGGTGGAAGCGGTGATTTTCGTGATGAAATTCTTGTTTTAGACAAAATAGCGAAGGTTCTTCGTAAAAAACGTCTAAATAACGGCGCTATGAACATCGAAAGTGAAGAGGTTCGTTTTAAATTAGATGACGATGGTTTTCCTATTGATGTGATTATTAAAACATCTAAAGATGCGCATAAGTTGATTGAAGAGTTTATGCTTCTTGCCAATAGAAAAGTAGCAACTTTCGTTTCAGGAGAGAAGAAAGGAGATAAAAAAACGCCTTTCGTTTATCGCTGTCACGATTATCCTAATCCTGAAAAAATTGCAATGTTTACCCTTTTCATTAAAAAGTTTGGGTATGAAATTGATGTGACAGATCCAAATAAAATTTCAAAAAACATCAATGCTTTATTGGCTGACATTCGTCAAACTAACGAATTTTCCCTTGTTCAATCAATGGCGATTCGTTCAATGGCAAAAGCAACGTATGAAACAAAAAATATAGGGCATTATGGTTTGGCGTTCAAGAATTACACACACTTTACATCTCCTATTCGAAGGTATGCTGATTTAGTGGTTCATAGAATCGTTCAGGAAGAATTAACAACGAAAAAACATCGTTACGGCAATGAACTAAACGACATTTGTAAGCGTATCTCTAGAATGGAGAGAAAAGCGGTTGAGGCAGAAAGAGAAAGCACAAAGTATTTTCAAACCTTATTTATGGTAGAACATATTGGAGAAGAATTTGCGGGTACTATTTCAGGGATTGCAGAGTTCGGTATGTTTGTTCGAATGGACGATAGCAAGTGTGAGGGAATGATACCTATTCATGATATTCCTGGTGATAAATTCCGTTACAATGCTGATAAATTGGTTATTGTTGGTTCTAAAACCAAAAAAACCTACAGTTTTGGAGATAAGGTAAAAGTGAGGGTTTATGAAGTTTCCACCAAGAAGCGTCAGATTAACCTAGAGCTCGTGCTTGATTAAACTTGATTAATTCTTTTTACTAAGTCGTCCCGATAAGAGCCGCCGATAGGTATCATTTTCTCCACTCCTTCTAGGGTTAAATTTGGATGTTCAATCGTTGCTATTTTATCCAATCTGATAATGTAAGACCTGTGCACTCTTAAAAAGTCTGTACTACCCATTTTCTTTTCAATATCTTTCATTGTTGAATGGATGGTATATCTTTTTTCATTGGTGTGAATAACAACATAGTCTTTTAGTGCTTCAATAAAGAAAATGTTGGTCGTTTTTAGTTTCACCAGTTTACTGTTGTTTTTTACAAAAATATAATCGTTTCCTTCTTCTTTATTTTCAACAATTGAGAAAAGGAGATCTCTTTCTTTTATAACCTCTTGTTCTTTACTGTGTTTGTATATCGCCATTTCAATTGTCGTGTGAAGATCAATCTCTTTGAATGGTTTTAAAATATAACCGTAAGGTTGGGTGATTTTTGCTTTTGACAGTGTCAATTCATCCGCATAAGCCGTTAAAAAGATAATAGGAATTGCTTGATTGCTTTTTATCTGATCCGCAGCTTCGATGCCGTTCATTTCTCCTTTTAACATGATGTCCATTAAAACGACATCTGGATTCTCTGATGCTGCCAATGCAATCGCTTTTTCTCCAGTAGCTGAAGCGCCAACAACATTATATCCTAATTTCTTAAGGCTGTGTTGAATATCTTTAGATACAATCGATTCGTCTTCAACAACAAGTACATTTATTTTTGACATTGCTTATGTTTTGATTTTATCAAATTTAATTAAATATTTCGTCCCTTTATCACTATCAACAAATATTTCTCCATCCAACTGCTCTACAAGGGTAGAAACAAGCTGTAGTCCAAGGGTATCCGTTATTGCGCTGTTAAAATCAAACGGTAGTCCAACACCATCGTCTGAAATTTCAAGGTAAACTACGTTTTTTTCTTCTCTTAACGAAATAAAAATGCTCCCTTTTTCATTTTGCTCCCATGCGTATTTGAGTGAATTACTAATTATTTCATTGACAATCAGCCCGCAAGGTATTGCCTGATCTAAAACCAACTCTACTTCATTAAGGTTTTTAACGAGGTTAATCTCTTCATTTATTTTATACGAAGAAATTAAGTTTCCTGTTAAATTATCAATATAATTAGAAAAATTAATGCTAGAAAAATCTTCGGTTCTATATAAGTTTTCATGAATTATTGCCATTGTTCGAACCCTATTTCTACTTTCTTGAAGAATGGCAAGTGTTTTTTCATCATCAATAAATGAACTTTGAAGGTTCAATATGCTTGAAATAACTTGTAGATTGTTTTTTACTCGGTGATGTATTTCCTTTAAAAGAACTTCTTTTTCTTTTAAGGAACCCTCAATTTCTATTGCTGTTTTTTTCTTCTCACTAATATCGTGCGCCACTAAAGAAATTTCAGAAACCTCTCCTTCTGTGTCATAAATAGGACTTATAAAGACGTCTAGCCAGTATTTTTTGGTTTTGTAATCAATGTCTAATTCAAACTGCTTCGGTTTTCCTTGCTTTACTTTGTTTAGTGTTTTTCTAAAAAACTCAATTTTCTCATCATCTACAATTGAATTAAAATAGGTGTGAATGGGCTTATTTTTCTTCAGCTCCTTCTTAATTACTTTCTCAAAGTATTCTTTGCTGTGTTTGTTAAAAGAAGATATGTTTCCGTCTAGATCAAGTGTTAATAAAAAAGTGTTGGATGAACTGTCAAAAATGGCTTTCATCCTTAAAAACTGCTCTTCTAGCTTCTTTTCCGCAGAAATTCTTTCTTTAATTTCATTTTCGAGCTTCTTGTTTGATTCTTCAGCAACCTCTGCTCTTAGTTTTTCACGTTCAATCTTGTTTTGATGTGATACATCTTTTAAAATTAACAAAACAGCTTCTTCTTCCTCAAAAATAGTGGGTGCCAATGTAACATCCATGAGTATTTTGTTCTTTGTTAAGTTAATAATATTTAGTTTTTCATTTATTCTTTCTCTACTGGTCAAATGTTCTTTATAGATTGTGTTAAATTTTTCTTGGTCCTTTTTATTAAAAAGCGCGTCTAAATCAACATTTTTTCCAATCAGTTTTGTTATTTCTGCGTTTGTAAATAAAATCGATTTGTTTTTCGAAATTATTATCCCTTCTGGGTGGTTTTCTAAAATATTTGTAAGGTTTTGTTGACTTTTTTCAATAGATCTAATGTGTTCATTATTTGAAGTGTTATCATGAATTACACATTGATAGTACATTTTATCACCTAAGGTAACCTCAATTACTACTACCTGAGCTTCTATTTTTTTTCCACCACCATTAAAAACCCAATCAAACTTAACACTTCGAGAATTTTGACTTTTTTTCTTACTATTATACTCTGTCAGTTTTTTATCCTCTTTTTCATAGGTTAAATCGTACAGAGTCATTTCTAACAATGCTTGTTGAGAAAGTCCAAAAAGCTGTTTTGTTTTTTTATTGGAATCTATTATTTTGTCATCGTCTAGAATTAAAATAGCATCATTCGTTTCTTCATAAATTAATCTATATTTTTCTTCACTCTGTTTGAGCGCTAAAGAAGCTTTTTGAATCTTTGATAAATCAATAACTGAACCTTCAATATTGTTCGTTTTATTATCTAAATACCAATTAAAAACAAAGGTTTTTTCATTTCCATTGGAAAGCTTAAATTGAGTTTGATAGTTTTGCGTATGCTCGTTTTCACCTAAAGATTCTAAAATTAATTCCCAATCTTTCTCTGATTCTTTTATAAATAAACGGTCTCCTATAGAACATAATGAATCAAGCATTTTAAAAAATGCTTGATTACCATCCAAAATTATTGAGTTTTTATCTATTGTAAAAACCCCTGCTTTATTATTTTCATATAGATTTCTGTATTTTTTTTCGGACTGTCTTATTGTTTCAATTTTATCAAGATCAGAAGTAACGTTTTTAATTTGTAGCAACCATAATTTGTCTTTCTTAATTTTAAAAATATTTATTTTAAACTCTATAATTTGAGGAATATTTAAATAGTTTATTTTAACCTGTTTAGTAAATGTTTTTCCTTCTGACAGTTCTGTTATTATTTTACGTTCTCTCGATGAGATATTTTTAAAAATAATAAGCTCAACTTCAGTTTTAGTAATGTTTTTGATGTTAAATAGTTTAGAAACCTCACTATTAAAATCGATAATACGATTGTCTTTTTTTACATCAAATAATATATATCCAAAACCTGAGGTATTAATAATTTGTTGTAAATAACCTGAATAATTTTCGATAGATTTTATCTTTCTTGCTCGTATCAATAAAACAAAAAATGCGCATATTGAAATGATAAAAAGAATAACAAAAATTACATAAGAGAACTCACCTACTTCAGTAATAGTTGAAAATAAGTATAAAAACAAAAGAATAACAAAGGAAATGTATAACAGTAATAAATATACCCGTTGAATTACTAAAACTCCTATAACAAATAAACCAGAAAACATAAATAGCTCATCTGGTTTAATATTATTTTCAATTAAACTTATAAATGCTAAAAACGTCATTACGAAAAAATGTCCTACGAAAAATAAATTTAACTTGTTATTTAAATAGTTAATCTTCCAACAAAAAAAGAGATATACTGGAAACAGTAAGGTATAAGAAATACTTAAGTAAAAATAAACATCCGGGATACCAAATAAGTAAATTACCAAAGAGAAAACAGGGAAAATAATAAAGGCCGTGATGCTATGAATAAATGTTAATATATTTAAATTATCATCTTTTTTGTAATGAGGTGAAAAACCACTTTTAAGTCGTGTTAAATTTTGTATTCTTTCTTTTAAATTTGCCATTTAAAATTCACCTTTCTAAATTAATTTTATCTAAGTTAATTGTTCTTTAGTAACTAAACAAGTAAGTTTTTAAACTGATTGATAATTAGTACTTTACCTAAGTTTTCAGACTCATTTATTTTAAGATAAGATAATTTTCTAGAAATCAAAATCCTTTCTCCTTTCTCTTATAGAATATAAAGAATAAATATTTTTTATAAAAAAAGAATTTATTTCTATTATTAAGAGTGTTCATTTGTTGGTAAAAAAAAGGAATAAGTCTTGCGTTTTAACTTATTAAGAAAGGATTTATTTATTATTCAATTCAATGTCTATATTTGGTGAAAACAACATCTTTATTAACAGGTGTTCATAAACCAATTGTGTAAAACATTATCGCCTAATTTGTAAAAACTTCCTTGAAAACACATTGATAACTCTTCTTAAAAAACAGCTAACTTTTTTGTTTATATCAAAAACGAAATGGGTTGTTATTAATTTTTTAATAAGCAAGAGAAAAAAATGAAATCTTATCAACCAATATGAACAAAAAAATTTATTTTATGTGTAAAACATCTTTTTTGACACCCTATGTTTAAAGGGTTCTAAAATTGAATTTATTAAAAATGTTTAAAAGTTGTCTAAAATGTGAATATCCTTAACTTTAACAAAAAAAGAGTAAAAAGATGAAAAATTACCTCCCAATTGGTTCAGATCATGCTGGTTTTGAATTAAAAAAAGCGATTATTGAATTCATGACTAAAAAAGGATATGAATTAGAAGATTTTGGTTGTTATTCTGAAGAAAGTATCGACTACCCTGATTTTGGACACCCTGTTGCAGAAAAAGTGGAATCAAATAAAGATGTTCTTGGAATAGTGATTTGCGGTTCAGGAAACGGCATTAATATGACAGCAAATAAACATCAAGGAGTGAGAAGTGCATTGTGCTGGAAGGCAGAAATAGCACAACTAGCAAGAGAACACAATGACGCAAATATTCTTGCCCTACCAGCGCGATATTTAACAACAGAAGAAGCCCTAACCATTGTTGATGTCTTTTTCTCTACAGAATTTGAAGGAGGAAGACATGCGCGAAGGGTTGATAAAATAGCGTGTTGCTAATCCTTTAATAAGGACTCTAATAAAGAACTCGTTTTTTGCTTGTACTGGAGATAATAATCTCCAGTTCCTGGGCCATTAAACCCGGTGTGGACTCTTTTAACCTCTCCATCTCTACCTATAAAAATGGAAGTTGGAAAAGAAACAACTTCATTTAGCATATTAAAATGCTTAGAAGCTAAACCTTTACTTGCCGAACCTCCAATGAGAAAGGTGAACTCTAAATCCAACTTCGTTTTTAAGCGAGTCACATTTCTTACATAATCGTCAAAGGATTTTCCATTTTCATAACTGACAGCGATTATTTCTAAACCCTGACTATGATATTGGTCGTATAGCTCTTTGTAGTATTTAGACTCATCTAAACAGTTTGGACACCATGTTCCCATTATTTGTATAATAACCACTTTGTTTTTATAGTCCTTATTAGGGAACATTAATGAGTCGCCATTTAGTTTACGAAGACCAAACTCCACCTTTCTTCCCTCTTTAAGATATGTTATTTCCTCAGGGCTTACCAATTCATAATTCGGGTTTTTAGTTGCGCTCCATTCGCTTTCAAAGTGATTACCGCTTAAAAAATGTCCGTATAGCGAATCGCCTATTATTTTTGCTTTGAATAGAAAAGCGTGTGAACCATCAAAACAAGATAACATAAGGCTGTCAGTAGTCACATTTCCGTCTAAATAGCGATAATCACCCGTTTCTGTTAAAAAAGTACCGCTAACAGTATTCCCTTTTTGCTTAAACAACCCCAGCGCAGGGTATTGAAATGTTGTGTTTGGCTGAAAAAGAACCTTCCAGCGGCCATCAATTAACGCAGATTTACCTTTCTTTTTAACATTTGAAAAACGAGATAAGTTTCCTCTTTTTGCTGTAAATGGAATTTTGTAACCCTCCCCTTTCGCATAATTATAAAAATAACCAGAAAGGCTTTCCTTAGTTGATTTAAACACTAATTCTGAATCAAAATAAGGGAAATGAGCGTGCAGACTGTCATCTTTGAGGGTTGTAAGGTCTAATAGTATTGTCTCTTCTCCATTAATTATATGCACCCGGTTTTTCTTGACCACAATGTTAAAGGGCAAATTATGTGTACTGTTTAGTTGCAATTTTGCATTCCATTTTCCTTTTTTTATGTTGGTTGTTTGCTTATCTTGTGAATAAGAAAAAAGTGAAAAGAAGAACAAGAACGCAGTGAAAATTAATTTCATGTGTTATTTTTGGTAAACGAAAATAAGTATTTGCAGTTGATGATGCAACCTTATTGGGTAAATAAAAGTCTATAAGTTAATCGCAAGCGATGGATGATTCTATTTTGGTGAAAAAATGCATTGATGGGAATCAAAAAGCGCAGCGAGAGTTGTTTGAAAAGTTTGCGCCGAAAATGTTGGGTGTTTGTTTGCGCTATGCGAATAGCAGAGAGGAAGCAGAAGACGTTTTGCAAGATAGTTTTGTGAAAATTTTTTCTAAGTTGAACCTTTATAAAGGAGGTTCTTTGGAAGGGTGGATTCGAAGAATTATGATTAATACTTCTTTGGATCAAATAAGAAAAGAAAAGAAATTCGTGAACGATGTTGCTATTGATGTTGTTGATTATAAAATGGAACACAACAGTTATATTTTAGAGAGCATGCACGCAAATGATTTATTAAAGCTGATTAACGAGATGCCCCAAGGCTACAGAACTGTTTTTAATATGTTCGCCATTGAAGGTTTTTCTCACAAAGAAATTGCTGACCAGTTAGGGGTAACAGAAAACACTTCTAAATCACAGTATTCGAGAGCAAAAGCTTTTTTACAAACAAAAATGAAAGAATTAGGAATTGAAAGGTAAAGACCAAATACAAGAATTGTTTTCTAAGAAATTAGGAAACTATGAAGCGAAAGTTAACCCACAGCTGTGGAATAATATTGCTTCGCAAGTTGCTGCACAATCAACAACGGTGGCAGCGGGTATTTCTGTGCTTACAAAAATAATTATTGGAACAATTTCTGCAGCTGTAATTACAGGTGTGGTCGTTTATAGTTTAAATTCTTCAGAGAATAAACAAGATAAAAAAACACAAACTTCTGAATTAGAAAAAATCACTGGCTCGGAGCAAAAACCAAGCAAGACCACGCAAGCGTCTGATAATGAAGAGATTGCCGAGACGTTTTTAGAGGTTACCGACGGAGCAACGGAAAATAATAATGCGCTTAGCAATAAAGAAACCAGCAATTCTATTGGTGGTACAGTGATAAACAACGATGAAGTTCTCGTTGAGAAAATTAAAAAAGACGAAGAGCCCAAAGGCATTTTAAAGCAAAGAACGAGTGCTACAAATAAGGATGAAAAAGCTATTTCTGATGGCGCGGCGAGCAAAGATCCAATCGTTTCTCCAATAACCGCACCCACAGCGGGTGCAACTGACCCTGTTGATTATGAATTAGAACAAGTAAAGAAAACGTATTCTATCGAAAAATTACCCAACACTTTTACACCAAATAACGATGGAAATAATGATTACTTCTTGATAAAAAGTGAAGGGCTTTTAGAATTTAATTTAGTGGTATTAGACGCGAACAATAAAACTGTTTACCAAACATCAAACCCTCAATTTAAGTGGGGAGGGGTTGGTATTAACGGAGAACAATTACCAAAAGGGAAGTATGTTTACTTTATTACAGCCATTGATAGCGCAGGAAATCCTGTAAATGAGTACAGTATTCTAACGATTCACTAAGTTTCGGCTAAGCCTTTTTGATATTCAGCCACTCTTTTTACACCAAAGTAATAGAAAATCATTCCAACAAACACAAAGAAGTGTCCGATATCGTTTTTATCGAACCATGGAGCTAAATTTATGTTTAAAACCTGAAAAGGCAAAGATGGGAGCATAATCAAAACGCTGATGACAAAGTGTTTAAACCCAGGGTTAATTCGTTTCATGAAGAAATATCCAAGTATTGCCAATGTAAAAATGAGTCCGATGGAAGAATTAAGAAGAGGAATTTTCATTGCGGGCTTATAATCACTCGCTAGGTCAACAAAATAAACAACGAAAACTTCTGCAATAACAGCGACGACTAACTTTACCTTACTCAATAAAATAAGCGTTTTTCTTAATTTTTCTTTCTCAATAAAAGGTAACATTGCTTGTTCAATAAAAAAGATATAGACAAAGCCCGAAAACCATCCAAAATACTTACCTGGGACACCCCAGTAATTATAAAACACATGACCTAACCCACCAATAAGAAAGCCCAAGCCAAAAACAATAAAAAAACGATACCAGTTTTTAACAAAAGGAGATTGAAAAAAGCTCTTTAATTTAAAAGCAAAGAAAAAAGCAAGAGAGAAAATAATAATATCTCCAATAAAAGCATTCGGCTCTAAAAGGTCAAGACCGAACCAATGAAACTCTATTTTATCAAACTCTTCTCCGACTAACATCCAATTTTTTTGGTTTTATAAGGACGCAAAGTTAACACATTCCTTACTGAATACAAAAGCCAATAACTAATAGAACCACATTTTTGAAACATCTCCTTTAATTTTTAAGTTTGTCGATAGTCCTTTACTGACTTCTGTTGGTTTTTTAGCAAGACTCATGCTGTATGGGTCCACTTTTATGTCCATAGATGTTCCATAAATCTTATGGCTCATCAATTTAAACATTTCAACAGCAATATGTTCTAAAATAAGCACGTTGTCTTTTACTTTTTGTACCAGCTCTTTGGGAGAATGTTGCTCGTCAATTCCCGTGTGAAAACCTTGTAAGAAATGAATGTCAAAAGGGTCAACGTAGCGGTTTTCGAATTCTTTGTCATCAAATTCTCCCCATTCTAACAACAATAGTTGCATTTGTTGACTCAAACGACCAAACCGTTCGCCAACAGCATCTTTTTTTGCAAACAAATCGCGCAAAACGAGAATATCAGTGTAGCCTTTGTTGGTAAAAAGCAATGTTGGAACCGCCCAATAAACTGCCCAGTCCCAAAATATTTTTAACACCATAGTCTGTGTTTTCCCCCATAATTTATACTTGTTTTGATAGATGGGAATCCAATTTTCAAACAAGGAATAATGCGTTCTTTCGAAGATTTTCAAGCGAGAATGAATATCTTCTCCTGCTAAGTCGCGCAAGATTAAATCTCCAACAAAAGCGTTGTTCAAAGCAATAAAATCGGTTCCAGGTGAGTAAAAAGGATCTAAAAACAAGCCAGATTCTCCTGTTATCGCCCAGCGTTCAGTGGAGTATAGTTTTTCGCAAGAATGAGCGAAGTGTTTCAACACTTTAAAATCTAAAACGTCTTCTTTTTTGTCAATTAGGTTTTTATAAACGATTGGCTCGTTCGCTTTGAACCAATCAAATGCTTTGTCAAGTTTATTATAGGTGTCAAAAGGATGAATAGCAGGATCAGCCACAATTCCAACACTTGTGTTGCCTGATGCGAGAGGAATAAACCACACCCAATACCCAGCATCCATGAAATGTACGGTGCTTAACCTTCTAAGGCCGGGTTCCAAGTAAGTTGACCAGTCTTCATTTTCTGACCAAGAATCGACGTCAATTTCTCCTTTAATTCTAAACCAAGCAGAAGATATTCCGTGGTCTAAATCTTGTTTTAATTTTAACTTTCGCTTTAGAAAACTATTTCTGCCCGTTGCATCAACAACCCATAAAGAAGAAGAATTGTACTCTTGATTATCAATTGTGTAGGATGTTTTTTTCTCTTGAGCATCCAAAAGCACATCTGTTACTTTCGCTCCAAGAACAACCTCCACACCTTTTGATTTTACGATTTCTATAAGGTCGTTTTCAAAGGTTCCTCTATCAATTTGATGACTAGGAACAGGAAGCAACTCTCTTGGACCAAGTTCTACTCTCTTGTCGATATTTTCTTTTTGATGTGGAGAGAGGAAAAAACGCAAGCCATGTTTTGGCAGTTGTTTTTCTTCTAAATAACCTTTTAAGTCTAGCACTTCTCGAAGGTAGTGTGTTCCTAATTCCACCGTAGATTCTCCCACTTTATGAGCAGCTTCGGGAGCGTTTCCACTTCGTTTTTCTAGCACTAGAATAGAAATACTAGGCTTGTCTTTTATCAATTGAAGGCTTAAAGTTAGACCCGCAAGACCCCCACCTAAAATTACGACATCGTATGGTTTTTTCATAAAAGAGAATTCTACAAGTCAAAATTAGCTTTTCTGCGAACAGAAACCCAAATTGAAGGCTTTTTTTTAAAGAAAAGCTAAAAATTAGCCTTTAAACCTAGATTAAACGCTCTAGGCATACCCGGTCTTAATCCAGCGGGTCTTCTTGCAACTACATAAACTTCGTTGCTAATATTGGTTGCGTTTGCAAAAAGGGAAATATTCTTGTGTACGTTGTAGCTTATACTTGCATCAATAACAAAGTAAGAATCGATTTTATCGCTTGCCAAAATGGTTCCACGACCTGGAGAAGTTCTCATCGCATCGATGTATTTTCCGCTTAAACTGAAGTTAAAAAGGTGGTGTTCTACACCCAAAATCACCGTCAGTTGATTATTGGCCATGTAGGGAAATTGATCACCTGCAGAAATTGATCCCCAACCTTCGGATTGGCTATCGAAACTATTTAAAAACTTTGCGTTGGTGTAGGAATATACGACACTGACAGGAAGACTAAATGCACTTTTCTCTTTGAAATAAAGCAAGTCGTAAGTTGCGTTGAATTCTATTCCTGTAGTTTGTGCGGCACCACCATTGAACTGTTCATTTGTTCCTCCTCCACCAGCTGCCTCAAGGTCTGCACCCAATAAATTGCTGTAATTATTAAAGAATACAACCAATTGCCCAGAAAGACCTTTTCTGTTGTAGCGAGTTCCCAACTCATAGTTGATACTTTCTTCGGGCACCAATTCTTTTTTAGACCCAGGAGGAGCGAAACCTTTGTGAACGCCAGCAAAAATGCTCATGGATTTGTTAAGACGATAATCAGCACCTATGCCTGGAATAAAAACATCAACTGTATTGCTTCGTGTGCTTAAATCCACACCCGTTCTTTCCACATCATTTTTTCCGTAATCCCAGCGAGTTTGTGTGATGTTTTCATAACGAATACCAGGAATTACCGTCAGCTTTTTCACTTTAATTTTGTACTGCAAATAGGCAGCCACAGCATTTGCGGTTTCCACGCGGTTGCTTTCTGTTCCGTGAGTTCCTGCTTTTGTGAGCAACATTACGCCTTCGTTCATTGCGTATTCATCGAACCATTGAAATCGGTCAATTTGATCTTCGTGGACACGCAAACCTAAGTCAATATCATGTTTGATTTTGTTTGTTTTAAAGTTGATATTCAATTTCGTTTGCACTCCTTGAGAATAGTAAGAACGGTTGTTTGCTTTTACAAAAAGAGCATCATCATTCACACTGTTTCCGCCTTTTAGAACCTCAAAAGCTTCTGGAGTTGCTGAAGGGTCTTCGAGTAATGTGGCAATCTTCGTTTTAGTCCCTGTGCTGTCTTTTACACGGTCTAATTTGTACCAATTTCTTTTAAAATTAGTTCTGTATGCGACTGTTGTTAATTGGACGTGTTTGGAGAATTTAACATTGTGTGTTAGAGAAAATTGTGTTTGTCGCGTGTTAATTTCATCCATTTGCGAGCCAGCATATCTTCGAATAGGGTTGGCATCAAAATCTTCTTGTGTTAAACCTAAATAAGTTTCGTTAATTGCCCCTAGCGCTTGACCCATCTTAAATGTCAAGGATTGGTATATTTTAGCATCTGGATTGGTGTTTATTCTAATTTTAGCTAAATAATCTTGTTTAACAAAGCCAGAATTACGAGAAGAACCATTTTTAGCTACATCTATTTGCTTAAAACCATCAGAACTGAATTGAAAAGTTTCCACCATGTAGGAAACATTTTTATGTGCATTTCCAACCACGACATGCAAGTTTCTTCCGCCAAAACTTCCACCGAGCATTGTTACTTTTCCAGAGAAAGAAGTTGGAATTTGCGTTGAAATTAAATTAATCGCCCCTCCCGTTGTATAAGGACCGTATTTTATTTGACTGCTTCCTTTTAATATTTCGATTCCCTGCATTCTGCCCATCGAAGGAAAATAATAAGCGGCGGGCGCAGCATAAGGAGCTGGTGCGATTAAAACCCCATCTTCCATTACTGTGATTTTGGTGTTTCTTTCTACCCCCGTTCCTCGCAAACCAATGTTTGGAAAGAGACCAAAACCATCTTCTTCTTGCACATTCACCCCCGGAACAGAGCGTAAAACACGGTTGATATCTGTGTAGTTGTATTTTTCTAATTCTTTGGGAGAAATGTAATGTACTGACCCCGGGATGTCTTTTATTCCTGTTTCACCACCTGTAACGGTCATTTCAGGGAGGTTAGAAATAGATTCTGTGAGAGAGAAGTTTAACAAAAGCGTCTCGTTTTCTTTAACAGTGATGGGAGTAATTATTTTTTCATAACCTGTGTAGGAAACAACGAGGTTGTATTCTCCAACAGAAACATTTTTGATGGAATAATATCCATTACCATTGGTGGTTGCGCCGATATTTTGCTTTTGTAAGTGCACTAAAACACCAGGAAAAGTACCCGCACTGTCTGCTGCTGTTATTTTTCCTTCTATGGCGCCCGTTTGTGAATAAGCGGAAGAAAACGCACCTAAAAAAAGAACCAAGACTAGAATAAGATTTCTCATAACAATTACTTTATGGGACAAAATTATTATTTAGAACCGTTCTAAACAATACCGTAAAAGTGGTATTTTTGGGAGCGATTTGTTGGGCTTTCTTTTGTGAAGGTTCTTACAAAAGTGTTAACAAGGGAATAAGTTGAAAGGCAATCTTACGTGTATTTGCGTTGTAAATAAGGCAAATTTTGACCTTCTTGTTTTTAACAAATTTTAACAAATTTTAACAAAACACCTCCCTTTTTCGCAAAATTCAATTGAATTTTGCGAAAAATCGGAATATTTAGTGTTTTTTAAGCAATTGCAGTTGAATTTATAGCAGACAGCGCCATGCAACTATTGGGTGGGTAAGATGTGCTTAATAGACAATTAAAAAGGGTGACTAAAAACGAATTTAGCCACCCTTTTAATTATAAAAAAACGTTCTTAAAAATTAGATAATTTTGAAAACTCTCCTCCTTCTAACGAAAGGCTTTCTCCTTTTTCAGTTATTTGGTCGCCGTTAATTGTAATCGTTCCCATTGAATGATAGTAACTGACCGCTTCATCTTCACCATCTTTTTCAGCTTGTTTTATTTCTGTAATTCCATCGGCTAAAACAATTTGGTTTAAAGTTAATGCTCTAGGAACATCTTTATACTCTAGCATTACTTTTCCGTTCACGTTTATTGCCACGCCATCATCAGGCACACTATATCCTGAAAACAGATCCTCTCCGCCAGAATTAAACATGTAACCAGGCGCTTCTCCAGATACAGCTAAATTCTGGTCACTGCTTTCATAAACATTAGAATACTTGAAAATCACATCTGAAATCACAACTTTGTTTCCTTTAATCTCCTCGAAGAAGGCTGTTTTGTCCTTATTGTATGCTTTTAACATACCAAAGCTACTGTATAGTACGGTTTCAACTTTGTCTTCAGCAACTTCTGCTACCTCAGTATTTTCACTCTCCGTTTTTTCTCCTGTTTCGCAAGACATAACCATTCCGATTAATCCTACCATAATTAGTACTTTTTTCATATATATTTATTTTTCACCAAAAATACGTTCAGTAAATCAGCTGAAAAAATAAAATCAGTGAGTAACCGATATTTTCAGTAAGTGAAGCAATTTAACTGTGTGAGGGTTAAAAATTAAAACTCTACCGTAGGGGGAAAGGAGGTGTTTGTTAGAAGGTGTCTTGAATATACTGGTTACGCTATGGCTAAACACCGTTACGATTTCTTAAAGATAAATTTCTTTGTAAGAATAAACATGCGAGTTAGAATGATTTATCATTCGAAGCGATATTTCGCATTTGAATTTAGGTGAGTTATGGTTTCAGTTTATAGGTCGTGTTTTTTTTATCACCCTTCTTTTCAAATACTCCCATTTGTACTCCAAGTTTTAAATCTCTACTGGCTGTTGCTGAAGAAACATCTGTAAAAACGAACATATAATCTTTTCGTGTAAATGATTTGGTGGAATTACCTGAGAAATAGGCGATTCTATCCTCCGAGTTCATTGTTCTATTTTTGAAACTCAGAGTGTCATTTAAAGAGAGATCAATAGCATTTAGCATGTAAATAATGAAAGGTGTTGAGCTTCCCTTTTTATCGCTTTCTGATAGAGCAGAATAATATTCACGTTGTGTTTTACTGATAAGACTTTCGAATGGGATGAATTCAAATACTGGAAATGATTGCATTAGAATTAAAGATTGCCATAACCTTCCCATTCTTCCGTTTCCATCTTCAAACGGATGAATAAATTCCATTTCGTAGTGAAAAACACAGCTTTTAATCAGTTCTATTTCCTTGGAGTTCTTTAGATAACTGAACAAATCTTTCATAAGGTATATGACCTTATCTGGCGGAGGGGGCATGTGTGTGATTTTATCACCAGTGACAATACCAACTCCTTTTGCCCTGTATTTCCCAGGTAGTTCAACTAATCCCTTCATTAGAACATTGTGAGCGTTCAAAAACGAGTTTTGAGAATATGGATCATATGAACTTAAGTCATCGTATGCCTTTATAGTATTGATGACTTCAGAAACATCTTTAATAGGGCCAATGACCCTTTTATTTTCCAGTAAAGCTGTTATTTGCTCTTCGGTGAGAGTGTTACCCTCAATACTGAGAGATGAATGAATCGTTTTTATTCGATTTTCTTTTCTAAGTTGTGGAGACGGTTTGTCCAGAAATTTGGCGTTTATTTGACCTATTTTCTCAGATATAGAACTTACCAGTTTTAATATTTCAGGAGTAATTTGATAAGGTGGCGTCATTTCTTGATACTATCATTTGATACTATCAAATATAGTGATTTTTATTTAATATTGGACTTTGGGCATCATTAACGATTTGTGTATGAGTAGTGGCGATTAAAAAGTATTACTTTTCAGTCGAACACAAAAGTACAAAAAAAGTGCAAACTTTGGGGTTTGCACTTACTTAGCCATTACTTATACACTTTGTTGTGCGTTCGTGCTTTATACGTTCACTTGCTGCCTTTTGTTTATTCTCCGTGATACATATTAGAAAACATTTCAGCCAATTTTGAAGGTGCTTCTTTCCAAGCATTGAACATTCCAAGACCCATTTCATCAGGAACAATATCTAATTCTCCTGCTTCCACTTTATCCAATATTATTTTTGCAATTCCGTCTGGTGCTGGCATATCCCATTCGCTTCCTTTGTTCATATCAGTATCAATTGCTCCTGGGTTTATTGCGTGTACCGTTACTCCCTTTTTAGCTAATTCCGTTCTTACGGAAAGTGTTGCGGAATATAAAGCTGTTTTTGATGCGGAATAACCCGCTAAAGAAGGTAGAGGCGAATAAGCAACAATAGAAACGATATTAACTATTTTTGAAGGCGCATTTTTTTCTAAAATTGGGGCAAATGCTCGCATCATATTTATAGTTCCGTAGTAGTTGACTTTCATATCATTTTCTACAGCACTAATCTCTCCTTCCAAAACGTTACCTTGACTTAAAACTCCTGCGTTATTAATAAGCACTTCTACGTCTTTTGTTTTTTCTGCAACTTTTAAAGTTTGAGCGTTATCCGTAATATCTAATTCTAATGTTTCAACTCTGTCATCTCCAAAATTTGGCATTTTGCTTAAATTTCTGGAAGTTGCATAAATTTTTCTTGCTCCTTTTTCCAATGATGCTTTAACGAGTGATTTCCCAATTCCTCTGTTTGCTCCTGTGATTAGGATTACCTTGTCTTTCAATGTTTGCATATTTCGTTTTTTGATTAATAATTATTATGCAAAAATACATTGCCGATTAAGCCTATAAAACCCGATACTTGCTGTATTAAATTTCGATTGTTCTAAATGTTAAATTTATTCTCGAACTTTTTACTTTTTTCGTTGGTGGTAAACGGTGTAGCCAATTTGTTTGTGTTGTTCCTTTCATAACCAATAAACTACCTTTTTCTAAAAAGACGGAAACGGTTTGTTTTGTTTCTTTATGTTTAAATAAAAATTTCCGTTCTGCTCCAAAACTTAATGAACCAATTGCACCATTTTTTTTCAAATCTTTTTCGCCATCACTATGCCAAGCCATTCCTTCGTCTCCGTTATGATATAAATTAAGCAAACAAGAGTTAAATTTTTCTCCTGATTTGTTTTCTATGATTTTTTTGAGTTCTAAAAGCTCTTTAGTCCAATATAGAGCAGATTTAGTAGTTTTTGAATAAGTGTAATCAAATGGTTTATCTCCATACCAAGCTACTTTACGTTTAGTAATAATCAATTTTCCAAAAATGATTGCTTTGTCATTCTCCCATTGAATATTCTGTAACAATTGGTCGAAACAATGTTGAGCCTTTTCTGTATTGATTACTGAACCGTAATATTTTACTTCTCCGTCAAAAGGTAAGATATTGGCATTTTTTGTGGCATTAAATAAGTCCATTTTCCCAAATTTTATAGTCGACACGCAAACAATGTCCACAAGGTCTAAATCCAAGTTCTTTGGCTTGTTCGGTTGTGTTGAAAAAAACACGGTTTTTCCTTTTCATTCTTTTACCCGATTTGCATTGTAAAGTTCCGTAAATTTTCAGATTGAGATTTCCGCCATAAACGATTTCTTTTTGTTTTATTTTTTGATGAAGTTCAGTATCATCAATGTTTTTATGTTTTATCATTTTATTAGCTGGTTGCTTCGTGAAATATCACACCTAAAGTATGTCGTTCTCCGCTAATCACTTCACTTACTCCGTGTTTCATATTTACTCGATAATAACCTCTTGTCCCTTTAACTGGTCGAAAATTTGTAGTAAAAATGAGCATATCGCCTTTTTTTGGTTTTAGAACTATGGCTTTAGATTGTGCTCTTGGCGTTTGTTGTGTCAAAACAAATTCTCCACCTGTGAAATCTTTATCTGGCTCGTTTAAAAACAGAACGCATTGCATAGGAAAATAAATCTCGCCATATAAATCTTGATGTAAAGTGTTAAAACCGCCTTTTCCATATTTTAAAATCAATGGTGTTGGTTTTAACTGATTATTTTGATGGCAAAGCGATTGCAATTTTTCAAATGTGTTAGGGAATATTTTATCAATATTTAGCACTTTCATCCAAAGGTTTGCGATAGGCGAAAGTTTAGGATATATCGTTTCTCTTAATGTTTGAATAGTTTTAGGAAGTGGATAATCGAAGTATTTATATTCGCCCAAACCAAAGCGATAGCGTTCCATTATAACCGTTTTTCGATACAAGTTTTCGTTATTGTATTCTTGTATTAGTTCGTTGCATTGTTCATCTGATAGTATTTTGGGAATAATGGCATAGCCTTTTTCATTCATTGATTCAGATACAGACTGCCAATCTGTTGTGGAAAGTGTTGATTTTAAATTTTCCATTGCTATACAGTAATATTTGAAGTGTTGATTTTTGATGCTTCCCAACCGATTATGGCAGTTTTTCGAGTCGTTCCCCACATATAACCTCCAAAAGCTCCTGAGGATTGAATAACTCTATGGCAAGGAATTAAAAAAGCAACAGGATTATTTCCGATAGCAGTTCCGACTGCTCTTGATGCTTTCGGTTTTTGAATGTTTTTTGCAATATTTCCGTAAGTGGCTAAATTTCCTGTTGGAATTTTTAAAAGTGCTTCCCAAACTTTTAGCTGAAAATCTGTTCCTTTTAAGTGTAGTTTTATCTTATTAATTTTGCTCCAATCCTGTGTGTAGATTTGCAGACCATTTTGTTGAATTTCATCTGTTTGTTGAATAAATTTGGCTTTTGGAAATCGTTTTTCCAATTCTGAAAAAGCAATTTGTTTGTCGTCTGAAAAACCCATATAACAAATTCCTTTGTACGTAGAAGCAACTAAAATTCGCCCAAACATACTTTCTGCGAAACTATAGTTTATAGTAAGGTTTTCTCCTTTGTTTTTGTATTCTCCGGGTGTCATTCCTTCAATTTTTACGAATAAATCGTGTAATCGACTTGTACCCGAAAGTCCCGTTTGGTATGCAGTGTCAAATAATGTAGATTGTGAACTGTTCAGTATTTTTTTTGCGTGTTGAATGCTTATAAATTGCAAGAATTTTTTAGGGCTAACACCTGCCCAATCTGTAAACATTTTTTGAAAATGAAAAGGACTTAAATGTACTTTTTTTGCGATTTCTTCAAGAGTTGGTTGCTCAGTAAAGTTCTGTTGTATGTATTCAATCGCTTCTGCTATTCGACTATAATTAATGTATTCTTGCTCGTTCATTAAGTTCAAATTTTATAACAGCAAAAATAGAATTGATTTCACTCCTATAAAACCCGAAACTTGCTGAATTGCACGGACTTTTTTCGTATGACGCACAACGTTTAGGCTAAGAAACGTAGGGGGGGTGAAGCACTTCCCTTTTAATTTAGCACTTAGCCAAAGCAAATATTTTTATAATTAATTTTCTTTTTTCATTATTAAAATTTTGGTTTGGCGGTTCTCAATCAAAGCTCTGAACTTCCAATTTACCACCAAAACCCCTATGTTTTTTTAGCCATTGTGTGTGCCTTGAATGGTAAATATAGTTCTTTTAAATAGAATCCCAAAGGGTTAAAGTCCCGAACACGAGAGCGTAACGTCTCTA
>NVXU02000039.1 GCA_002734065.2 Fluviicola sp.
ATTTCATTTGATGAGTGATGAGTTATGAGTTATGAGTTATGAGTTATGAGTTATGAGTTATGAGTTATGAGTTATGAGTTATGAGTTATGAGTTATGAGAAAAATAAAAAAATTAGTTTGATTTTCTAAAGGACGAAGTCCGTATCTAACTCTCTATCAGTCTAAAAGGGAGGAACGACTGTTTCTAAATGAGTTTACGAATGAATAAGATGAAGAAAAAATCAATCATAGTAGTTGGAGCGAGTCGTGGGATTGGCAAAGAAATCGTTTTGCAATTAGCGGAAGATTCTTCCTATACGATTTACGCTTTGTCGCGGAATTTGGAGAAGATGCAAGAGAGTTTTGCTTCTTTGGAGAATGTGCACTGTTTTGCATTTGACTTAGCAAAGAATGATGTTCGCGAACAAGCAGAATTGATATTCTCCCAACTAGATACAATTGACATCCTCATTAACAATGCCGGTAAGTTGGTCAATAAACCATTTTTGGAATTGAACAAAGAAGATTTAAGTGATTGCTATCAAGTCAATGCGATGGGTGTGATGCAAACGGTGCAGGCTGCTTTGCCTAAAATGAAAGTTGCTCATATTGTCAACATCAGTACTATTGGAGGTTTCCAAGGGAGCGTTAAGTTTCCCGGATTGACTGCCTATTCAACTTCCAAAGCGGCGGTTGTAAGTTTTACAGAATTATTTGCAGAAGAATACAAGGAAACGACTATCAAAATGAATTGCCTTTGCCTTGGAGCTGCGCAAACCGAAATGTTGGAAGAGGCATTCCCAGAATATGAAGCACCTGTTTCTGCAAGTAAAATGGCAGAGTATATTGTGAATTTTGCATTAACAGCCGACCAATGGATGAATGGAAAAGTGATCCCTGTGAGTTTGAGTACACCTTGACAATTAGTAATTGGCAACTTGTCTGCCGACAGGCAGGTTAATAATAGACGTTGACTCCTTTATCGAGTTTTATTAAAATTGTATATTTACCACACGATAACTATAGCAAGATTAAACTAGTGAATAGTTATTTTCGTACAATAATTTAAGATGTTCAAACTTAAGCTTTTCAAGAGAAAATTGATAAAACGGTTAGTGATCTGGCTCGTTTTCGTTCCAATCCTGCTCTTTTTTAGTCTTGTTCTAATTGTTTACTGGAAACAGGACGAGGTTGTTCAAAATTTAATCACGACACTTAATGAAGATTTCAACGGAGAGATTGAAATCAAAGAAAGTCAAGTTTCACCGTTTGAAAGTTTCCCATATATCTCGATACATCTACATGATGTTAAACTTTTTGACAATAAAAATGACCATGAGGAACCAATTATCGAAATGGAGCATCTCTACTTAGGATTCAATATATGGGACTTGATTTCAGGGAATTATGACATAAAAACTCTTCAATTAAAAAAAGGCTACATTCATGCAATACAAGATAAAGATGGTGAATTAAACATCACAAAAGCTTTGTCCTCCAAAGAAGAACTTGAAAGTATCGAAGAAGATTATAATATTCATCTGCACCTAATCGAATTAGTCAATGTAGATTTCTACAAGTTAAACAAAGAGAATGGTTTATTGGTTGAGTCAAAAATTGATGATGCTCACATCAGCTTTACATCAAATAAGGATCGAATTATTGGTTCATTAGTTACCCACACAGAAATGAATATTGTATTGGCTGGTGATACTACTTTTTTCAAAAAAAAACATCTTAATGTAGACCTTAACCTGGAATACCAAAAAACCAAACAGATTCTAAAAATAAGTCCATCAGAACTTGATTTGGAGAATGCAACTTTTTCAGGAGAAGGAACCATTGATATTGCCAACGAGAATTATTTAGATATTAAGTTATATGGCAGAAAAGAAAATTTTGACTTGCTAATAGCCATGGCTCCAGAGGAACTTCTCCCTACCCTGAACGCTTATGAAAATACTGGAGATATTAATTTCGAAGTGTCCATAAAAGGGAAGTCAACAGCTGGACATACCCCTTTTATACGTGCTGATTTTGCTTGTAAAAAGGCTTCCCTAACTAATAATGTGTCTCAAGTGAAAGTAGAAAAGCTTAGTTTTTCAGGATACTTCACAAACAATGGAAAAAAGGGGTTGGAGAATATGGAATTGTCTTTGCAAAATTTTTCCGCAAAACCTGCAGCGGGCAATTTTTCCGCGAATCTTTTGGTGAAAAATTTTGAAACACCAGATATTGAAATGACTTTGGATTCGGATTTCGATTTAGAATTCTTAGCAAATTTCGTTAATTCTACAAGTTTCGAAGACCTGCACGGAAAAGTCAATATCCACATGAAATTTCATGATATTATTGATTTGTCTAATCCGGAAAATACGATAGAAAAGTTAAATGAAGCTTATTTCACTGAACTAACTATAGATAATCTAGGCTTCAAGACATCTCGGTCCAATTTAACATTATCTAAACTTGATACCAAAATAACGGTTGAAGGTCATGAAGCAAGAATAGAATATTTTGATGCAAAAGTGGGAAAGTCTGATTTTCACGTTTCTGGTCGCATTTCAGACCTTCCGGCAATTTTCCATCATTCAACCAAAGAAATTGTTGTTGATGTAGATATCCTCTCTAAACTTATTGACCTGAAAGAATTAAGTTCAAGTAGTGAGAAATCTATTGATGAACAAATAAATGACTTGAGCATGCGACTAAGATTTATTAGTTCTGCGCACAATTTAACGGAATCACCAAACCTACCTGTTGGAAACTTCTTCATTGATAGTTTATGCGCTAAATTGACTAATTACCCTCATGAATTTCATGAATTTAGTGCCGATGTATTTATCAAAGACGAGACCATCAAAGTGGTTGACTTTTCTGGAATGATTGACAAAGGCACTTTTAATTTTAAGGGCGATTTATCAAATTACTATTCCTTACTTGAAGAAAATCCAAAAGGGAATATAAAAATGGATTTCGATTTGACCTCAAGGTTATTAAAATTAGAGGATCTATTTTCTTATAAAGGAGAGAACTATGTACCTGAAGAATACAGACATGAACAGTTGTCAGAATTAAAAATACGTGGAACGGTGGATCTATTATTCAATGGCGGAATCAAATCTTATGACCTAAATCTAACTGAATTTGATGCAGAACTGGGGGTTCACCCAATGAATTTTAAAAATTTTAACGGACGAGTACGTTATCAAGAGGAGCTTCTCACGGTGCAAAATCTGTCTGGTAAAATGGGTAATAGTGCTTTTACCATAAATATGGGTTACTTTTTAGGAAAGGATGAAAAAAAGAAAAAGAAAGACAACTATTTTGACATCAAATCACCTCGTTTAGATTTTGACCAGCTCTTTAGTTACGATGACCTTCAGAGTAGCCATGCAGACAAGCCTATAGATCATGAGGATGTCTTTAATATTTACGAGCTTCCTTTCACTAAAATGGACTTTAAAATAGACATTGCTTCTCTCAACTATCATAAGCATTCAATTCGTAATTTTAAAGGTAAATTACGAACTACTCCTGATCATAATATATTCATTGATGCACTAAGCATGAATATAGCAGATGGTACTGTTTCAATGTCGGGCTATTTTGATGGTTCTAACAAGGATGAAATTTATTTTAGTCCAAAAATCGATTTCAAAGGAGTTAATCTTGATAAATTATTGCTCAAATTTGAAAATTTCGGACAGGATTACTTGGTTTCTCAAAATATTCAAGGAAAAATTACAAGTTCAATTGATGGTAAAATTAGAATGCACGCCGACCTAGTTCCTGTCATTAATGAGTCCGAAATTCACATTGATCTTCTGATTTTGGACGGCGCATTAATCGATTTTGAACCAATAGTTGGTTTAAAAGAATATTTCGTGGATAAAAACGTAAATAATATACGATTTGACACGCTTCGCAATCACATAGATCTCTTGAATGGCACTATGCAAATCCCAAATATGACTATTAATTCAACACTTGGTCATTTGGTTGTTTCCGGCACTCAAGACATGGATTTCAATATGGAATATTATATCAAGGTCCCTCTGAAATTAATTGTCTCTTCTGGGTTTAAAAGTTTGTTTGGAAAAACGAAAGAAGAGGTTGATTTGGATCAAGAAGACGAAATAGAGTATTTAGACCCGAAGAAAGATAAAGCCCATGTAAATATTAAAATAGTTGGCAATAGTGAAAATTATAACGTATCGCTTGGTAGAGAAAAAAAGAAGAAAAAAAGAAAATAAATTCCTGTTACTTTTAAAGACTTCTGCATTATCATACAAACTCTCCTTATTTGAATAGAAATAAAAATACCGAAAAACTGACTGACTCTGAATTGATTGCTTTGGCAAAAAAGAAAAGCAGGCACTTTGGTCTTTTGTACGATCGCTATTTCGAGCAAATCTTTCGTTTTGTGTTTAAACGTTTGGGTGGCAAAGAACATATCTCAGGTGATTTAACACAGCAAACATTCATCAAAGCAATGGCAAATCTGCATAAATACGAAGACAGGGGCTTTCCTTTTAGTAGTTGGTTGTATCGCATTGCGCAGAATGAAGTATCCATGTATTTTAGAAGTCAGAAGAAGGTTTTTACCGTCGAAATCAATGAAAATGAATTATCAAGCATAACAAGCGAAGCGCAAATTGGCAATTATATGTCAACTGATGAACAGGAGCAACTAATTGCAATGATGAATGATTTGGAGCAAGAGCATCTCGATATTATTGAGTTGAGATTCTTCCAAGAAATGAGTTTTAAAGAAATCGCAGAAATTTATTCTATCTCCGAAGCGAACGCTAAAATGAGAACATATCGTATATTGGAAAAGATTGCAAAAAAGTGGAAAGAGAAGCAATGAGAAAATTTAAGCTAAATAAAGAAAAAAAGGACCTGTCTCCTTCTGAAGCACAAATCAAGCGACAGAAAGATTTCTCACGCCTTCACCACGACTACGAAAAATTGACCAAGCGAGGAAAAAAACCTCTGTACAAAGACCCGAAGTTGTTTATTCTTCTATTTTTATTGGGGTTGATTGCGCTTTTAGTGTTCTTGGAGTATTAATATCAGCATATAGAGTACTATTTAAAAAGCCAAGCTCTTTGAGGAGCTTGGCTTTACTATGAAAAGGGGTTACAAATCCCTATTATTACTCTTTAATCAAATTGGTATTATAGATTTACAGTTGAACCACATGCTTCATCTCCATCGGTAATAAGTGATCCTTTGGAGCTCTCACCTACACAAAAGTAGATATCTACTGAGCAAAGGTAAGTAGTAGAACTACCAGCGTTCAATGTTGTTGTAGAACCAGAATCTGTAATTATCTTGATACTAGAACTTGTCGTGTTTTTCACCGTATAATTAGTTCCACTATTTCCGTTTTTCTGAGCATTTAATCTTGCGGCATATTCTCTAGACTGTTCCTGTCTTAATTTCAAAAAATCTTCATCTGCTTGTGCAATATCTGCAATTTCTTGTTTTTCTTCTGCAGTGAATGAAGCAGTAGCTTTATCTTGAATAGGTTTCATATCCGCTAAATATTTTTCAATTATTGCGATATGATCTTTTTCAGAAATTTCCTTAGGAACAACAGGGCCATCTGCTGTCATCGCAGCTTTTGCCGCAGCAATTTTTTCCTTCATGGTCAATTTTTTCTTCTCACCAGTATCTTCTTCTTTTTTCTTTTCGGGAATGAGTATAAACTCAATTTTTATTTTAGATACTGCATTAGGATCTTTAACGCCTTCAAGGGAATAGAAAAGTCCATCAATGTATAGAAATGCTTTATTAGGTCCTTCTATATGAAACATGGAAGGGTCTGTATAATGGTTAGGCAACATGTACCCATAACTTTTGTAAATAGATACCTTATTCGTTTCTTTATCGATCATAGAAAATGCAGAAAGTTTGTCGTGCATATTATATTCAAATTTAAGAACACTAATGGCTTTGTAGGGAGTTCCTTTCCATTTACCATCATCCCCCTTGTAAATACTGTAATATTCTTTAAACTCTGTTCCTTCTCCCAATTCTCTTAAAACATCCAATTGTCCTTTAACTTGTGCATTTACATTTGAAAAAGAGATAATTGATAGAATTACTAATACTAAATTTTTTGCTAATTTTTTCATTTTGTTTGATTTTAAACCGCACCAAAATTTTTCTTTTGATGCGGTGGATTATTATTTTTATTGTTTAATTAATCGTTTGTTTACAGTTCCATTATCTGTTCTTATCACTAGCATATACACACCAGGTGATAAATCTCCAACTGAGAAAGTTGTCGTTGTTTCTATTCGAACAATTGCGCCTAGAATATCAATGATTTGAATATCTATTACATTTGCCTCCGATTGTATGGTAACATCTTTAAGTGTTGGATTAGGAATTAGAATAATATTATGTGACTCTAATTCTTCAATACCAACAGTTGTGATGCTTTCACAAGCTGATATTTCTGTACAGCTTCCAATCGTTACTTCAACAGCATAGTTTCCATTTGATGTTGGTGTAAATGTAGAACTCATTGCTCCATTAATTGCTGCGTTGTTATTGTCACAATCAACCCATTGGTAAGAATCTGCATTTGCTTCATTTGCTGAAATTGTTATTCCAGCTAAACTTATTGCTGCATCAACACCTGTAAGGATAACATCTTGATCTTGCGTTGTTATATTTCCAGCAGCATCCGTATAAGTCCACATTATTGATGTGTTTGATGTTATTGGAAGTGTCATCGTATGTGTTCCTGTTAATGCACCCGAACAGTTATCTGTCGCTAAAGGTGCAACTAAAGTTGTTACTTCACACGTTTCAACAATCGAAGTTAAGGTTGCAACATCAGTTACAGGAGCAATATTGTCGTTCACGTTTACTTGTTGCGTTTGTGTTACGATATTCCCGTTTCCATCATCGTAAGACCATGTTACTAATGTATTTGAGGTAATAGGGAACGTTGCATCATGTGTTCCTGTTAATGCACCAGCACAGTTATCTGTAGCGGTTGGAGCAGTTAATGATACAATATCACATTGCTCATTGATGTCAGATAATGTGTTTACATCAGTGACAGGAGCAGTGTTATCATTTACATTTACCTGTTGCGTTTGTGTCGTGATATTTCCGTTTCCATCGTCGTAAGACCATGTTACCAATGTATTTGAGGTAATAGGGAACGTTGCATCATGTGTTCCTGTTAACGTACCAGCACAGTTATCTGTAGCTGTTGGGGCAGTTAAAGATACAACATCACATTGCTCATTGATGTTAGCCAATGTATTTAAATCTGCAATTGGAGCAATATTATCGTTGATAATAACATTCTGATCTTGTGTCGTGATATTTCCGTTACCATCATCGTATGACCATGTTATTACAAGACTTGTTGTAATTGGCAAAGTGACATTATGTGCTCCCGTTATGAAACCAGCACAGTTGTCTGTAGCTGTTGGAGCTGTTAGCGATGTGATTTCACAGGCTGCTAATAAATCAGTTAACACTGCATTATCTACTATTGGTGCCACTGCATCATTAATAATTACATCTTGGGTTTGTGTAGTAACATTTCCGTTACCATCATCATACGTCCAAGTTACAGTTGTATTAACTGTAATTGGGAATGTCGCATCATGTGTTCCATTGAACAACCCTATACAGTTATCAGTAGCATATTGAGAGTTCAACATTAAAACTTCACAAATCCCGTTAACATCTGGTAGAGTTGTAACATCTGGTACAGGAGCCGTAACATCATCAATCACTACACTCTGTGTTTGGGATGTACTATTTCCATTTCCATCATCGTACGTCCAAGTAATTGTTTGGTTTGTCGTTAATGGTAAAGTAGCATTGTGCGTTCCTGTAATTGTTCCAATACAATTATCTGTTGCTGTTGGAGCCGTTAATGAAGTGATTTCACACTGTGCGGTTAAACCTGCCAATGATACAAGATCAACAATTGGTGCTGTAACATCGTTGATTACAACATTTTGTGTTTGGGAAGAAGTATTACCATTTCCATCTACATAAGACCACGTAATTGTAGTGCTAGATGTAAGGGGAAGTGTAACATTGTGCGTTCCTGTAATTGTTCCAATACAGTTATCTGTTGCTGTTGGAGCTGTTAACGAAGTGATTTCACATTCTGAATTTATTCCACTTAATGAAGCGTTGTCTAACACAGGTGCTGTGTTGTCATTAATTACCACCGTTTGTGTTTGTGATGTTGTGTTTCCATTTCCATCATCAAACGACCACGTGATTGTAGTATTACCGGTCAAGGGCAATGCCTCACCATGTGTTCCAACTACTGTTCCTGTACAACCAGAAGCAGTTGGTGAAGTTAATGAAGTAACTTCACATTGTGCTGTAATACCTGATAACGAAGCATTGTCAAGAGTTAAATCACTGTTTAAAATGACCGCTTGATTTTGTGTAGTGACATTTCCATTTCCATCATCATACGTCCACAGGATAGTCGTGCTTGTTGTGATTGGCAATGTTTCAGTATGTGTTCCCGTCATAAAACCGATACAATTATCAGTAGCTGTTGGAGCAGTTAATGAAGTAATTTCACATGAACTCGTCAGATCAGAAAGAGAAGCATTATCAGCAACAGGTGCTAGAATATCTTCCACTGTTACAGTTGCTGTTTGAGACATCGTTATAGCACATGACTGAGAATTACAAATAAATCCATTATCTCTAATAATATAGTCAGTATTATAATCCATATTATACATATATCCATTATTATTTGCTGTAATATCCTGAATTGCTGTTAGGTTTCCTTGCGCTTCAAAATCGTAGTAAGCCTCCAGTCCTAATTCTGTACCTGTCAAACAATTGTCTTTATTGTTAGCAATTTCTGCTGCAGATCTAGCAACACTCCAAAAACGTATTTCATCCATTTGACCTTTGAAATAGTCAGAAGCAGCTCCAGTAGGATTGTCTTCTCCAATATGAAAATGATCTACATTGGACGGCATCCATGTAAAAGGAGCTGTACTTGTATTTACTGCAACACTATTTACATATAAAATTACAGCACCGTTGTTAAACATAACAGCAATATGATTCCATGCATTGAGGGTTAAACAATTTGCTTGAGAGTGAATTGACTGAACATTTCCAACGCCACCTATAACTAGTCGTAAAGAAGTTCCAGGAAATGTTGCATCATACGTATCAAGAACAAGATCTCCAGCCAATACCGAACCGGCTCCTGGATAGTTAGAAAGAATTCGAGAATAAGTTGCGGCAGTTGGTTTGATCCATGCTTCTATGGTGAAGACACCTGATACTAGTGAGTAAGTTGTTATCACCTTATCATTAATACCATCAAAATCCAATCCATAAGAGTCTCCAGGTGTTGGAACTTCTTCAGCAACTACAGAATATGTAGTTGTATTGGTAATAACACCTGTGATGAATGTTAAAGGACCGCCCGTTCCTGTCGTAGGTCCGTCTATGATGTTGTTTTGATCGTCGTATAGGTAATAATCAACTCCCACTTCAGAACTCCCCGTTAGAACATTAGTACTTTGATTACCGCACATTGAATTAACAAGAGGAGTAACTGTTTGTTGGGAGATTGATGTTGTAACAGTAACTGTTGCATCAATTGTAGAAATATTTCCATTATCATCCGTAACTGTTAATGTTACATTATTATCCCCTGCGTCTGAACATGTAAATTCAGTTTGAGATAAAGACATTGTTATTGAACAGTTGTCTGTTGAACCATTGTCAATCATTGCTGCGTTAATAGTAACCGAAGTAGTATTTGGCAAGATGCTTACCGTGATATTTTGTGCTAAAGAAATTGGACTAATATTGTCCTCAACAGTAACTGTCGCAATTCCAGAGCTGACATTTCCATTTCCATCATCAACCGACAAAAGAACGTTGTTGGCACCAATATCTGCACATGTAAATGTTGTAATATCAAGACTAAGCACTAAACTTCCTCCAGCTGTACAGTTGTCAAAAGAGCCATTATTAATGTCTGCGGGAGTTATTGTTGCGTTTCCAGCAGCATCCAGTTGAACAGTAATATTTTGAGAAACAACAGTTGGAGCATTATTATCAACGACTGTTATTGTAGCGGTTGCATTATCGGAAGCACCACCCACTGTTTCTGTAGCTGTTAATGTTACCGTATTTGGTCCAAGGTCAGCACATGTAAATGTCGTTTGATCCAAAGCCAATGTAAAAGCTGTTCCACATGTACTTCCAGAATTATTATTAACGTCATTAGCTGTTATTGTTGCATTTCCTCCCGCATCAAGATTGATTGTTAAACCTTGAGTGACAGCCGTAATTGATGCATATGAGAGTAGCTCATAACATCCAAGATCAATTGTGTTTATGATTCTTCCGTTTCCTGCTAAATCAGTAGCTGGCAATGTTAGGCCAGTTGCATCTCCTGCATCTACAGCAGGTGAAAGACATGAAAGAGTGTAATCATTGTTGGCATAATCCGTAAAAAGAGGATCCGTATTACTTGTATTGGTTAAGTCTCCAGGAGCCATATTTGAGAAATTATCATCATCAAATGAATTTTTGATAGACAATGGTTGTGGTAGAGTGTAAGCAGTGAGGTGATTTGAAATCGCCTTAGAGTTTACTCCACCAACTTCTGTGTTCCCCCAAAAAATACAATTGTGAAGTTCTGCCGTTAATTGAGTTCCTGCCGCCTGAGATAAACCAACAACTGATCTAGTTGTTGAGTTCATGAGTGCATTGGTACCTAAATCTTGGTTTTTAGTAAATGTACAGTTTGACAATATTGCAGTGACATTGGCTCCTGTGGAATTTGTCTGCTGAATAAATGCACTTCCAGCATATCCGTCTCCTGCAGACTTGTCCTGAGCAACATTCTCGGTAAATAAGCAATTTGAAACATTCACATCAAGTGTAGTAGCTCCATTGGTAACTCCCGAGTAACAAGCACCTAGTCGAGCCATATTCTTTCTGAAAATAGAATTTTCTATGATTACAGTTGCACTTCCAGTTCCAAATCGAGTAAACATCGCCGCTGCAACATCTGCAATATTATTCTCTAGCGTACAGTTTTTAATAATTGGAGTTGTAGTATAATAGTTTAGATAGATTCCAGCACCATAAATATCCCATTGAGAAGAACCATTCGCATGACCGTCAGAAATGGTAACACCATCTAAAGTAGGGTTCGTTCCCATCATTTTAACGACATGGTAAGAGTTATCATTACGCAGTGTATTAATAAATGCCCATGCTCCAGCATCATTACCGAGTAAATCTCCTGATAAAGTGGTGTTATTTATGGTCCAATCTCTTTGAGAAAGTAAAGTCTCCGTTCCATTAAACCCTCCATAAACAGATACACCTGAAGGAATCGTGAAAGAAGCCATTCTATCCGTAGGGTCTGGAGTGTACGTTCCCGCAGCAACCCATAAATCCTGGCCATCATTTACCAAGGCCAGTGCGTTTCTAAGAGTTGTAAAAGCATCATTCCATGAAGAGCCATTGTTGCCACCAGTTGCGTTTTCATCAACATATAAAATGGGTAAGTTTGCAATGTATTCCTTACATAGTTCTTTAATTTCCAATGCTGTTAAAGCTCGATTGTAAACACGAATATTATCTATTGAATCTGCATACTTTATAGCATCTGGAGCAAATTTCACTTCTGCATTCGATCGACTTAAGTAAACTAATCCTACACTACTAGCTCCTCCAATAAAATGAGTATTAATAAAGTCACAATCTTGATAAATCGAAACCTTTGGGCCGAATGACCATCCAAAACCACTTACATATTCCGTAACCCGTTCAACTATACATGTAATGTGGTGCCAATTTCCATCAGCTATAAAATTACTTTCCGTAGTTGCTGTGTTCGAAATTATTGAACCATTTAATAAGGCTACATCTGTTACTCTTATTTTCCCATTAATCAACATTACTTTCCACCCATAAGCACCGAAGGTTCCGTTTTCATATTGCTTGGATACCATTGTTTCATTAGCGGTATTGGTAGATGTTTTTATCCAAAAACTTAAAGTCATGTCAGCTGAACCAACTCCATTCGTAGCTCCCGCTCTTACTCCCCCATTTAATTCATCGCCGTTTAAACTAAGCGCATTTAATGACGTATTTATAACATCTGGAATTATTGTTCTAGCGCTTCCAGTAGGGATCAGGTCATAAATCCCTGGGGTTACATTGTTTTCTAAACTACCATTGGTCAAGAAATATTCCTTGATTAAATCGGTAGTTGGGATCTGTCCATATGAAAGTGTGCTAAGCAGCACCGTCATAAATATTAAACTTATTTTTTTCATTTGAATTGGTTTTTAGTAGTTTTTAAAAAAACCTACTAGGGAATCCCCTAGCAGACTATGAAGGAAATTCCTACTTTTTTATGAAACGATTGAGGGAGATACCGTTGTTTGTTTTAATATTCATAATATATACACCACTTGATAAATTTTCAACAGAGAATGTCGTAGTGTTTTCTTGTTGAACTAGCGAACCAAATAAGTCGAAAATCATTACCGTTCCAACTTGTTCGTCGGTATCAATTGTAATTTGATAAGTTGCTGGATTCGGATATATCTCGACTTCGCTCGATAACCCACCGACTCCGTTCGATAATTCATTCTCATCAAGACCAACGAAACCAAAATAAATACAAGGCGTTATTTCCACGCATCCATTTCGAGTTAATTGTACAGCGTAATTCCCCGTTGATACTGGTGTAAAAGATTGGCTTGTTTCTCCAAAAATTTCAGCATTACCATTGTCACAATCTACCCATTGGTAACTGGCAGATATTTCATCTGATGTTAATGTATTACCACTTACTGTTATTGTTGACGTAAATACAATTGGTGTATTCCAAGCATCCTGCGTTTGGGTTGATGTATTTCCGTTCCCATCATCAAAAGACCACGTTATTACCGTTAAACCAATAGCTGTAATTGGAAAGATAAGACTTGGAGTCCCTGTAATTACGCCTCCGCAATTATCAGTAGCTGTTGGTGTTGTTGGTGCATCAATATTACACTCTCCAACTAAATCAGTTAATGCAGTTGCATCTGGAACAGGAGCAAGATTATCTATTACCGTAAAGTCTTGAGTTTGGGTTGATATATTTCCATTGGCATCTGAATACGTCCAAGTTACAACTGTTGTTCCAATAGTTGTAATAGGAAAAGAAATATTTGGAACACCCGTAATAGTTCCATCACAATTATCAGTTGCGGTTGGATAATTACCTGGAGCATTAATTGAACAGTTACTCTGTGCATCTAGCAAGATAGGTGCATCTAAAAAAGGTGCAGTTAAGTCTTCAACAATAATCAATTGTGTTACAAGTATCATATTCCCACAATCATCTTCTACAAGGTATGTTCTTGTAATTGTTTCAGGATTAGTTAAACCATTTGATACATCAGAATTAAAAACAACAATTGGATTGAGTGAACAATTATCAGCTTCATCAGTTACAACCAACACATCTGGTGCCGGAACTTCTCCAATACAACCAACATTGATTGTAACAGGATTTGATGCTGTAGGAGCAGAAATATCTTGAATTGTTATTGCTTGTGTTAAGAAAATTGTATTTCCAAAATAATCCGCCACTGCGTATGTTCTCGTAATTACTTCAGGGCAAAGTCCGCCATCTGATACATCTGACACAAAAATAACAGACAATGGTCCAGAACAATTATCTGCTTCATCCGTAATAATTAATGGGTCAGGAACCGGGACGTTATTAAAACAATCTACTGTTATTGTTGACTGTAATGTTCCTGTTGGGTCAATATCATCAATAACAGTTACTGTAGCTGAACAAGTGGAAGATAATCCGTCAGAGGTAACCGTTAATGTAACAGTATTTGCTCCCATATCGCTACAATCAAAATTTACAACATCGGCACTTAGTGTATAAACACCAGAATTACTCGATGAGCCACCATCTATCATTGAAGGGAGTAAAGTAACATTTCCAAAAGCATCTAATCCAATAGTAACATCCTGACAAGCGGCTGTTGGCGGTGCAATTAAACAGTTATTACTAAAACTAGCGATTGCATCTATGTTTGTCCAATTAGCCGTACTCCAAACATCATCATCTACTTGAATACAAGTTAGGTTTGGATTGTTATTTGCGTAAAAAGCAGTGAAATTGGTATTATTACCATTCGCTGCATTTAAGCTAGTTAACTGGTTGAAATGGCAATATATTTGTATTAAAACGATATTTTGAGAAATATCTAAAGAAGTAAGAGAGTTACCAAAACATTTCAATGCAGTTAGATCTAAATTCTGAGTAACATCTAAACTACTAAGTGCATTTGATTGACAAAATAAAGTTACTAATACTGAATTTTGAGAAACATCTAATAAGGAAATAGAATTACTGTAGCAATGAAAATAGAGTAAATCAATATTTTGAGTAACATTTAAACTTGATAATGAATTATCATGACAATAAAAGGTAATTAGATCAACATTCTGTACGACATCAATTGAAGAGATTGAATTATTATGGCAATCAAGAGTTGTCAATTGAATATTTTGTGAAACATCTAAAGAAGGAAGTTGGTTGTTATAGCAAACTAAGTCAGTTAAATTCGTATTATTATTCACATTGAGTGATGTTAATAAATTAGATGAGCAATTCAGAGTTATCAAAACCAAGTTTTGATTTAAATCTAAGGAAGTAAGTGAATTAATTGAGCATGTTAAATATTCTAGAGCTGTGTTTTGGGTAACATTTAATGACGTCAAAGAATTAGTACTACAATTTAAATTTGTTAAGGAATTACTTTGAGGAAGAATTAAAGAGGTAAGTGAATTATTATTACACCAAATCATTGTTAAACTTGTATTTAATGAAAGATTAATTGCAGAAATTGAATTATATCCACAATCCAGCCCAGTTAATGAAGTAAATGCTTCTATTCCAGTCAAATCTACTATTCCCAAACTAGAACAAGAAATAAAACCTGTAAAAGCACTTGCCTCACTACACTGTATCTCAGCATCTCCATTGGTGTTAATTGCTGCGTTACCGACTAAATAGGTTTTAAAATTAGCATCCGGAATGTTAACGATACAAATTGGATTACAATCATTACTAAAAGAGGAAGCAGGATCAATATCTGTCCAGTTTGCTGTACTCCAAGTAGCATCATCAACTTCAATGCATGTTAGGTTTGGATTTATTGTTGTATTAAATACCGTAAAATTTGTATTGTTACCGTTAGCTGCATTTAAACTTGTTAACGAATTATTGAGGCAATATAACTGAGTTAAATCAACATTTTGAGTAACATCTAGGCTTGTCAATTGGTTGTTATAACAATACAGTTTTGTTAAATTTAAGTTTTGGGAGACATCTAAACTTGTAATTGGATTATCGTTACAATATAACCATAGTAAATCTGCATTTTGAGAAACATCAATCCCGCTTAGTTGATTCTCATTGACATACAGCTGAATCAACATTGTATTCTGGGTAACATCTATACCTGTTATTTGATTATCGAAACAATATAAAACTGTAAGTGCCGTATTCTGGGTAACATCTAGACTGGTTAATTGATTAGAATAAGTATGCAATAAATTTAGGACTGAATTTGATCCAAGAGTTATATTCGCTAACAAATTATGATGACATAAAATTGTTACCAATGCAGTATTTTGACTCAAGTCTAGACTTGTTAATTGGTTTAAATTAAGTGTTAAAAAAGTTAAAGCTGTATTTTGACTCAAATTTATACTTGTTAATTGATTTGAATTGCACGTAAGATCGGTAAGCGCAATGAATGCTTCTATCCCTGTCAGGTCATTAATACCCAGATTACTACAGAATATTTGACCTGTAAAAACACTTGCTTCACTCACCTGTATCTCTGCATCACCATTCGTGTTAATAGCAGCATTACCAACTAAATAAGTCTTAAAGTTACCATCGGGAATAGTTACAATTTGAGAATAACTACCGAAACTAAATATTATAGTTACAAGGCTTAAGAGTAATTTTTTACTCGTATAGAGCGAATTTGAAATGTTCATAGTGAATTGTCTTTTTATTGAATTCTGCATAAAAATACTTCTTCTATAAATCGTTAATCGAAACAATTCATTAACGGACAATTGAGTTCATTAACAGACAGAAAAGAGTCTATTTAGCTACCAAAGCTGCTTCAAATTCAGCTTTTTTGTATTTTGATAGTTTTGTGGTTAAACCATTAGACATTAAGACATCAAGCTTTGATTTAGAATAACTATCCAGAAAATCTAGATTTACCATCCATGATTTATGCACTCTAAAAAATTGAGAATTTTCTACTAATAATTTTTCAAAATGCTTTAAATTTTTACTGGCAGTATAAATTTTATCTTTTGTATGAATAATACTGTATGACTCTTGTGCTTCGATAGCAATGATACTTTCAAGGTCAACAATATGCTGATATCCCTTATCAGTAATAATCATACTGCTTATTGATTTTTCTTTAAGAGACTTCTTTAACAATGAGAATCGGTCAACAGGCTCTTTAATATCCAACCGTTTATGCACTTTATCAATGGAAAATTTCAGTCTATCTACATCTATCGGCTTTAATAAGTAATCAAGTGCTGAAACTTCAAAAGCTCTTACTGCATATTTGTCATACGCAGTAACAAAAATAATTTCAAAATCTATTTTATCAAAGAAGTTAACAATTTCATAGCCGGCGTAATTCGGCATTTCAATGTCTAAAAACAACAAATCTGGCTGGAGTTCTTTAACCGCTTCGACACAGTCAATAACATTTTCGTATTTCCCTAACAATTCTACATCAGGACAAAAACGTAACAAAAGATTTTCCAACACATCTCTTGCGCTTTCCTCATCATCTGCTAAAATGGCTCGAATTGTATTCATGGTCTAAAAGTAAACTTTCTGAATTGAACTTTTTGTGTTTTTTTCAGCAATGGACAAATTGGTTTATTAACAGATTTAAAACTTACGCCTGATTGGAATTTTCAAAATCACTTTTGTTCCTATAACCACTCCATCCTTTTTCAAATCTTCGTATTCAAATCCCAATTCATGCTTGAAACTCCTTCCTAATATTTCAAAACGTTTTGTTATTGCGTTAACGGCAAAAGATTCATGTTTTGATCGCTGACGTATTTTTATCTCTTTTGCTTTTTCTCGACCTATTCCGTTATCCGTTATTTCGCAAATAAGTGTTTCTTCCAAAATAAATTTAACACTCAATTTTTTCAATCCTCCTTTATGTAGCAATCCATGAACTAAAGCATTTTCAATAAAAGGTTGAACAAGCATTGGTGGAACAAGAATATCTTCCACTCCTTCAAAATCAATCGTGTAATTCAAATTATCTTTAAATCTTAGCTTTTCTAAAGATAAATAGAGTTCAATTAATTTAATTTCTTGTTCAAACTCAATAAAATCTTTATCGGAGTAATTCAATGTTCGTCGCACTAAGTTCGAAAATTTAGTGATAAACGTATAAGAATTATCAATGTCACCTTTTAAAACTAAATCTTGAATTGAGTTCAGTGAATTAAAAATAAAATGAGGGTTCATTTGCGATTGAATAGCCGTTAACTTTGAAGCATGTAATTCATTGAGCTGCTCTGATTTTATTCGTTGCACTTTCAATTTTCTTTTAAAAAACAAAGTCAGAATAACTAGTGCTATTAATGCGACAAAAGTACTGAACCACCATTTCTGATAAAAAGGTGCAGGTATAGAAAGTTCAAAATAAATCATTTCACAAAAAACACCATTGTTTTCTGCTTTAACAACAAATTTGTACTCTCCAGCCCCTAATGTATTGAATGTAATTACATTGTTTTCATACTCATTAATTGTCCATTTGTCATCAATTCCAATCAATTTATAATGGTAACGAATACTTTCTCTATTCTTTAACGTTGACACTTTTAATTCAAAACGAACTTTATTTTGACCTGCTTCAAAGCTATTTTGGTTATCAGAAAATAATATCTCATTTACAAAAATCTTCGCAATTGATAATTCCGGTTTCTTAATTTTTCTACTTAAAGATGCTAATTCAATTTTCTGAACCCCTCTTGAATGGGCTACCCATAAAAAATCATTATTAATTGTGAAATCTTTAATTTTATTCGTCGACAATCCAGAAGAATGATTTAAATAATGCAAAATATTTCCTTTTAAATCCATGACTAACAACCCTTTTTGAGTGTTCGCATAAATTTTATTCTCGTGAATTAATATTTTAAATATAGCGATATCTACCCCTCTATATTTAGTCCATATATGACTTTCAACAGCTTCTTTATTGAAAGTTATAATTCCATATTTTCTAGTGACTGCAAAAATTTTATTATTCCATTCAATTAATCTGCTAGCATTAACTTTTTCTTTATTAATTAAAAACGAATTGACATCACCTGTAGGAGTAATGTACATCAAGCCATTTGCCGTTGAAACATAAATATATTCGGTAATATTGTCCCTTTCAACTTCATACATTCTACCATCAATTATAATTTCATATTCATCATTAAAACTCTGACTGTTATCATTATAAGTATACTTATACAAGCCTTTATTGGTTGCTACTAATAATTGATTTTCACTTACTGATACTGCATCTTTTAATGATTCAGACTTAATAATTTCAATTTTACTTGTAGATGCATTGATAACTGAAAACCCTTTATTATCACTAAAAACAAGTGACTTTTCTTTCCAATAAAACAACGTCTCAATACTCTTGTTTCCTTTAGGAGTTAATTCATTGACCGAATAATCATATGACAAAATTTGCCCTTCATTTGTTCCGAAAAACAATTCTCCAGAAGAATTTGAATTCATTCGAGTTATTGAGTATGGGGAAAAAACTTCTATCACATCAGGAACATTAACATCAGGTATAACAATTACTCCTTGATCAAAGGTGCTTAAAAGAATATTTCCTTCTTTATCTTTAAAAATATCAGAAATAAAATAATCTGTAAATATGCTAGAATTAGAATAAATTGATCTTAAATCAGAATTAAAAATTTGCACCCCAAATGTAGCATTCGCAACCCATAATTCATTTTCAACTTTATAGAATCGTGCTGAAATCATCCCTTTATTAATTTCACAATCAATGACTGGATTTAATGAGAAATCCACTTCATTAAAACTGTAGCACTTCTTATTTTTTATATTAATCGCTACTGTTTTATCTTTAAAAGGGATGAAATACAAAACATTAAGCTCATCCTTATTTTGTAAATGCTTGTAATAAAACTGTCCTCTATTATAAACTAGCAAAGAATCTGAAGCAGACTGATGAACAACAAGTTCTCCTGTATTTAGGGTAAATGGAACACCCAAATAAGCATCTTCTTTTAGATCTGAAGAATAAATTTCATCCTTTTTATTCATAACATACATATTTCTTGATGAAGAAATAACCAAATCATTTTGATTTGTGATATGTAATGAAATATCATTCCCCTTATCTGGAATAGTAAAAACAAGCCTACAAATACTATTCTTAATTTCAAATACTTGTTGGTTTAAATTGTGACAATAAATTACACCCACTTTGTTAATTACAAAATCAAAAACAGAAGTACTTTTCATTTTTGAGCAAAAAACACGCTCGAAAGTATATCCATTATGTTTATACAATCCTTGATCTGTAGCAAACCAATAGTTTCGGTCATTATCTTGTATCACATCATAGATTTCAACTCCTTCAAACTCATCAGCTGCAAACATAAAATAGGCAGGTTGTTGAGCTGAGACACTGCTAAAAATTAGAAATGTAAAAAGAGTTCGTATTAATTTCATAATGTAAATATATCACCTTCCATTTAATTTTAAACCTAAATTGATTTATTCAGCGTATTTAAAATGATTTTCAGTTTCTATAATTCGCATTTAGTTCTTAAATTCACTGTATAAAATTTCACATTAAAAACACACCACTATGCCTAACGAAAAAACAGCAGATTACGGTCCATTAGAATTACTTTTTGGCACCTGGAAAGGAGACAAAGGAATTAATTTATCTCCAGAACCAAATGAAGATGAAATTATTCCGTACTACGAAACAATTGTTTTTGAACGAGCAGGAGATGTTGATAATGCCGATACGCAAGAATTAGTTATTGCGCGCTATCATCGTTCTGTTCGAAAAAAAGAAAATGATGAAACATTTCATGATCAGGTGGGGTATTGGTTGTGGGATAAAGAAAATCAAATCATCATGCATTCATTTACGATTCCAAGAGGAATGGCCATTTTAGCTGGCGGGATGTTTGAAAGTGTACAAGATAAATACGCACAAGTTACTTTTAGAGTTGCTACTAAATTAGGTGACGATGAAGGTCTTGCCCAGTCTCCATTTTTATTAGACAATGCTAAAACAACTGCATTTAGTCAAGAATTAACTGTGAATAAAACCGAATTATCTTACTCAGAATCTACCATTTTAGAAATTTACGGCAGAGGCATGAATCATACCGATGTCAACACTTTAACGAAGGTAAGCGACTAAAATTCTGAGTTGTCAATCATTCCATGGCGACAAACAATTATTTTTTTTGTAACTTCATAGCTAATTATGAAGATATTGATCCAATTATTGCTGCTTCTATCATTTATTTTGCTCTCCAGCTCAAGTAAAGCGCAAGATATTCATTGGTCGCAGTTTAATGACAATCCTATTTTTCAAAGTCCCTCAAATGCAGGTCATTTTAAAGGCGACTACCGTTTTGTTGGCAATTATAGAGATCAATGGAGAAGTGTAACTGTTCCTTTTCAAACACTTGCTCTTTCTGCTGATGGTCGCGTTGAAAAATACCAAAACATCGGTTATGGCATCTCCTTTTTTCAAGATGTCGTTGGCGATGGTCAGTTCAGAACGATAGAATTACAAGGAAACGTGTCTTATCATCTACGATTAACGACTGATTCTATGCACAACATCCGTTTGGGAGCAAATTTTGGTCTCAACCATCGACAATTCAATGCAGATCAATTCTATTTCGACAATCAGTTCGATGGAATTTCGTACAATCCCTCTTTGGCAACAGGCGAAGCTTTTCAGACAGATAGAAAGACAAACATCTCCGCAGGAATTGGTGCCACTTATCAATATTATGTAAACGAACGCTTTAATTTTACGGGCGGAGTTGGTGCGTTTAACCTCAATCGGCCGAATCAAGGTTTTTTTGAAGATGTCATCAGAAGAGAGATTCGACTCAATATTTTTGGTCGTGGAATTTATAAATTGAACTATGATTTTGACCTTGTTCCCGGAATAAACCTCTCTTTTCAAGGCAAATACCGCGAAATTGTGCTTGGTTCTTCTGTAAAATACACCCTCATTAATCGTTTGGGAGAGTACCGAGCAGTTTATGCAGGATTGTGGTGGAGAAACAGAGATGCTGCTTATGTCTCTGTCGGCATGGATTATCAAAGTTGGTTCGTCGGAATTAGTTACGATGTCAACTTCTCCAAATTAGTACCCGCAAGTAGAACCCGAGGGGGAATTGAACTTGCAGTTCGCTATATTTTGAATCATTTTAAACCTAAAAAAGTCGTCCATAGAATATGTCCAGATTATATTTAATATTCATATTCTCTTTGTTTGCGTTTGCATCCGTGGGTCAAAATAATTTGAAAAAATATTTGGCTTTTGCAGAAGAACAATACAACAAAGGTGATTATTTCTACGCATTAGAATACTATAAAAAAGCAATGGAGTTGGATTCAAACACCATTGATATTCTCTGGAATGTGGCAGAAACACATAGAGCATATAAAGATTATCGAAAGGCAGAATTTTACTACGCAAAGGTTTATGACAGAGAAGAAGCAGCCATTTATCCTGCGAGTTTACTGAATTGGGGGCTGATGCAAAAGCAAAATGGCAAATACGAAGAAGCCATCAAAACCTTTAAAAAAGCGAAGAAAAAATACTACAAAAAGAAGAAAAGTTACCTTTATCAGAAGGCAAAACGAGAACTAGCAAGTACTGTTTGGGCAAAATCTGCACTCATTGACACGGTGGATGTAACATTCTCACAATTGCCAAAAACCGTCAACACGAAAAACTCTGAATTTGGTCATTTTATCTACGACAATAAATTGGTGTTTTCTAGTTTGCGTGCTGATTCTGTGAGTGCATCCGAAGAAGTTTACGGTAAGAATTACAGAACCTCAATTTACGCAAGTGAAATGGAAAATCTTGAGTTTCAGACATCGGAGCAAATCAAAGAATTGTTCTTAGAGAATTTGAATACGGGAAACGGCGTTTTTTCTTTAGATGGCTCCAGATTTTACTTTAGCAAGTGTTCTGAAGAGGGTTATAATTACACTTGCAAAATCATGGTCGCCAACTACAGCAACGGTTCGTGGACATACATTGATTCTCTTGGAGAAATCATTAACGAGCTTGGCGCCAACACAACCATGCCGAGTATTGCAAAGATAAAAGGCAAAGAAACATTGATTTTTGCGTCCAACAGAGAGGGCGGAAAAGGAGGTTTGGATCTGTATTATAGCACCATCACCAACGGCAATCAATACGGAAAAGTACGCGCCATTAAGACCTTGAATTCTCCCGACAATGAAATTACTCCTTGGTGGGATGCTGCAAATAATCGCTTGTATTTTTCTTCGTCTTGGCACAACGGTTTTGGAGGTTACGATGTCTTCTATTCTGACTACGACGATCGATTTAGCCCAGCCGTAAATGCAGGACTTCCAACCAACAGTCCCGCCAATGATTTGTACCACTTCATTCATGGCGACACTTCTTACGTGACTTCTAACAGGCTTGGGGTATTCTATAGTAAGAATCCGACATGTTGCAGTGATATTTTCGCCATGATTCCACCAAAAAAGGAAGAGCCGCCAACAAAAGAAGAAACATTAGCAGATTTAAACAAACGCTTGCCTGTGACTTTGTATTTTCACAATGATGTTCCAAATCCACGGTCTTGGGACACGACAACTGTTTTGAATTACATCACAACGTATAACGAATACACGGAAATGATTGACCGTTACCAAAAAGAGTATTCTCATGGTCTTTCTGGAGAAAAAGCAGACGATGCCAAGTTAGACATTGAGAGTTTTTTCATCGAATATGTGGATAAAGGCGTTGCTGATTTGCAATTATTTCGTGATTTATTATTAAAAGAGTTAGATAGAGGAGCAAAAATAAACATCACCGTAAAAGGATTCGCAAGCCCATTGGCAAAAACAGATTACAACGTCAATTTAACCAAACGAAGGATTGCCTCTTTGGTCAATTACATGCGAAGATACGACGAAGGTGTTTTTGCCAAATATTTAGACAACAACGCCCCCAACGGAGGGAAAGTAATCTTCTCGCAAGTCCCTTTTGGAGAATACACAGCAGATCAGACAACTTCTGACAACCCGAACGACGTACAAAACTCTGTTTATTCTCGTTCTGCCGCCAAAGAGAGAAAAATTGAGATTCAAAGTGTGAGTTATTTAGAAAATGACAAAGAGTTCGCGTTGACAACCCTAAAACCTGTCTTCGATTATGGACCTTCGAAGCGCGGCGATGTTTTGGAGCATACTTTTGTCGTGAGAAATAAATCCAACGAAGCAATAACTTTGGGTGATGCAAGAATTCCTTGTGAATGCACGACAATTAGCATCGATAACCGAGAATTGCAACCTGGCGAAGAAACAAAAGTGACCTTGAAAATAGACACCAAGAACTTGACCGGCTTCATGGTGAAATCCATTTATTTGAAGGTTGAAAATAGCGAGGAGGAGCTGAGATTGTATATTTCAAGTGAGATTGAGTGATGAGTGTGGAGTGTGGAGTGTGGAGTGTGGAGTTGATGCCCATAGTAGGTATTGTTTATTTTCCGAATTCTCACAGACAACCAAGTCAATCTCCAGACCTCCAAATCTTTCACCGAACCCTTAGAGCAAGAAAAAATATTGTATTTTTGCACTCGGAATGGAAGAACTAGAAATACCCGTTGGCAAAAAAAAGGTAAGATTAAAATTCATCGACATGGCTCGGTCAGTTGCTATTTTGCTAATGCTAGAAGGTCATTTTGTTGATGATTCTTTAGCCTTAGAATTTCGAGACCCAGAGAACGGAATATTTTTAACTTGGAAGTTCATCCGCGCGTTTACAGCACCTATTTTCTTGACTGTAACAGGCATAATATTCACTTATTTATTGCTAAAAACACAAAGTCAGCCTTATTTCTCAAGTCTTCGCGTAAAAAAAGGGTTTAAGAGAGTTCTTGAGCTATTTTTCTGGGGATTCTTGGTTCAAAGTACTGGTTTTCATGTTTTAGAATGTATTGCTGTCGGTATTTTTGCGATTCTTTTATGTTATGGACTTTATAAGTTAATCAAGGTAATCCCATTATGGATTTATCTGTTTTTAGGGGCTGTGACGACTTTCTCGTTCTATTTACATTTAGCAGAACTACCTGAAGGAGCTCCTTGGCCAGTAGGTTTTCCTCATTTTATACAGAATGCTTTCCACGGGAAGGCACATCATGCCATCTTCCCAATCATTCCTTTTATGGGATACACCTTGTTTGGAGCATTGGTCGGAACGATTGTTTTTACCTACGAAAAGCATGTCAAAAAATGGTCGTTTTTATTAAGTTTTATGTTGATAGGAACTTTACTTTTCTTTTTTACAAAAGAAATATTAGGAGGTGTCGATATTTTGATTCGCCTTATTCGCCCTAGTTTTAGTTATTCTTACGAAACCCTTGATTGGATTTATGAACGTCTCGGCTTTGTAATTATGGAGCTAAGTTTACTCATGCTTATTGATAAACTATGGGGACACAAAATTAGAGAAGGTAATCTATTCTTGAAAATTGGACAGAATACATTAACGATTTACGTTCTCCACATGGTGCTATTGTATGGCTCTATTTCTGGATTCGGTCTTAAGAATTTTTTGCATCTTGCACTCGGTCCTTGGGAGGTAGCTATCGGTGCATGCTTATTCATTCTCACCTTTGTTATTCTTATCATCTATTTAGACAGAATCAAAAAACGCCTAGCATTCATTCTCCTTCCTATAAAGAAGCTTTTTAATCGCCTCTTTTTTATAACCACTTAGCTTTTTTTTTCTTTTTTCTGCGCTTAAACCAACCTTGTTTTTCTTCCTTTCGAGGAACAACAAAAACAACATGACTGGCATACTCTCTTTTCCCACAAATATCTTGAATTATCAATTTTAGTTCATATTCTCCTGGCTCTTTATACAAGTGCCTCAGATGTGCAAACTTAGACGTATTCCCGTCTCCAAAATCCCAAAACACACTCTGAGCATCCGGATAATTAGAGTGAACGTCTACTTCATGTTTACCAAGGGAAGAAGTGTAAAATGCAACGGAAAAGGTATTCAAGTCTAATTTATACTTACTCCTATTGTTCTGAACATAATTATAAATCAATTCTCGGACCTTATCCAGTTCTTCAACTTCAAACCCACCTGTAAACGAATTAGTAAGACTATCATTAAAAATACTCGTGTAGAATGTCGATGCAATAAGAAATGACGAAATCTTTGTCGGATGTTGAGAATCATCTCGATACAACTGAATTTTTTGATCCGAAAGCAGTATTTCTCTATAAATATTCCCAACAGGAACGATTGGGATAGAAAACATATCACTTATATAGGTGTAGCCGCTTTCTACTTTTGCTGCCATTTTCGGGTAGGTATTTAATCGATCATCAAATTCATAACCATTCTCATAGCCCCAAGTCATGTAGAGCATTACCTGAGAACATGCATTATTTGCATAAATTGCGTTCACTATTTTCGTGATATACGGAACAGACACCGAATCAATGGTAGAGAATTCTTGTCCCAACTCTCTACTAAATCCTTGCAAAATAACAAAGTCCCATTGTTCTGAATTGATGTCATCAAACAATCCAGCGCGTTCAGAATGAAGCTTAAACGTAGAACTACTTACCGCGCTTTGTTTTACGAAAACATTACGATTTTTGGATCGTGCTATCTTCTCAACAGTTTTCGGCATATCATTCATGTGCGTGTAACTATTACCAATAAATAAGACTTTTATTGGGTTCACAGATGCTGCATTCGCCGTTGCTCCGAAGAACAATGTGACAAGAAAGGCTCCAATACTTTTAAGCACGATATTTTTTATAGTTTTCAAATTTAACATACGCATGATTTTAAATTCGAGTAATAAACAGCAAATTTTACTCCAAAAAGAGCAAAATTCAAGACTTTCACTGTAAACTCCTGCTAACCAATGATTTGCGAGGCTATTTTTTGAAGTTGCTCTTTTGATAATTGGAGTTTTTCCTTCGAAAAGTTCATGTCATCAAGCTGATTTATTGGGATTAAGTGGATGTGTGCATGCGGCACTTCCAATCCAATTACGGTGATTCCAATACGATTACATGGAAACGCTTTCTTAATTTTCACAGCTACTTCTTTTGCGAAAATCATCATTCTTCCCAATTCATCGTCTGCGATATCAAAAATGTAATCCGTTTCTCTTTTAGGAATCACTAGAGCATGTCCCTCCTTCAAGGGCATAATATCAAGAAAAGCCAAAAAGTCTTCTGATTCATGCACTTTATAACAAGGAATCTCTCCAGCAACAATCTTCGAAAACAACGATGCCATTAGCGTGTAATTTCAACTATTTCAAACTGAATAACTCCATTTGGGGTTGTCACATCAGCAATATCTCCCACAGATTTACCTAAAAGGCCCTTGCCGATTGGAGAGTCAATACTGATTTTCTTGTCCTTCAAGCTTGCTTCATTTTCAGCAACGAGTGTGTACTGCATTTCTGTATTGTTCTTAACGTTCTTAATTTTCACTGTAGAAAGAATAAAGGCTTTTGATGCATCTATTCCTTCATCATCAATGACTCTAGCATAAGCAACGACTTCTTTCAAACGAGCAATCTTTGTCTCTAAAATTCCTTGCGCTTCCTTTGCTGCATCATATTCTGCATTCTCTGATAAATCTCCTTTATCAATTGCTTCTCCTATCTGCTTAGATATTGATGGACGCTGAACAGTCTCCATTTCGAGCAATTCGTCCTTCATTTTTTTAAGCCCTTCTTCTGTATAATAACTAATTTGTGTCATGTTGTATGCGTATTAAATAAAAACAAGAGAGCCCCGAAGGACTCTCTTGCATATCAAATATAATAATTTTCTTTCTTATTTCAAGCTAATCGTTGCTCCAAGTGTGTGAATTACACCAAAAATACCTGCAAATCTTGCTGTGTATTCAATTCCTAAAGCATTCTTAGTCTCGCCTACTAGTGCATCTACTGAGAAACCCGCCGTTGGTCCAACCAAAGCGTTTGCTCTATTTTCTACATTTAGTAAACCTCTTTCGTAAACGTAACCAGCTCTTAAATTAAAAGCCATTTTTTCAGTAGTCATTCCATAATCAAGGCCTAAAGCAAATTGATCACTTGAGAATGAATTCGCTGTAAAACCAAATGCAACGTTCAACTTGTTTTTTTCATTGAAGATAAAATCATAAGCTGCACCAATTGCAAGTAAAGATGGTAACTCATAAGTAGCTGTACGTTGTTCTAAAGTGGCAATTGCACCTGTACCAACATAATTCACTTGATTTGCCAATCCATCACCCTTGTAGCGCATCACAGGACCAACATTTCTAAGCGTAATACCAAACTTCATTTGATCTTGCTCTCCAGTAACATATCTAATACCTGCATCGATGCCAACACCTGTTGCTTTCAAATCGGCAATATTTTCAGAAATAACTTTGAAATTAATTCCACCTGAGATAGAACTAGAAAATGTTCTTGCGTAACCTATATTAAAAACATTTGCTCTTGGAGAAAAGAATCCAATATTTCCTTCTGGATTTGCAACTGTTGTAATAGCCACATCACCAAAATTCATTGATTGAATACTGATTGCCAAAAAGCTAGATTCTCCAACTTTCATAGCGATACCTGCACTGTTCAAACCAATACTCGCAGAACCCATCCAATTTGTATAATTGAATTTGATCTGAGTTTTGTCTGTAAATGCAACACCTGCGATGTTTAAGAAGGAAGCCTCTAAGCCATTCACACTTGCAATTCCAGCACTTCCCGCAGCAGCACTTCTCGCCCATGGGTTAACCAACATGTGTGATGCACCTGCTGAACCTACACGGTCTTCATTTCCTGCATTTACCACGAAACCTGATAAAATTGCCGCTCCGACTATAAATGTTTTCTTTAATTTAATCATTGAATTATTCATTTCAATTTTTTTTATTACGTTTTCTAACACTAAGTTCTATTATATACCTTGTAAATCGACCTGTCTCATTCCTCCGAAGAATTTTAAGACAACCTCTCCAATATCTGGAACCGTTACATGTATTAAGTAAACTCCACCTGCTACCGGTATACCTTTATGGTTATTCAAATCCCAATCAATACTGGTCACTGGACTATCTTTCTTAAAGGTACGCACTAACTTACCATTTGAAGTGAATATTTTCACAGTACAAATCTCTGGTAGATTCGTTATTTTAACACGCGTATCGATTCTATTTCTTTCATACTCAGAATAAGCATAGTATGGGTTTGGTACCACATTAATGATATCTAACACCTCTGCCAATACCGAGGCATCATTAAATCTTGTACTCGCATCATCCATGTTCCAAGAATACATTGGTTTACCTAAGTTAGGGCCTCCAAGCTCATTCCCTTCTGTGTAGAAAGTGTGGTACTCTTTAGCAACACGCAAACTCATCGTTGTTTCCGTTGGAACATTTCCATTTGTAATTGAGAAACCAGGAGTCGTAAGTGGGTAAGCTATCCAAGAGATATTACCATATGTTCTTGTTTTTTGAGCGTTACTAGGACCACCACCTGCTTCAATTATTAACATATCTTGATACACTTTGTTGGTAGCATTATTTTCCGCAAGGCTTGGAATATATGCTGGGAAATCGCTTGTCGTGATATCCTTATTAATCGCTTTCTTTTGGTAATTGAAAACGTAGATTGGATGCATCCCTCCCATAATTGGATTACCCAATGCATCTCCCGTTCTTGAAGTTGGATTCCAAATCATGTCATGACCGTTATCTTGTGTCAAGAAAGAATTCTCTCCAAACATCATGTACAATCTTACACCAGATTCAACATCAACAGCATACCCTGGGAACCAACCCATACCTGTTCCTGTTCCATCAGGGTTACCATTCTTATCAACACTTTGACTCAATCTAAGTCCACCTGCTTGTGCACCTCCAATTGAGAATGCTGTTTCTCTACCGAGCTCAATCACTGGACATCTTGTCCACAAACTTTTATCAGTTGTGAATACGATATCAACACTTGGAGAATACTTGATAGAAGATCTCGTTCTTGCTTGAATACCACTATAGTTCAAGTAAGCCAATGGTTGGTAATCTGCTTGGAAACCGACCAGTCTATGAGGAGCAACAATCCCTCCCAATATTTTAGCCCATTTTTTCTGTGGATCATAACCAATTTCATCTTTGTAAAAACAATCCTCTTGCCAATCCGGAATAGCTGCATCAGGAACACAGGTCGCAGATGCATCTGGATCATAAGTCCCTGAACGAATCCAATTTGAAGGGTAAAAATTATCCGTATCCGTGACTCCTGAAAGCCACATTTTAGAGCTATCCTTGTAGCTAATAGATGCACCTAGTAAATCGGTTGTCTGCGCTTCAAAAGATGCATTACCTTCATCGGGAGCGAAATATTTAAACTGATCTATCTGAACTGAAACACCCCATTTAGCGATAATTTGCTCATTGTTTTGATTGATGGTCACTTCCGAGGAAACAGACTCAATTAATGCTCCTCCTTGAGAAGTATATCTGTTAATCACCCATGAAGCAGTGTCTGCGCCATTGAAGTTTGAAGAAGGATCATAATCTGTAAACAGACATTCAAAATATCCGTCTGCTACATTTAATGGGTCAACCACTTTTAAACTAATAGGGCCTCTTCCTTCTTCGTATTCTGGATTCAACATCATACCGTTACGTGCAATAGAATTCAGTGAACTTGACGTTAAATCAATGATGTTACCACCGTTACCATTACCATCCAATCTTGTAATTCTAGGGCTATAACCATAATCAGCATTCTGCATCAAGCCTCCTGACTCAGCAGTTGGACTGTGAGGAATTGCCTCAACTGCTTCGATAGAGCCACCGTCAAAACCAATTCTTGAGGCAATGTAAGGTATTTTTTGTCCATCTAACAACAATGGGTCATTAGGATCATAAGGAGCAAATTCGTTGTGAGCATAAGCCATAGCAATGTAATAATACCTTTTATGATTAACCAATGCTTTGTCTCCTTGTGCAAAAGCATCTTCAGTCATTAAGAATGAGTGTTGAACACCTTTATTTGCGCCGTTAACCATTCTTGCACCAATGGCAAAACCTAATTCCTCATTATAAACAAAGTTATCAAGGTCAGTTATATCATTTTTAATATCACACTGTGCAACTAAAGTCGCTTTTGTATCATCTGTGATATCACTCACACCTGCATCTTCATCAACCATTTGATAAATTTGGTATCCTTCAAATGTGTAGAAACGATCAACTGTAGGATCTACGATATTCACCTTATCTTCTTCGTAATAAGACTCTAAATAGTTATTAGATGTCGCTGGGTTTGAGATCATCAATACCAACTCATTTTCTAATTCTTGAATCGTTAATGAAGGAGCATTTGGTGGCTCCAAAATTCTAAAACATGCATCAAACAATGCTTGCGCTTTTGTATCTGCTTGTCTCATCACATCAATTGATGCTAGATTACCACCTGAATTTGCTCTACCATATACAATACCAATCGTAATGTTGTTAATTGCACCTGGACGCAATGTAAAAGGACCTGCAGATTGAACAAAACGTCTATCTCCTGGGGCATTGGCATTACCTCCACCATCAGTGTCATCTTCACTCCAATCAAATCCTAAATCTACTCCCGCTGTACCCCAATTTAGTGGATCAGAGTCCCCTGGAAATAAATAATCTGAAGGTTGTGTAGTTACTCCTGGTGTTCCTATTGCTCCAGTTCCTCCATAATACATCTCAGAACCATCGGCCCAAGAACCGCTCATGTAATTATAATATTCAGCAGCGTTACTAGGATCTCCATAAGGATAAACAGAAGGTTGGGTATAATAAGTAAACCTTCTCATTCCAAAACGTTCATTATCAATCAGACCATCAGAGTAACCTAAACCAATTCCTTGGTAAACAATACCTGTATCATTAATCGCTTGAGGCACTGTTGGTGTAACTATCAAACCAGTAATTGTGTCTAAATAAGGCCCAACGTTATCTCTTCCATCAGCATCTTGATAAGGGCCTTCAAAGAAATCACAACCAATTGCTGGGGGGTTTAAACCGTAGCCTTGCACTCCACCATTACTTTCATCGTTTGCATCTCCATTATACATATAGCCTAAGCCTCTAGAAACATCACATCCAGCAAAATCATCCTGAAAATTTCCTATATCCGCATCAACATATTGAGAAAAAAAAGTATTCTCTAAAGTTTGAGTGCCTCTATTGATTAATTCATAGTTGTAGAATGTCATTCTATTTACTTCATCATTGGTTGCAAATGAAAATGCTTGTGCTCTAATTTCCATCCCAATTGGGTCTCCATTTGACTCACCATGAACGTTACCGGCATCATTGAATACCCACCAGTGAGTTTCATCACCAAAAAGTGTAATTCTTCTATCGAAACCACATTCTACGTCATCTCTATTCAAGATGTCGTCGTACCAAGGGTAATCTCCATCTTCAGGGTTGTAGTCTAAATCAGCTCCTAAAGGACCATTCGGATTATCATAAAAAGGAGCTAAAAATCTATCTTGACCTTTTGTTGCATCCCCGTGAGCAGGCCAATTGTCAATTCTATTCATTATTTCAGAACCTGGCTTGACAACACCTACACAACTTGCAACTGGCAAGAAACCATTGTCACAATCCCACCATGTGCTGAACTGAATAACTTCCGATTTTCTTATTGTATAAAATTTATCGTATGCAACACATTGATCTGCTTCTATTGTCGCAGCACCAAAATCACGAAACGCATTGTCACCAACAGGTTGAGAAGGGTCATAATTACCAGAACCAAGATCTACAGTTAATGGTCCAGGCCAGAAATCTTCGGCTTGTCGAAATCTTAATGCAGCCAATTTCAATTGACCATTGACATCTGTTCCACCCATCCAAAGGGCTCCTGCATAAATCACAGTTAAACCACTTCCCTTAGGGATTTGGTACGATGCAACTGCTGGAGAGGAATTTTTATCCGTCCATAAACTTCCCCCTTGCTCAATAATACAAGATACATCATTGAACTCCATTCTCAATCGAGCAGTTGCTGGAGAACAACCAGCGCCTTTAACTTGATTACCAGCGTCTGGCTGAGGCGTTTGAGATCCATCATTGTTATATGAGAATACACTACTTGAACTTAGCACGAATGCTGCTCCTAATACTATTGCTTTTATTTGCTTTTTCATAATGCTTTTCTAATTATGATTAAAAATCTAATTTAACACCCAATCTAATTGTTCTTGGGGCACTGATATTAAACGGGTTCTGAATTTTCATTTGATAATAATCTCTGTAAGATTGCTCATCTGTTTGATTTTGTATAGAAATTTGACTTGACGCTGCCGCTAACCATCCATCGTCATCCCAGTTACCTGTAGCACGATAAACGCTTAACAAGTTTTGTTGATTCAATAGGTTAGTAATACGAACATACACGTTCAACATTGCTGCAATTTTTTTGTCTTCTTTACCAAATTCCAATTCAAAATTACGATCTATCTGTAAATCCAATCTGTACGACCATGGCAAACGTGAACCGTTTGTTGTTCCATCCAATCCAGCATTTTGTGGACTGAAAGAACCCTGATCCGTAATATTGACCTGTTGAGAATATGGAGAGCCTGAATAGATGTTAGAAACAATGTTCAAGCCAGTGTTCTCTAAAACTTTAAAATCACCTATTGATGGTCCGTTATAATCTGTGCCACCTCCATAACGATAATCTGCAGTAATGTTAAATGCGTGTCTTTGATCAAAGCTGTACGGGAAGATCGCCCTTAAGTTTGGAAGACCAGCATTAATAATTGCAGCAGAAGACGTTGCACTTGAACCAGTACCATCTGCGAACTGTAATGTATAATTGGCTCTCATTCTAAGGTTTCCTGTTCTTCGTAAGTCATAAGAAACCGTCATTCCTTTCACGGTTCCAAAATCAATATTCCCAAAAGTGTTGTAAGACCTTGGATAAGCACCAGTAACATTAACCAACTGAACATTGTCTCTTTGCTCACGGTAGAATGCTGAAATTTTAATTGAAGAAGTCTTCGTTAAAACTTGTTGGAAACCTAATTCATAATCCGTTGTTTTCTCAGGACTCAAATTTGAGTTATTGATTGTTGAAGAACTGTTATTAATGAACTGATACTGAAAAGGATCAAATCGAACTCCTGAAGTTGGTCTTTTTGTTAACACATCATAATGCGCAAAGAAAGACGCTTCATCTGAAATTGGGAAAGAGAATGAAATTCTTGGCATTACTCTAACCTGTGCTTTGTAATCTTCAAACGCACTTGCCGAAGGAGTTGTTTGTCCCGGGTTGTTAACATAAGGTGCTATTCCACTTGCACCCTGAATCAACTTAGGATCAGAAATCTCTGCACCAGTTGCATCGTACCAAACATCACCATCTCTAAAACCATTGATTTGAGTAGGATTATTAACGTCATTTACATAAACAACATAGTCAGACCCCATAGTCGAAGGGATATCTTCTAACCAGTTTAAACTTTGGTCATTATTATATACTGCTTTCGCTTCATCGACAGTTCTTGCCGTATAAACCAAATACTTATCTTTTAACACTGGCTGATTCGCATCAAATACATCTACACGGACACCAACATTGAAAACGATGTCTCTAAAAGAAAATTTATCCATTAAATAGCCGGAAATGTATGTCGGTTGGTAAGCACCTACAAATCTTGTAAAATTTCCATTCTCATCCTTTTCTTCAAAATATTTATTAATGTCTGTTTGACCTTTTACTTTCTTACCTGTATAATCATAACCCCAGTAAGAAACATAAGAATTACCACTGTTCAGCAACTCGTCTGGTGAGAACATGTCTAATGACAAAATGTTCGGGTCATATTGGTCAAGATTCAACAACTCATTCCCAGCAACACCAGATGTTATGTAACCGTTCTCTGTTAAATATTTCCTCAAATTATAATCAAAGAAAAATTGACTATCACCCGAACCGCCGTACTCTCCAGTACCAGTTGTGTAAGCATCGCCAGTATTCAAAGGGTCATAGCTGATATATACATCACCCGTGCCATCTGTGAATGTTGTTGGGTTAGACAAATCAATCTGATTTAACTGTGCGTTTGTGTATTGTCTTGCAAGTGTCCATAGTCCCATTGGTCCTAAAGCTCCAGAAGTCCAACCTCTGTCGTAACGTTGTTCGTACTCAAAACCAAGTGATATTGAATGGTCACCAATATTAACGGCTCCAGAACCAGTCACACGAATTTGGTCAAATTCTGCAACCTGAAACGCATTGTATGGTGAACCAATGTTACTCCAAATATTATAAATCGATTGAGGAGCATCTCCATTTCTTAGAGCATTTCCTTGTAATATTTGGTTAAAGTTTCTATAATTTTGTTCTGCTTGCCATGTTGGTGCATAATCGTACAAGTTAAAGTACTGCTCAGTCTGCGCCGCCAACTGCGGGTTCACTGCTGAAGGTGTAAACTGAACGTTTGTAACTGGCGCATTCACATCTTGTGCAAAACCAGCACTTGTTACATTCGCATAAGTTCTCTCTCTCTCTATATCGAATTTCCCTACATAACCATAGTTAAACAAATTGTACTCATGTTTTGGGTCAAAGCTGTTTCTTTTTGTTTTAGAATAATCGACCATTAAAGAATAGTAGGCACTTTTAATTTTAGAGCTACTTCCTTCCGTGTCGTTTGCAAAACGCTGTGTTAAACGTCCGTAAACTCTCCAATCTGTATTCTTAAATGCTCCAAAATTTGAAAAGTTGAATAACGATCCTGTTCTACTGTAAATAGATCCCCAGCTATAATTCAAAGAACCACCAAAAGTTAAATTCACTGATGGGCCTGTATTCACATCGATTTTTCCTTGTGCAGAAAAAGAAGACGTTCTTGCGTTCATTCTCCAAGCAGTTTTTTCAAAATCACTTTCTCTTAAAAAGAGCGCTGAATATCTTGTGCTGGTACCATCTGGTGTTAATTGTAACGGGTTTTCTAGAATCTCATCTCTTACATCTTTCTTAATTCTATAAGAACCGTCTGATAAAGGACGACTGTCTAACTGCGTTGTATAATTGGCAGAAACTAAAAAACCTAATCTTGGTTTTGTTTTCTTACCCGTAGAATCTTTTTGCATCCATAATGGACCTGAGAACATTCCCTCTACTAAATTATACGAGTATTTATCTAAACCAAACACTTTCCCATCATAACCATCTGCATCTTTTCCTTTGAAGTAGAATCCTGAAGACACACCCTCAATAGAACCAAAATATTTTGCCGATGGACCTCTTGTTGTAATAGAGATAATACCACCTGTTGCATCACCATAATTTGCAGGAAGACCACCTGTAATAACAGTCACCTCTTGAATTGCCGATTTAGGCAGGTTAGAAGAACCTCTTACCTTAATACCATCTATATAGAAGTAGGTTGCATCTGAACGAGAACCTCTAATACTAATTGCACCCGAACCTTCTTGCTGATTTACACCACCAACTGTTCCGGCAACGTCTGCAGCGGAACGAACTGGAAGTCTTGCGATATCTTCTCTTGTGATTGTTGCCCCTGAAGCACCACCATCTCTATCAATTAGTGGAACACGATAAGCAACTACTTTCATTTCCTCTACTTCTTGAACATCACTTGCTTTACCAATTGTCAAGTCATAAAGGAATGTAATTTTATTTGCACTTACAATAACACCTTCTAGTCTCTGTGGCTGGTAGCCTTCCGTTTCATTTCTGACTTCAATATCGTATTCTCCTGGATCAATTGAATTAATTTGAAAATTACCGTCAAAATCTGTATTGGCTCCACCTTTTACCTGTCCATCTTTCTTTAAAAGAACTTTCGCGAAAGCTACAGGTTGTTTTGTGTCAGCATCTGTTACGGTACCTTTCACGGTTCCAAGTCCTCCTTGAGAAAAGCCATAAGTCAACGTGAGTAATAGACTCACAACTAATAAATTTAATCTTAATAACATAAGTGCAGTTTATTTAATTGTTTATTTGCTTCTAAGAAGCGCGTAAATATAGAAAAAAATTAATTTAGTTAAACATTTGTTAAAAAAAATAATTTCGTCCTACTTAACTTTCATTAACAAATTTAACAAGAACATATCTCTTAAAAAGTTCTTTTCTATCAAATTATTCTATAATTATACACGTCTAAAACCATTATATAGAATTAGGTTTATACCTTTACTCTTGAAATGACACCTTTTACATTCGAAGAAATACAGATTAAAGATTCCACCATCTACTTTTGTAGCTTTATAAAATTTGAGCCAAACAAACACTTTGAACACCTTTCTGAAGAAGAAATATCAAAAGTAGAGGGTTTTAGAAGTGATTCGCGCAAAATGGAATACGTTGCAACAAGAGTTCTCAAGCATTCTGTTTTTGGTGAAAAACGCATTGAATATTCCGAAATAGGTGCTCCTTATATAAAGGAAACGGGTTTCATCTCCATAAGCCACACGCACAACATGGTCGCTATTGGGGTTAATCCTAACTATAAAATTGGCCTTGACCTAGAAACACCCAGAGATAATGTCCTTGAAGTTGCCTCTAAATTTCTTTCTGAAGAAGAAAAAACAATCTTTAACATTCTAAACAAATTAGAAGTAACCAAAATCTGGTCGGCTAAGGAGGCTTTGTACAAATTAGCCGGGAGAAAAAAAATCCACTTCAAAACAGAATTGTTACTTAAGAAACACTCGGGTGATGTGTGGCAGGGACTTATTATTAATCCTAATCATTCTATTTCGGCAAAATTGAATATATTTGAACATCGAGGAATTATTGTAAGTATAAATAATGAGCAAGTCTGTATCCAAAAATAGCATTCTAACTCAGTTTTCTAGCCGAAAAGGTCAGATTGCTGTTCTAATCGACCCTGACAAGTTCTCTACTAAAGAACATTTGTTAGAGTTACTTAAAAAAGCGCAATTCGCTTCTGTCGATTATTTTTTTGTGGGTGGAAGTACAGTTTCAAGAAATGCCTTCATTCAGACTGTAGAATTGATCAAGAACAACTCAGACATTCCTGTCGTGTTATTCCCAGGAGCAGCGCATCATGTTTCAAAAGATGCAGATGCATTGCTTTATCTAAGTCTTATTTCGGGAAGAAACCCGGACTACCTTATTGGTCAACACGTTATTTCTGCCAGCGAAGTCTATGACATGGATGTAGAGGTTATTCCAACTGCGTATATATTAATAGATGGGGGAACAAAGTCTTCTGTTGCTTATGTCAGTCAGACAACACCAATTCCGAGTGATAAGGTCTCGATTATCTCTGACACGGCAAAAGCAGGTATTCTGCAAGGGAAACAACTTCTCTTTTTAGATGCTGGAAGTGGCGCTAAAAACCATGTTCCAAAGAATGTTATTGAGCTTTTGACAGAATTGAATATCCCTCTGATTGTTGGTGGAGGCATTCGCTCAAAAGAGGATGTTTTGGAGTTGTCCGAGGCAAATGTACTTGTGATCGGTAATAAAATCGAGGAAGACATTGATTTTTTGTTGGACATAAAATCTATAACTGCTAATCGTTTATGAAGAAAAATAACATACTGAAAAAGATTGCTGGAATTGCTTTTGCGGTAGCCTTCTTAATGGCGATTGTCTTATTTACTGGATACGGTAGAAGCTATATCTCTGCTTCCGTAGCAAAAATACTCTTTTTAATTTTTGGTGCTATTGGCTTTTTGTTCAATTTGTTCTCCTTTAATTCTGAAAAAAAGACAGTTGGTTTCAACTTTTTCTTTTGGACGGGTGGTATAATTCTGTTGATCGGCTTTATTTTCAAGATTATGCATTGGCCGTTTTCTAGACCTGCAATTATTCTCGGAATGATTATTTTGGGAGTCTCATTCGTAGTTCCTAATAAGACTAAGAGTAAGAAGAATGATGATTTATTGGATGATTTTTGAGAGGGAAAGACGGACTTCGGGCTTCGAGATCCTCAGCCCTCATTTGCACACTGAGGCTCTCGAAGTGTGCACACTGAGGCTCTCGAAATTTACTGATAACCGAAATGTACTATTAACCTACCCATACTTCGCTTTTAACGACATGTCCAAACTCTTAAAACTGTGTGTTAAGGCTCCAACAGAGATAAAATCCACACCTGTTTCGGCGTAAGAACGAATGGTGTCTAGCGTTATTCCACCAGATGCTTCAATTTCTATTCCGTCAGGGATTGTGTTAATTACTGCTTTTATTCTTTCGGGAGAAAAATTATCAAGCATAATTCTGTCAATCTGACCGATATCAATTGCTTCTTGCAACTCTTTTTCGTTACGGACTTCAATTTCTATTTTTAAGTCACGTTCCGTTTCTTTGAGGTATTCATTGGCTCTTTGTATGGCCAGTTTAACTCCACCTGCATAATCGACATGGTTATCTTTTAGCATAATCATATCGTACAAGGCAAAGCGATGGTTGTGCCCCCCTCCTATTCTCACTGCCCATTTCTCCATGTAACGGATTCCTGGAGTTGTTTTTCGCGTGTCTAACAATTTTGCATCTGTCCCTTCTATTAAGGACACGATTTTATTTGTTTGCGTAGCGATGCCACTCATTCTTTGCATAAAATTGAGCACCAATCGTTCTGTACTGAGAATAGAGCGAGAGCTCCCTTTGACCTCAAAAGCAACATCTCCAAATTTTACCTTTTCTCCGTCTTTTATAAACACATCCAACTCCAATTTTGGGTCAAAGGTCTTGAAAATTCTCTCTGCTAACTCTACTCCGGCAATGATGCCTTCATCTTTTACCAACAATTTGGCTACACCAGTGGCATTCTCTGGGACGCAAGAAAGTGAGGAGTGGTCTCCATCGCCAATGTCTTCGTGGAGGGCATTTTGGATTATTTCGTCAATCATTATTTTTTATTAATTGTGGTGATAAAGGCTTCGACACTTCGGACTTCGAGAGCCTCAGTCCTCAGTTGTACGCTGAGGACACTGAGGCTCTCGAAGTCTACAAGGTTTATCGACTGAAAAATTTTACGTTTTTTCGATGGTTAGGGATTCAATTTTATAATCCTCGTTAATTTTCTTAAAATGGATGGTCACTCTAAATTTCTCATTCTTACTGGTGTAATTTCCTATGGCAAAAGCGCCTTCTATGGTTTCTTTTCCTTTAAAAGTGTACTCAAATTGATTTCCTGGCTTACGTGTAAAAAAGCCCTTAAGAACAAGCCCTGCTTGCGACTGACTATATACAGCTTCCTTCCCTAATATGTTGATTAACATTTTAGCTTGTCCGTGCGCCACAATGCCAGAATGACTGTTTTTCTCAAAACTCTTTTGGATGTCAGAGTATGGTACCCCCTGTATTCCAAGAGAAAAAATCACTGTTGTTACGATAGAATAGACTAAATTCATAGTTGCATGTATGTTTTGATATCGAAGGTACAAATATAGTGCCGATTTGACAATGATTTAATGTTCTAATGTTCTAATGCTTCAAGGATTCAATGTTTTAATGTTTCAATGATTTAATAAAACCGAGATCTTAGTGTTTTCCACGAGCTGTCGAGTAGTCAAGATGTCGAATAGTCAATAAAGAGCCTAAGTAGGTTGGTTGCCAAATGTTAGTCGAGGTACAACTTCAGCCTTGAATCATTAGAACATTGAAACATTATTTCCCTATCTTAGCGCTTATGAAAATTAAACTCATTTGTGTTGGGAAAACAACTTCTAACTACCTCATCGAAGGAGAAAACGAGTATTTGAAGCGCTTAAAGCACTTTTCTTCTGTGGAGAAAATCGAAATTCCAGAATTGAAAAACGCAAAGAAAATGAGCGAAAGTGAAATTAAAAAACAAGAAGGCGAATTGATCTTAAAAAAAGTAGATTCTTCTGATTATTTGATTTTACTCGATGAAAACGGAACAGAATACAACTCGGTTCATTTTTCTAGATTCTTGCAAAAGAGAATGAATTCTGGCGTGAAGACAATTAGCTTCGTGATTGGTGGTGCGTACGGCTTTTCGGAAGATGTTTACAATAAATCTCAGAGTAAAATTTCCTTATCCAAGATGACCTTTTCTCATCAAATGGTTCGGGTGTTTTTCTTGGAGCAGGTTTATCGAGGATTTAGTATTTTGAAAGGAATGCCGTATCATCATGAGTAATTGGTATATTTACGGTTAAATTGAATTTTATTCGTGTCAACTTTACTATTTCTTGAAACGGCTCCAGTTGGTGTATTTGATGTTATAGCTGGAATTCTTTTATTATCTGTAATAGTAATTATCGCTAATTCTAAGAAGGTTAAAATGCTCGCAAAGCCGGGTAACGAGCACTACAAATACTATTTGTACAATGTTTTTGTAAAGGTTTTCTTCGCTATTCTATATGGAGCGATTTACAAATATTACTATGTGGGAGGAGACACAATGGCTTACTGGAATGGTGCTGCCAACTTGAATAATTTGTTTTGGGCATCCCCTCTAGATTATTGGAATGAATTGATGTTAACACCTTCAAAAGATACTATTCTAATCCATTTTAACTCAGAGATTGGCTACCCACCATCTTGGATTTATAAAGACCCTAACAGTTTCTTTGTGAGTAAAATTTTATCTGTTTTCATGCTTTTCTTGGGACAAAGTTATTTGTTACTTTCGTTATTCCTAGGATGGATAATGGCAAAGGTCTCATGGAAAATCTATGAATTAGTGTTGCATTATAAAATTACCAGTGAATGGCTAGGAGCGCTTTCAGTTCTTTTTATTCCATCTGTAGCATTTTGGTGCTCAGGCATATCCAAAGACACAATAGTTCTTATGGCTGTTTTTTATATCATATATCATACATTTGGTATTGCGAATGCGACCGTAAAGAATAAGACATGGAGTGTGCTCATGGTTTTGCTCTTTTTCTTCATCCTCATACAAACAAGGTCTTTTATGGCATTCACTGTTGCAGGGCCACTCTTTATTGCTTTTAGTACTCGAGTAGTAAAGAGTTACAGCCACTCTCCCTTGTTGGCTAATTTAATGAGGCTTTTTATTATAAGTATAAGTATTATAGCATTCCTAGTCGTAATTAGACTTCAGGGGGCAGAGATTGCGCAATTAACAGGGAAATACATCACCGAGGCCCAAGTGCAACAAGATGACTTTATGAATAACACGACATACGGAACTAAAAAGTATGATTTAGGTATTACCGACTTTACACCTGCTGGAATGATAAAAACAGCTCCTCTGGCAATTCTCACTGCTTTTTATCGCCCTGGTATTTGGGAAGCAAGAAGTCCACTCCTGTTAATTAGTGGGATAGAAACAACTATTTTTATCTTTTTAACTTTCTATTTCTTCTTTAAGGGTAAATTGATACAGAAAATAAGAATAATACAAAACAATGAATTATTGATGTTTAGTATTACATTCGCTATCATATTAGGGTTCTTTGCCGGATTCACCTCCATTTTATTTGGAGTATTGGTGAGAATAAAAGCTCCGCTACTGCCTTTTTTACTAATGGTATTGACGGTGAGAAGAAAAGATAAACAACAACAACATGAGCTTTTGGAAAAATAACATTTTAAGTTCTACATATCGCAGTATTAAGACAAAGTTATCTGACAATTCATTAAAAAAAGTCAAACGGTTATTTCCAATCACTTTTTTTTCTAATATTATTGAATTGTTAGGTGTGTTTTTATTGTTTCCAATCATACAGTTGATGTTGAAACCTAATTTATTTGAAGAAGGAAGTATTTTTAAAGATTTTTTCGCATCGATTGGCATTCAAACACAAGAAAATGCAATCCTACTTTCTTTTAGTTTCGTTTTCCTTTTTTTTCTTTTCAAAAATGGAATTGTTTATTTAGTAACAAAAAGAACTGCAAAGCTCCAATATCAAATTGCAACAGAAATAGTTTTGGACAGCTTCGAAAAACATTTAGACGAGAATCATACTTTTTTCTCTAAAAACAACAATGCTATTCTATTAAGGAATATTCGACAAATCCCTTACGAGTTCGTTACCTTTGTTCTTCTGCCATTTATTACTATAATCAATGAAATTGTTATACTTACCATTGCACTAGGAGTGATCCTCTATTATAGCCCTATATTATTCTTCTCTATGTTAGTGTTTTCGTTGCCTACCTTATACCTATACACTCGATTTCATAAAAAAAAATTAACTGAAATAAGTGAGAAAAAAGATAAATATGGAGGTGAACAATATCGAATCGCTATGCAAGCGTTAGAGTCTTTTGTTGAAATTAAAGTATTTCAAAGTAAGAAGTTTTTCATTCCTAAATTTAAAGCATCTTCTGAATATTTTGAAGAAACATTAAAAGACAGTGCTGTTTTAAATACATTTAGTCCCAAAATTACTGAAACAGTAGCCATTGGCTCTATTTTATTAATCGTAATTGTTGGTGCCATTTTTAAAATAGAGCCAGAAACTCTATCTAGTTTTTTAATTCTATTTGTAGTGGGTTCTTTTAGAATATTGCCTTCCCTAAACAAAATCACCTTGTCATTAAATTATATGAAAGGAAATAAACATGTAATTGATTTATTACCTGACCACGAGAAGAAGAAAAAAACCAATATAAAACAAAGTGAATTAATTTTCAAGAAAGCTATTCAATTCAATAATCTAAGTTTTAAATATAACACTACTAATCAGAACGTTTTTAGCGAAATTGATTTTAAAATCGATAAAGGTGCTAGAATTGGCATCATTGGAGAATCTGGAGCTGGAAAAACAACCTTTCTAGCGTTGCTGCTTCGGTTTTACAAAGAAACTACAGGCAACATCTCCATTGACGACACTAAACTATCTGAAAGCAACTTAGCATCTTGGTATAATCTAATTAGCTATGTTCCCCAAAGCGTTCGCCTAATTGATGGGGACATTGCACAAAATATAGCTTTTGGTGTCGAAGACAATGAAATAGACTATGACAAAATTGAACGCATTATCAATCAGGTGCATTTAAAAAGTTTTGTCGATGCCTTACCTCTTGGTGTAAAGAACACCTTGGGAGAAAATAACACGGATATCTCAGGAGGACAAAAACAACGCATTGGCTTGGCTCGCGCATTGTATCATGGAGGAGAAATTTTAATTCTTGATGAAGCAACTAGTGCATTAGATCAAGATACGGAAAGAAACATTATGGAAGAAATAAATGCATTAAAGAATTACACCGTAATTTTTGTAACACACCGTAAAAGCGCCCTTGAAAAATTTGACAAGGTGTACGAAATTAAGAATGGCCAATTCATTGAACAATGAAAAAAAATATTGCCATATTAAGTATAAAAGACTTAAGAAAAGCACCACGCATAGACAGAGAGATCAAAGCCCTTTCCAATGATTTTAATATTCAATTAATCGGAGAGCACCATACTGCATTTAAAGAGTTGAATTTCTACAACCTTTATACTTTTCGTGTTTTTTTTGATAAACTTAGCTACTACATCAAACGAAAGTTAAATCCTTTGGCTGAACAAAAATTCTCCAAACTAAAAAACCATTTCACAGAACAGAAAGTTGAACTTCTGATAATTCATGAACCTCATTTTTTACCTTTAGCTGTAAAACTTAAAAAAGAAATTGGGATTAAAATTGTTTTTAATGCCCATGAATATCACCCGTTAGAATTCGAAGACAGACCGGATTGGTTAGTAACCAAAGGAAAACAATACAACAACCTCTACCGACATTATCTCAATGAACTTGACTTATTTATCAATGTCTCTGATGGGATTAGAGTAAAATGCAAACAAGAATTTGATGTAGATTCAATTGTAATCCCTAATGCATCATACTATCAAGAAATTTCAATAAAAATTTGCGACTCCTTTCCAATTAAGATGGTTCATCATGGTGTGATTTTACCTTCACGGCAAATTGAGAAGATGATAGAAATAGTAAATATATTAGGTGAAAATTTCACACTTGATATTATTGGTGTTATATCAGATGATAACAAAGAATATGTTAAAGAAATAAAAAAGCAAATCGATAAAGCATCTAACATTCGCTTTCTTGAGCCAAAAAGTTATAGCGAAATAATTCCATTCATAAACAATTATGACCTGGGATTTTATTTTATGGTTGGCAATAGCTTTAACAATAGGAATGCGTTACCTAACAAATTATTTGAATTCATTCAAGCCCGTCTAGCAATTGCGATCACTCCCATACCTGAGATGAAAGTGATTGTCGAAAAATATAATATTGGTGTTGTTTCAAAAGAAAGCACTGTAGATTCTATGGTTGATAGTTTAAAAAGTCTTACTCCTAATGGGGTTCAACAATACAAAGAAAATACCATAAGCACTGCAAAAATTGAATGTGCGGATGAATATCAAAAATTGTTTCTAAAAAACATCTTATCTTTGGTAAGCAATTAAGTTATTATGTGTGGAATCGCGGGTGTTTTAAGTTTAAATAAAGGTCATGTTGATTCGGGAATTGTCTCAAAAATGACAGATGCTATTGCACATCGTGGTCCTGACGGTTTTGGAATATGGAAAAATGAGGAACAATCAATTTGCCTTGGTCACAGACGACTTTCCATCATTGACCTTTCAGACAAAGCCAACCAGCCTTTTCACTACAAAGACCGTTATTCCATTGTCTTCAATGGAGAAATTTATAATTACATTGAGTTAAGAGATGATCTCATCTCAAAAGGATACTCATTCGAAACTGAATCTGACACTGAGGTTTTAATTGCTTTGTATGACTTAAAAAAAGAAGGTTTTTTAAATGACTTAGACGGAATGTTTGCCTTTGCCATTTGGGATAAGGAAAAGGAAGAATTATTTTGTGCAAGAGACCGCTTTGGCGAGAAACCTTTCTACTACACAGAAAGCAATAATAGTTTTTATTTTGCATCAGAAATAAAAGCCTTATGGTCTGCGGAAATAAAAAGAACACCAAAGCAAGAAAGGGTTTTTCAATACTTAGCTTATGACTTAATAGCAGACTTCGATCATCCTGAAACTACTTTCTTTGAGAATGTTTTTCAACTAAAACCAGCTCATTATATTACAATTAAAAATGGTAAAATTAATACCCAAACCAACTACTGGGATATTGATTTGTCAATCAAGAATAATTCAATCTCATTTGAAGATGCAACGAAAGAATTCAAGCGTTTATTTAAACTTTCTGTAAAAAGAAGGTTACGCTCAGATGTTGCTGTTGGTTCCTCACTTTCTGGCGGTTTAGATTCATCAAGTATCGTTTATACGATACAACAATTAAAAACTGAATCTCAAAAGCAAGCCACATTTTCTGCTCGTTTCAAAGGGTTTGAGAAAGATGAGGGAGAATTTATTGATTTAATTAATAAAGAACTTGAAACAGCGGCAAATAATATTTTTGTAACCGAGCAAAGTCAAGAAAAGGTGTTTGATAAAGTTTGCTATCACCAAGATGAACCATTTGGAAGCGGGAGTATTTTAGCGCAGTACCAAGTTATGCAACTTGCCAAGGAGAATGACGTCACTGTCTTATTGGATGGACAAGGAGCCGATGAATACCTTGCCGGCTATGCACGTTTTTTTCAAAACTATCTATTCTCGATACGCAAAAGAGACAAAACACTTTTTAAGAAAACAAAAATTAATCTTGAGAAATTCTATCAAAATGATGTCTCGTTCCATTATTCTAAATACATCCTACTCAATCCAACCAATTTTATCAGGAAGATTAGAAACAGGACTTTAAAGCCCGATTATATTCAACAGTTCAACTCTTCCTTTTATCAAAAAAACAAAGGATACTCCTACAAAACTACTTTTGCGAAAGATTTAGACCATGCCTTGTATGATTCTTTGCTTTTAAAAAGCATCCCAACATTGCTTCGCTATGCAGATAGAAATTCAATGGCAAATAGCAGAGAGGTCCGCTTACCATTTTTGTATCACAAATTAGTTGAATTTGTTTTTTCTTTGCCCGATGAATACAAAATTAGAGAAAACTGGACAAAAGCAATCCTTCGGGAGAGCATGAAAGACGTTTTACCTGAAAAAATTTGTTGGCGCAAAGAAAAAGTAGGTTTTGAGCCGCCGAATAGTAGAAAAGTTGACCCAAAAGTTCTTGGAGTAAGTATTGACCTCCTGGTAAAACATAAGATTTTAAATCGAGAAAAAATTATAGAATCCAAAAATTGGGACTACGTTCAAATCGCGAAACTATATGAGTAAGAAGAATATCTATTTCAAGAATTTAGATACTATAAGGTTTATTGCTGCAATGATGGTTTTTATTGGGCATGCAATGTCTAGCTCATTTCGTCATTTAGATATAAAAGATACTGTTTTTGAAAAAGGATTGGCCGTTATTTCTAATGGAGGAATGGGAGTTTCAATATTTTTTGTTTTAAGTGGGTTTTTAATCACATATCTTATAATTTCAGAAATAGAGGTTAATGGACGTTTAAATATTAAGAGTTTTTATATGAGAAGATTCTTAAGAATTTGGCCTTTATACTATACTGTTGTTATTTTTTCTTTTTTGGTTTACCCTTCTTTAAAAATCATGCTTGGAATAAACACTCCTTTAGGATCTAATTTTATTTATCACCTTTTCTTTCTAAGTAATTTTGACGTAATTCAAATTGCTCAGAACTGTAATGGTCTTGATGCAATGTCACAAAATATTACATGGTCTGTATCGGTCGAAGAGCAGTTTTATTTGTTTTGGCCATTGGTTTTTTTGTTTCCAAAAAAAATATGGGTGTTTATCTTTTCTTCTCTAGCATTCCTTTCAATAACTTTTAGAGTTTTGAGTGTAGATATTGATTATGTGAATTATTTCCATACGTTTTCTGTTTTAATTGACTTAGTTATAGGTGGTTTTTTTGCCCTTGGCGTTAAAAGAAGCATGTCATTTAGAACACTTTTTGAAAAAGCAAACACAATTAGCCATTTTATTCTTTTTAGTTTGGCATTTTGTATTTTATATTTTGGTACAAGCTCTTTATTTAAAGAGTACAATGCTAGTTTTAGTAGAGTGCTCTCGAGCTTAATTTTTGGTTTAATAATTACTTCTCAAGCATTCACAAAAAATAAATCAATTTTAAACCTTAGTAATTTCAAATTTGGGACTAAATGGGGGAAGTTAACGTACGGAATATATTTACTGCATCCAATTGCAATAACTATTATTGACCTTTCTTTTAGAGTCATAAAAATTGACTACAAGACTAATTTTTATTCTGAATTTGGTGTTTCGATTCTTATGTTTTTGTTAACTTTATTTCTGAGTAAGATAAGTTATAACTATCTAGAGCTTCGCTTCCTAAACTTGAAGAGTAAATATCAAATAATTAAAACAGGAAATAATGATTAATTGGGACTACGTTCAAATCGCGAAACTATATGAGTAAAAAAACACGTATATTATTTGCAGCTGTCGATATTGGTTATCGTATTCCTCATTACACCCGTTTTTTAGAAGAAAATTATGGTGACAGAGTAAAAGTAGAATCCTTCTCTAAATATGTTTTACCGAAAGAGCATTACAAGATATCCTTTACCTATGAATGTCCTGTTGACAAATGGAGTCCAATAAGAGTTTACATCTACTCTTCCTTTTTCTTTTTACGAGCATTATTTAAATACGACGTCTTTCATTTCTTTTCAGGAGAAACCATTTTAACGAGAAAACTAAGACGCTTCGAATTAATGATCTATAAATTGCTGAAGAAAAAAGTAATTATGCACTTTGTAGGTTCAGATATTCGTTCGAATGACTATTTGAAAGACAAAAATGAGCACATCATTGACCATCTTAATGGAAAAGAAATTAAGACAGCTATAAGCGATTGCCAGCAATTGAAACTCATCGCTGACACACGGAAATACGCCAATAAAATTATCGTTTCAACTCCTGATTTGTTAGAATTAATTCCAGAAGCAACTTACCTCCCCGTTTTTCTTGATGTTGAAAGTTTACCAAAAACAGAAAGTAAAAGGAGCCAAGAAAAAGGAAAGATTCGAATACTACATTCTCCGTCAGGAACGTTAACCAAAGGTTCAAAGTACATTCACGATGTTTTAACAAAAATATTATCACACCGGAAAGAAGAAATTGACTTGATTATACCATCGTACAATAAAAAAGGAAGAGAGCTAAATTATTCTTTCAGTAGATATAAAATGATAGAAACGATGGATAACTCTCACATTGTTATCGATCAAATGGTTATTGGTTGGTACGGTCTTAAAACAGTTGAAGCATTGTATCATGGAGCAAATGTTGTCTGTTTTATTGAAAAAGAAGAATTTCAATTTGATGACTCTCCTATTATTCAATCGGATGTGCTAAATTTAGAGCGTGTATTAAACACTTTAATTGATCAACTAATAATTGAGAACAACAAAAAAGATAGGCTAAATACAAATAGAAAATGGATTGATAAAAATCACAGCATCGATTCTTATCAAGAATTCTTACACGATTTGTGGTTGACCTAAATGACCTATGAAAAAAGTATTTAAAAAAATATACAGCATCATTCCCTTTAAGAAAAGCATCTTTTCCTTTATCAAGGTTGCCTTTAAGCCTGGACACTCTGTGTACAAACACTTGCACTTTAAAGGTGTTTTTGAAGTGAAAGTAAATCAAGAAAGTAGTTTTAAAATTAATCATTATGGCTTTGAAATTGAAAATGAAATCTTTTGGAACGACATTTACAGTGGTTGGGAGAAAGTTTCTTTGAAAATTTGGTCAGATTTATGCGAGCAGTCAGAAGTTATATTTGATATTGGGGCAAATACCGGGGTTTATAGTTTACTTGCGAAAACCATAAATCCAAAAGCTAAAGTATATGCCTTTGAACCTGTAAAAAGAGTTCATGAAAAATTAGTTGAAAATATTGAGCTAAATGATTTTGATACAGTTGCAGAAAACAAGGCTATTTCCGATAAAACAGGTGTTGCAACAATTTATGACAAAGACACAGAGCACACCTTGTCTGTGACAATTAATAAAGATTTGAGCCCTAATAAGGAAGACTCAATTCCCGTTGAAATTGATACAATTAGATTGGATGAATACATTATTACAAACAAAATTAAAAAAATAGACCTACTAAAAATTGACGTAGAAACTCATGAACCAGAAGTTTTAGAAGGCTTTGGAAAATTTCTAAAAGAATTTGAACCGACATTGATTATAGAAATACTCAATGATGAAATTGCCAATAAAATAGAAAGTTACATTTCTAATATTGACTATAGTTATTATGTTATTGATGAAAAAACAGGTATTCAAAAAGTTTCCTCTTTGAGAAAAAGTGATTACTTCAATTTTCTAATCTGCAAACCCGAAATAGCCGCAAGTATCAATTCAGTTGCTCTGTTTGAAGATAAATATTAATAGAAGTCTGTCCCGTGAATATTACTTACATCATATCTGACATCAATAAGGCCGTTTATTTCGAAGATACAGCGCTTGCACTTCGCAGCAAGGGGCTTACAGTTAGTTTTATTCTTATTAATGCAAAAGGTGGAGATTTAGATCTATTCTTAACCGAGCATCAATTTAAAGTGAAATACATTCGTTGCAAAAAGGTCTCTAAATCTTTTTCTCCTATAAAAAAATGTCTCTCCCTTTTAAAAGAATTAAAACCTGAACTCATTCATTGTCATTTAGCGATGGCAAATTGGATAGGACTTTGGGCGGGTAAATTTGCAGGAATAAAGACAAGAGTTTATACCCGTCACTCTGGAGAACCTCTTCATATTCATTGGAAAGAAAGGTTGATTGATAAAATTCAAAATGGCCTTTCCACAAAAGTAATTGCAATTACCAAAGTAATTGAAGATTTACTATTACAGCAAGGAGTAAAAAGAAACAAAGTCGCATTAATTCATCATGGATTTATGCTGAATTCATTTTCAGAAGTTTCTGAACTTGATAAAGAGGGGATAAAGAAAAAGTACAACATCACGACAGAACAGCAACCCATTATTGGAGTCGTTGCTCGTTGGATGGAGTGGAAAGGTGTACATTTCATCATTGATGCTTATAAGAAACTTCGTGTAGACTATCCAAACTCAAAATTATTCTTGTTTGGAGCCAGTGAAGAAGGCGATTTTTCAAAAGACATTTTTGACGCGCTAAAAGAATTACCTGACCATAGTGTTGAGGTCGTTAAGTATGAAAAAAACGTACATGCGATGTACACTTTATTCGATATTTATACTCACGTTCCTGTCAATAATTCATGTGAAGCATTTGGTCAAACTTACGTTGAAGCACTTGCTGCTGGAGTTCCTTCAATATTCACTCTAAGCGGTATTGCCAATGAATTTATCATCGATAATGAAAATGCTTTAGTTGTTCCTTATAAGGATTCAGATGCCATCTATAAAGCAGCCAAAAAACTGATAGAGGGCAAAGAATTGCAAGAGAAGCTTAAAGAAAGTGGTTTAATTTCAGTAAAACAGTTTAATTTTGATAACTACATCAACAAATTAATTAAGATTTATGAGTAGCCCTTTTTTCTCCATCGTTATCCCAACGTACAACCGTGCTACTTTCTTACCGAAAGTTATTGAATCATTTTTACAACAAAGGTTTCAAGATTTTGAAATTATTATTGTTGATGACGGAAGTACTGACAATACTGAAGAAGTGGTTGCGCCTTATTTGTCGGAGAAAGTTTACTATTATAAAAAAGAAAATGCGGAACGTGCCGCTGCTCGTAATTTTGGAACACAAAAAGCAAAAGGAAAATATATAAATTGGTTTGATTCTGATGATTACGCATTGAATAATCATTTAAAGACGGCCTTTGAATTTTCAGATAGTAAAGATGTCTTTCATTTGGGCTATAAGCACGAAACGCCTAATTACAAACTCCTTAGAAATGTAGATGATTTACCATCGCTTATTAATGATTGTTTGTATAAAGGCAACATATTAAGTTGTAACGGTGTATTTGTCAAAAAAGAAATTGCCCTTGAGAACCCTTTTAATGAGAAAAGAGAATTATCTGCCAGTGAAGATTTTGAATTGTGGTTGAGGTTAGCATCGAATCACACAATCTATCATCAAAATAGTATTACTTCGGTAATCGTGAATCACGACCAAAGAAGTGTTTTAACCATGTCCTCTGCAGATAAATTAATTGAACGATTTACCACGTTTAACGAATTAGTAGAGAATAATAGAGAATTAAAGAATTATTATTCCGGTAAATTGAATTATTTGCTGATGAAAAATTATTTGTGGTTAGCCGTTGATTTGGCCAATAACAAGCATAAAAAAAAATCTTGGCGTTTTTTAAAGTTGGCGATCAAAAAAAGTAAATCTGCTTTATTTCAACGTTCTTTCTTCGCAACTATTAAGCATTTAATTATTAGATAGTATCAAAGAATTCTCTATTTTTACATAAAACAACTTATGCGAATACTAATTACCGGTGGTGCAGGATTTATTCCCAGTTCCCTTGCAGATAAACTAATTGAAATGAAATCTGAAGTCGTTTTAGTTGATAATTTTGTAACCGGAAAAAGAGAAAACATACCGCCTGAGGCGTCATTCTTTGAAGTTGATGTTAACCAGCACGATAAAATCGCCCCTATTTTTAGAAAGTATAGTTTCGATTATGTTTTTCATTTTGCTGCATTGGTTGGTGTAAAACGAACGCTTGAAAATCCGTTAAAAGTATTGGAAGACATCCAAGGCATTAAGAATGTTCTCGCACTTTCTAATGAAACGAATGTAAAAAGAGTTTTTTATTCTTCGTCTTCAGAAGTGTATGGCGAACCTGTTCACCTTCCTCAGCACGAGGAAACAACACCTCTCAATTCAAGATTGCCTTATGCGATTGTAAAGAATGTGGGAGAATCTTTTTTTAAGAGTTATCAGCAGACTTACGGATTAGATTATACTATTTTTCGTTTTTTTAATACTTATGGACCTAAACAAAGTTCGGATTTTGTGATGTCTAAATTTATTCGGGCAGCGTTAACGAACCAAGACATTACTATTTATGGCGACGGTTCTCAAACACGCACCTTCTGCTACGTCAATGACAATATTGACGCTTGTGTGCAAGCCATGTTGGATGTCAATTCTATCAATCAAGTATTCAATATTGGAAATGATGTAATTACAACCATTAAAGATTTAGCAGAAACCATTATTGAAGTTTGTAATTCTAACTCTCAAATCATTTACTTACCACCTTTAGAGGATGGAGATATGACTCGACGACAGCCTGATATATCTAAAATGAGAAAATTAATAAACAGAGACTTGATTGAATTAGAAACAGGTATCAAAAAAGTTATTAATGAAATAAAATCAAAATGATCTTATTTCAAAAATTAAATGAAACTCTCTCTTCTGACTCTCGCAATTCTAGTATTGATGTTTGGCGAGGAATTGCAATTTTAAGTGTTGTCCTCTTTCATTTTGATGGTTATTTACCTTTTGGATCTATTGGAGTCGACTTGTTTTTTGTCATTTCTGGTTTATTGGTTGGTGGCATTTTAACGGATAAGTTATTTAATAGAAAACCGATTAAATATTTTCGGTTTTTACTACAAAGAGGGTTTAAAATTTGGCCATCTTATTATGTGTTTATAGTTATAGGCACCCTCATCGCTGTGTTGTTTTACGCAGAAGAATATTCTGATCAAATCATACCGTTCAGTGACATGAAAAGGTACCTGTTATTTTACCAGAACTATACTGGCGAACCTTTCCATTGGAGCTTTGACCATGTGTGGTCACTTTGTGTTGAAGAGCATTTCTATATTCTGCTACCTCTTTTATTTATTACAATTAAGTTAATTGATAAAAAAAATAAAATCCTTATTCCTGCCTTACTATTCGTTATACTCTTAGGGTTTGTTTTTAAGTATTATATGCTTTATTACACCGTTGGAAAAGACACTTACTCAGCAACTCACAACCGGATTGATGCTCTGGCTTGGGGGGTTCTATTAAACGTACTTCTCAAAGTATATGGCGGAAAATTTAAAAATAGTAAGCGACTGATTCATCTATTCTTTTTAGGTTTAATCGGTACTACTATGTGTATTTGGTTTGACTTTAATTTGAATTCCGTTTTTTACTCCAAAGTTGTTTATCATTCAATTTTACCGCTATTTTTTGTCTTAATGATTTTAGGGACCTATTACATTAACATGTCAAAAATTAGACCTGTTCGTGTTCTTGGTTACTATAGTTACAACTGGTACCTATGGCATCCAATAATCGTAGTGTTGGTGTCTCAACAATTCGGAAGCGGTTGGTTGGCTTTGTCTTTTTATTTACTTTTAAGTTTTACAATTGGAGTTGTGTTTACACTCCTTATTGAAGAGCCCTTTTTGAAAATACGGAAAAGAATGATGTAAGTATGATTTTTAATTCAATAGAATTTCTCGCTTTTGGCTTATTCTTCTTCTTGCTATGGCCGTTTTTTAACAAAAAGAATAACCTTCGTTGGGCTTTTATTGTCATTGCTAGTTTTTTCTTTTACGGTTGGTGGGATTGGAGGTTTTTATTTCTAATTCTCTTTAGCGGATTGTTAGACTTTCTTGCGGGCTTGCTAATGGTGAAATTTCCATCTCACAAAAAAAAATTTTTCGCAATCTCTTTAATTGGGAACATCGGTAGTTTAGCTATATTCAAATATTCTATTTTTGCAGCCACCATCATTGAGGACCTTTTCAATGCCGTTGGCTCAGACATTAACTTAATTGATACTATTCCAGAATTTGCATTGATTCTACCAGTCGGTATTAGTTTTTATACATTTCAGTCTTTAAGTTATACAATAGATATCTATAGGGGAAGATTACAACCTACTAAAAACATTCTCCATTTTTTTAGCTATTTATCCATGTTTCCCCAACTGGTTGCAGGACCAATTGTAAGAGCTAGTGACTTCTTGAAGCAATTAACGAGAGTTAGAATAGTTTCGTCTCTTGAGAAATGGCATGCTATTAAATTAATTGTTTTTGGCTTCTTTCAAAAAGTCGTAATTGCGGACAACCTTTCTTATTTTATTGATACGGCATATCAAGGCAAAACACCATTTGACGGAACACTCTATTGGTGGGTCGTTTCAATTGCTTTTTCGTTTCAAATATATTGTGATTTTAGCGGGTATAGTTTGATTGCACGAGGGCTGGCAAAAATGATGGGTTATCATTTTAAAATGAACTTTAATCACCCTTATCACTCTAAGAGTTTTCGTCAATTTTGGTCACGATGGCATATTTCTTTATCTACATGGTTCAGAGACTATGTTTATATCCCCCTTGGTGGATCAAAAAATGGTGGGAAAATTCTTTTTATTTCTCTATTGACAACAATGCTTCTTTCTGGCATTTGGCACGGTGCTAATTACACTTTTGTTATTTGGGCACTCTTGCATTTTGTTTTTCTTTTAAGTGAACGCATTTTATTACGGAAACTTAATTTACGTAAATTTCGATTTCTATCAATTTTCGTGACATTTATTCTAGTCACAATGACTTGGGTTTACTTTAGAAGTGATACGGTTGAACAAGCCAATGGTATTGTTTCAAAACTAACGACCTATACCTATTCTGATTGGACATTTTTGAAAACATATTTCAATAGCATAGTGTTCTTGTTTCTTGCCATTCTTATCGAGTTTTTGATATACATTAAAAAGCACTCCATTTTTTATTCTTCAATGTACAATCGTTACAATTTCGATATTCTAGTAATTCCATTTTGTGTTCTCTTGATTTTATTTTTTCGAGGTGAGGGTACTCAATTTATTTATTTCCAATTCTAATGAATCCAAAATTTAAAATATATACTAGTTTTCTATTAATTGTTGTTGGCTTTTTTACGCTTAAAACACTTCTACCGGAAAATAATTGCGCCAAAATACAAGAAGAGCAATTTTGGTATGGAAAAACATACACCAAAGACAAGTATGACATTGTAATTTGTGGTGACTCAAGAGTATATCGAGGAGTATCAACAAAATTTTTATTGAACTCTTTTCCTAAGAATACTTCCGCATTCAATCTAGGCTACTCCTCTATTGGTTTTGAGGAAGACTATTTAAATTTTGCAATGTCTTTATTGAAAAAGGAATCAAAAAACAAGTATCTTGTTCTCGGTATTTCAATGCATAGCTTGACTCCAAATGCTTTACAAAATGAGCATCTAAAATCATTTCAAAATAAATCGAGCTTCGAGATATACAAGAAAACAGAACTGGCAGCTTTGTTATGTTATTTTTCATCATATAAACCTCTGGATTTATTATTAAAAAATCGTTTCCCGAATGAATATGCCTTTCATTCAGATGGTTGGGTTGAATATTTGTCCAATAACGTAGACTCGTTAGAAGCAATAGAAAGTTATCTCTCAATTTTCAATGACAATGAAATAATTGAATCTCATTTAGATAAATTATCAAATCAGTTAAAAAATATTTCTAAAAAAGGAGTAAAAATAATTGCTTTTCGCCCTCCAACGTCTATTCAAATGTTAAAATTAGAAGACGAAAAAAGCAACTATGATTATAATGATTTCATTGAGCGAACCAATGGCTTCATCGCATGGATAGACTTAGATTTTAATACTTATGAGACTTATGATGGAAGTCATTTAACCAGCGCATCTGCAAAAAAGCTTTCAATGAAAATTGGCAGAGTACTTCTTTCTGAATAATTCAACACACTTATTTTCAAACACTAAAAAAGCCCCCTACTCTCGTAAAGGGCTTCCTCCTATGCTACATTGCCAGGCCCAAAAAACTCATCATCCTTCTCGGGATCACCTTTGCCAGAACTTCGTGTGCCGACATCAATGATGATTCTTGCGTTGAAGAACTGACTACTGAACAAAGCATTGTCAGATTTAATGACCTTCACCAAAGAATCTAAGCGAAAGTGCAAAAGCTCGTCTAAGTCCTTAATGACTTTGACAATTTGACCTGTAACCTGCTTTCTTTTTACAGCAGCAATCCGTGGTGCAACTATCAATTCTTGAAAAGTTGTAAGACTGTCTGTCAATGCTTGCAGGTCTTCTGGGAGAATGCCAAAATCCCCAAGAATAGCATCGTTTTCTTCTGCTAAGATTACGATTTGATTCATTCTTGCTAAAACAACCGCGTGTGCTCCATTGAGTAACATAGAACGAGTCACTTTTACTTTTTCTAGTAAAACCAAATCCTCCACTGAACTTGCATAACTCTTTAGAGCATTGGCTACTTTTAAAGTATGAATGGCAGAATTGTTAATGACCAGCTGTTTATTAATGGTAATTCCTGTGCTGATTACTTTCTGCTTTTGCCCCAATTGAATTAATAACGAAAGCTTTTCGTAAAATTCATCTGTTGCACTTACAAATGCCGGAACTACGTTCCAAACGTCTTGATGCGCTTCTAGCACGCTATGCACCGCACGGTACATGTTTAATTTACTAATCTGTGTTCTATACATAACTTAAAATTTATGTCCGAGCAATTTACCCGAACTGGTTTATATTGAGTGAGTAGATTCATATATCGTGCCACTAAATCGGTTTAGTAGTTAAAAAATGTTAATCTAGAACAAAGCACACTGAGGACACTGAGGACACTGAGGCTCTCGAAGTGTCGAAGCCTCCTAAGCATTGTCAAAAGCACAAAAAAGAAGAATGAAATGCCTTCCTAACGACCCAAAATGGCTTCCAAACAACCTAAAATGGCTTCCGAACAATCTAAAATGGCTTCCTAACAATCTAAAAAGGCTTCCTAACAACCTAAAATGACTTCCTAACGACCTAAAGTGGCTTCCTAGCGACCCAAAATGACTTCCTAACGACCTAAAATGGCTTCCGAACAATCTAAAATGACTTCCGAACGTCTTAAAATGACTTCCTAACGACCTAAAATGACTTCCGAACGAACTAAAATGGCTTCCGAACGATCCAAAATGGCAAGATATAGACTTAAAATCGAGAAAAAGAAGAATGAAATAACTTCCTGACGACCTTAAATGGCAAGATTTAGACTTACAGGAACGATAATTTAGTCGTGCCAATGATACATGATAGACAGGAATATTAAGTTCTCTCTTTCAACCTTTTAAACCAATGCTGTAATATATATTTAAGATTTTACTATCTTCACGCCCATATTGAGCACACCTAACATTCATACTACTTGTATTCTCTGCAACTCTCCAAAAATCGAAGAGTTAAAGGCGTACGATATACACCAACTATCCAAATGCAAGACCTGTTCGTTCGTTTTCATGAAAAGAATTCCTACTAGAGAGGATTTGATTTCTTTCTACGAAAGTGATTACACGAGAACAAATTACTTCTCTTCCGTAACAGTTGCTCGCTACAACGAGTTGCTAGATAGTTTTGAAAAATTCAGAAAAACAAACAAAATCTTGGATGTTGGTGCTGGAAATGGGTTTTTTCTTGAAATTGCCAAAGCAAGAGGATGGGAAGTTCATGGTACCGAATTAACAAAAAAAGCAATTGATTTTTGTCGGACCAAAGATATTAATATGGAGCAAGGTTGTTTGGATGAAATTAAATACGAAGCAGAAACTTTTGATGTGATCACCAGCTTTGAAGTCATCGAACACATCAATAATCCAAAAACAATCGTGCCAGAAATGCACCGCATTCTCAGAAAAGGTGGAAAATGTTATGTTACTACACCTAATTTCAACTCATTGCTACGCTATCGTTTGAAAGCAAAATATGATGTGATTGCCTACCCTAATCATCTGTGCTATTTTACAAAGAAAACGCTGAGAAAAGTTTTTTCAGAAGCGAAATTCAGCGTGGAACAAATTAAAACAACAGGCATAAGCTTAACTCGCATAAGAACAAGTAAAGGAAGTAATCAAGAATATGTTTCAGCGACTTCCGATGATGAAATGTTGCGCCACAGAATTGAAAAAAGTAAAGCGTTGCGCTTTAGTAAACGTTTTGTGAACTGGTGGCTCAACTTATTTAGTGTTGGGGATAGTTTGAAAGGGACGTTTGTGAAGTAGGCTTCGAGTGCCTCAGCCTACATGTTTAATGTGCCTCAGCCTACATTCAACACTTTGAGAGCACCATTGTTGACTGAGGGGGCTCTCGAAGGCAACAATGAGGCTCTCGAATGTAGGCTGAGGACACTGAGGCTTTCAAAGTGTCGAAGCCTACATATCCCTATATGCAACAGACAATTTAGGCAACAAGTTACTATCCCCCTTAATCAAAGCTTCTTTTTTCTTTCGATTCCAACCCTGGATTTGTTTTTCTCTATAGAATGCTTCCGCAACAAACTTGTGCTTCTCGCAATACAATAACTCAACTGGAGGATATTTTCGTGTATGATTGGCACCAACACCTTCTTTATGCTGACGTATTCTCCTTTCTAAATCAATTGTACTCCCCGTATAATAACTTCCATTAGAACACAATAAAATATACATCCAACCTTCTTTCATTTTGATCGTTTCTTATTTAAGTTAAGTAAATAATTGGAATAAAAAAAGTAATGTGGGCTTCGAGTGCCTCAGCCCACAGCTTAATACAGCTCAGCCCACAGCTTAATACAGTTCAGCCCACAGCTTAATACAGCTCAGCCACAGCTTAATGCAGCTCAGCCCACAGCTTAATGCAGCTCAGCCCACAACTTAAAGTGCCTGATTCCAAAAACTTGAGCCTTACTATACACTTCGCAAACTGTAAATCCAAGCTCCAAAATATTGCAGGCTGAGGCACTCGAAGCCCGCAATATTTTTATCTTTACCCCATGTGCGGAATTTCAGGTTATATCGACTTCTCTAAATCCTCATCAAAAGAAAATTTGGTGAGAATGACAGATGTACTCTCTCACCGAGGACCTGATGGTGCAGATTATGAACTGTTTCAACAAGAAAAAGCAATCGTTGGTTTCGGGCATCGCAGATTATCCATCATTGACCTTTCTGAACACGCAAAGCAACCAATGCACTATCAAAATTTAGTATTGGTCTTCAACGGAGAAATCTACAACTTCGAAGAAATTAAGTCAGAATTAAAAACCTTAGGACATTCTTTCTCCATGGAATCAGATTCTGAAATGATTCTTCATGCTTACGAACAATGGGGCGAAAAGTGCATGGACAAATTCATTGGTATGTTCGCTTTTGCCATTTTTGATAAAGAAAAGAACACTGTTTTTTGCGTGCGCGACAGAACGGGTGTAAAACCTTTCTTCTACTATTTTAAGGATGGACTCTTCTTGTTTTCTTCAGAATTAAAATCCTTTCACGAACATCCAAAATTCTCTAAAGAAATAGATCTTGATGCGGTTGCTTCCTACATGCAATATGGAAACGTGCCAACACCTCACTGCATCTTCAAGAACTGTAAAAAGATAAACGCTGGTCATTATTTTACCATAGATTTAAGCAATTCTCCGCAGAATATAGAAGACATAAAGCAAATTCAATACTGGAACGTTTACGATTATTACAACGCACCAAAACTTAACCTGAATTACGAGGAGGCAAAAATTCAAACGGAAGAATTGCTTCAGTCGGCATTTAATTACAGAATGGTTGCCGATGTTCCAGTTGGTGTATTCTTAAGTGGCGGTTACGATTCCGCTTGCGTTACTGCTCTTTTACAGAAAGACAGAACGGAGAAATTGAAAACGTTCACCATAGGAGTTCCAGATATTGGTCTCAATGAAGCGCCTTATGCAAAAGATGTGGCAAAACATTTGGGAACAGACCATACAGAAATCAATTGCACTGAAAAAGAAGCCATCGATATGATTCCCGATTTACCCTTCTTTTTTGATGAACCTTTTGCAGATTCAAGTGCTATTCCAACAACCTTGGTGAGTAAAATGGCGAGAGAAAAAGTGACCGTTGCATTAAGTGCTGATGGTGGTGATGAAATCTTTGCTGGCTACAATCGCTACGATTATATGATGCGGTACGGTAAGAAATTAAACGCTGTCCCGGGTTTTGCAAGAAAATCACTGGTGGGAATTATGAAGAAGGTTTCTTCTGAAAAAATTCCGTTGCTCAAGAACAAATACAACTTTCACAACCGTTATGAGAAGTTAAAAAATGTCTTGTATGATCCTTCTAATGAGAATATTATGCTGAGTTTGAGTCAGCAGTTTACCAATTCTCAAATGAAAGAATTCATGGCGAGTGATTTTAGTGAATTGCCTACGAGCTACTTGAGCAAAGAATTAAAAAGCTCCTATTCTCCCCTTTCTTACATGCAAGCAATCGATTATCAGACCTATTTATTAGACGATATTTTGCAGAAAGTGGACCGTGCAACAATGACGCATAGCTTGGAAGGAAGAGAACCTTTTTTAGATCATCGAATCATCGAATTTGCTGCGACATTACCCAACGAGTTTAAATATCAGAACGGAGTAAAAAAACGCATCGTTCGAGATATTGTGCATCAATATGTTCCACAAGAAATGATGGACAGACCTAAAATGGGCTTTGCTATTCCAATAGCGAATTGGCTCAACAACGAACTAAAAGACTTGGTGGAGGAATACATTTCTGAATCAAAAATAAAAGAACAAGGCATTTTTAATTGGGAATACATCGCAAGAATAAAAGACGCTTTTTTCAATGGCAAGAAAGAATATGACACGAAGATTTGGTATGTGTTGATGTTTCAGATGTGGTATGGGAAGTGGATGTAGGCTTCGAGAGCCTCAGCCTACATTCGAGAGCCTCAGCCTACACTCGAGAGCCTAGTGTCCTCAATGTCCTAGGATTTCTATTGTAGGCTGAGGCTCTCGAAGCCTACAATTGAATTTTATTCCCTACTTTTGGTGTTACAAAATGGTGTCAACTTCAAAAACAGTCCTATACCTTTCTTACGACGGAATGACCGACCCCCTCGGGCAATCTCAAGTTATCCCCTACCTCAGAGGCTTATCGAAAGAAGGTTATGATATTCACTTAGTAAGCTACGAGAAAACAGACAAATTTAAAGAGCATCGAAAGGTAATTCAACAAATTTGTGAGGCTGCAAATATCAAATGGCATCCGCAAGACTACGTTTTAGGAGGTGGACTAAAAACGACCTTAAAGCAAGTCCGAAAAATGAAGAAGATAGCCTTTTACTTGCATGAATTACACAATTTCGATATCGTTCACTGTAGAAGTTACATTTCAGCGCTATCTGGTTTGGAATTAAAACGCAAAAAGGGAGTGAAGTTCATCTTTGATATGCGCGGCTTTTGGGCAGATGAACGTGTAGATGGAAAAATTTGGAACCTCGACAATTTTCTCTATAAAACCATTTACAATTTCTTCAAACGTAAAGAAATTCAATTTTTTAAAGAATCTGATTACACGATTTCGTTAACCGAGAATGGTCGAGAAGAAATAGAGTCTTGGGAAGAATTCAAAAGTAATCCTCCAAAGATAAAAGTGATTCCTTGTTGTGTAGATTTGCAACTTTTTGATCCGAGCAAGATTACAGCAGAGCAAAAAACAACTGCAAAACAAGATTTAGGAATCAATGCCAAACAATTTGTTTTAGGTTATGTTGGTTCTATCGGAACATGGTACATGCTTTCTGAAATGCTCGATTATTTCAAAGTTCTGAAGAAAAACACTTCAGCAAGCGAAGCAAAAGCTGTGTTTCTGTTTATTTCGGGAGAAGATCCGCTGAAGATTAGAAAAATGGCGAAAGAGAAAGGAATCAATGAGGATGATATCATCGTGAAGTCTGTTCTCCATTCTGAAGTTCCCTTGCACATTTCTATCTTCGATACTTCCATCTTTTTTATTCGTTCTACCTACTCTAAAAAAGCATCTTCTCCAACCAAGCAAGGAGAAATAATGGCAATGGGAATCCCTTTAGTTTGCAACGCAGGAGTTGGTGACACTGATGCTATCGTTCATAAATACCATGCTGGCAAAGTCATCGAAGAATTCACGGATGAAACTTACTTGTTGGCAATCAATGATTCATCTTCGTTCAAGCAGAAAGATACCATTGCAGGAGCAAAAGACTATTTCTCTTTGGAAGAAGGAGTAAAACGTTATCTTAGCGTTTATAAAGCAGTTCATGAGTAAAAGAATTCTCTTTCTTGCCCCATACCCGCATGCCGAAGCACCGTCGCAACGCTTTCGATTTGAGCAATATTTTGATTTTCTCAAAGAGCAAGGCTACGAAATAGAAATGCACTCTTTTCTCAATGAAAGAACATGGAGCACCATCTATAATCACGGTTCATTCTTTGCTAAAGCAATCGGGATTTTAGGTAGTTTTTGGAGAAGAAAGCTTTTGCTGTTTAAAATTCGAAAATTCGATTACATTTTCATTCACAGAGAAGCATCCATGATTGGACCTCCAATTTTTGAGTGGGTAATTGCAAAGGTTTTCAAAAGAAAATACATCTATGATTATGACGATGCAATTTGGTTGCCTAATTTCAGTCAACAGAATGCAAAGTTTCAAAAACTGAAAGCTTACGGCAAGGTAAAAAAGATCATCAAATGGGCAGATGTTGTGACAACAGGCAATTCTTTCTTGCAAGAATACGCTAAGCAGTACAATGATAATGTGGTAGTCATTCCAACGACAATTGACCTTAAAAACAGTCATAACCAATCGAGTAAGCAATCAAATTCTCTCGTAAATATTGGTTGGACAGGTTCACACACTACGATGTCTTACCTTGACGCATTAATTCCTGTGCTGCAAGAATTAGAGAAAGAACTAGCCTTCACTTTCACCATAATTTCCAATGAAGAACCGAACTATGATTTACAATCTTTGCGTTTTGTAAAATGGAAAAAAGCAACTGAAATAAACGACCTAGCAAGCATCAACATTGGTGTTATGCCACTGACCGATAGTGAATGGGCAAAAGGTAAGTGTGGATTCAAAGCATTGCAATACATGGCATTGAAAATTCCAGCGGTTATTTCGCCTGTTGGAGTCAATACGGAGATTGTTGAAAACGGAAAGAATGGTTACCTTTGCACCACCAATGAAGAATGGAAAGAGTGTTTAAGCATTCTCATAAAAGACCAACAATTGCGCGAACAAATTGGAGAAAAAGGTTATAAAACCGTTCGCACTAAATATTCAGTTGAAGCCAATCGCGACAACTATTTAAACTTATTTCAATGATCAAATTAGTATTTGCAACAGCCAACCAGAATAAGGTAATCGAAATTGATAACCTCTTGCCGGAAACCATACTACTTACTTCTTTAAAAGAGTTAGGACAAAAAAAAGACATTCCAGAAACGTCTAAAACGATTGAGGGGAATGCCGTTCAGAAAGCAAATTTCATCACGGATAAATTCAATGTCAACTGTTTTGCGGATGACACAGGATTAGAAATAAATGCACTCAAAGGAGAACCTGGAGTGAATTCTGCAAGATATGCCGGCAGCGAAAAAGATGCTGACCTGAACATTAAAAAAGTTCTCCAAAACATGGACGGCATCACAAAACGAGGTGCGCAATTTAAAACGGTCATTGCGTTGAACTTAAACGGAGAACAGCATTTATTCTTCGGTGTTGTAAAAGGAACTATCAGAAAACAGCGTATCGGACAGAACGGTTTTGGCTACGATCCGATATTTGAACCTGAAAATTGCGGAAGAACCTTCGCTGAAATGACTTTGGAAGAGAAAAACAAGTATTCGCACAGAGCAAGAGCGTTTAATAAGATGATTCGGTTTTTGAGTTCGAAAGCGAACTAATAGACACGCTCCTGCGTCGCTTTTAGACCGCTGCGCTTTTAGATGCGGAAGCAAGCTTCCTTTTAGACACGCCTTCGGCTCTTAGACTTCGTTTTTCTTTGAGGAGATTAGTTTCTCTTCGATTGTTCATTTTTGGAAGAGTGAAAAATCAAAGCAACAACTAATTTATTACCAAAAATCAAGTCTAAGAGCGACGCAGGAGCGTGTCTAACAGAGAGCGAAGCGAACATTTCTAAAAGCGAAGCGGTCTAAAAGTTCGCAACGCGAACGTGTCTATTTCCATTTCTTTCTTACCTTTACAATTCAAATATTTATCAACGCGTTTTCTCTTTATTGCAACGAAGGAAAACGACAAAAAAAGCACAGATGTCAAAAATAATTTATACTAAAACTGACGAAGCACCGGCTTTGGCAACGCAATCTTTATTGCCAATTCTCAAAGCGTTTACAACAAGCGCTGGAATAGAAATTGAAACAAGTGATATTTCCCTTGCGGGAAGAATCATTGCTAAATTCGGAGACTTTTTAAAAGAAGATCAACGAATTCCAGATGCGTTAGAAGAGTTAGGTAAATTGGTTTTACGACCTGATGCAAACATTATTAAGTTGCCAAATATTAGTGCTTCAACACCGCAATTGAAAGCTGCCATTAAGGAATTACAAGAACAGGGATATGCTATTCCTAATTTTCCAGATACGCCAAAAACGGATGCAGAAAAAGACATTCGCTCTCGTTTTGATAAAATTAAAGGTTCTGCCGTAAATCCCGTACTTCGGGAAGGAAACGCTGACAGAAGAGCACCAAAACCAGTGAAAGAATACGCACAGAAAAATCCTCATTCAATGGGGGCTTGGTCGTCAGAGTCTAAAACGCATGTTTCGCACATGCCAGATGGAGATTTTGTTTCCAATGAGAAATCTGTAACTGTTGCAAACCCAACTGACACGAAAATTATTTTCACAGACAACAGTGGAAATGAAACGATTCTAAAAGAATCAACTCCTCTATTGGCAGGAGAAATCATTGATGGTACAAATCTTGAAAAAAGAAAATTAATCGCTTTCTTAGAAGAGCAAATGGCCGACGCAAAAGCAAAAGGTGTCTTGTTTTCCATTCACTTGAAAGCGACCATGATGAAGGTTTCAGATCCTATCATTTTCGGTCATGTCGTGAAAGTATTCTTCAAAGAATTGTTTGAGAAACATGGTGAAACATTCGATAAAATCGGTGTCAACGTCAACAATGGTTTTGGAAATTTAGTGAGCAGCATTCAAGAACTTCCAGACGCTCAACGAAAAGAAATTGAGGCAGACATTGCGAAATGCTACGCCGACGGTCCTGATTTAGCAATGGTTGATTCTGACAAAGGAATCACGAACCTAAACGTACCGAGTGATGTTATTATCGATGCTTCGATGCCTGCAATGATTCGTACTTCTGGACAGATGTGGAATAAAGCAGGTCAACAACAGGACACAAAAGCTGTCATTCCTGATGATACCTACGCATCTTTGTTTCAAGTTGTGATTGATTTTTGCAAAAAAAATGGCGCATTTGACCCAACAACCATGGGCACTGTTCCTAATGTTGGACTCATGGCGCAAAAAGCGGAAGAATACGGTTCGCATGACAAGACCTTTGAAATTCCTACAAATGGAACGGTAAAAGTAATTGATGAAAACGGCAAACCGTTGTTGGAACACAGCGTTGGAGAAGGAGATATTTGGAGAATGTGCCAAACGAAAGATGCTCCCATTAAAGACTGGGTAAAACTAGCGGTTACAAGAGCAAAAGCAACAGGTTGGCCTGCCATTTTCTGGTTGAATGAAGACAGAGCTCACGACATTGAAATCATAAAAAAAGTGAATCTATATTTGAAAGATCACGACACAAATGGACTAGATATTCGTATTATGTGTCAAATTGATGCTTGTGAGTTTACTTTAGAGAGAATTGCTCGTGGAGAGAATACAATTTCTGTTACAGGAAACGTTCTTCGTGATTATTTAACTGACCTCTTCCCTATTTTGGAATTAGGAACAAGTGCTAAAATGTTGTCCATCGTTCCATTAATGAATGGTGGTGGATTATTTGAAACGGGTGCAGGAGGTTCTGCTCCAAAGCACGTTCAACAGTTTGAAAAAGAAGGACATTTACGCTGGGATTCTTTGGGAGAATTCTTAGCAATCGCTGTTTCACTAGATCATTTGGGAGAAACAGAGAACAATCCTAAAGCAACAATTTTAGGCGAAACTTTAGACAAAGCAACGGCTAAATTCTTGGATAATAGAAAATCTCCTTCAAGAAAAGTGAATGAATTAGACAACAGAGGTTCTCACTTCTACCTCGCGATGTATTGGGCAGAAGAATTGGCGAAACAGGACGATGATGCTGATTTGAAAAGTAAATTTGAAGGTCTTGCACAAGAATTAAAAGCCAACGAGGCAAAAATTAACGAAGAATTATTAGCGGCTCAAGGTTCGCCTGTTGATTTGAAAGGTTACTACTTCCCAACGGATGCTCTTTCTGAAAAAGCAATGAGACCAAGCGATACGCTGAATGCTGTGATTACAGATTTGGATCGATAACTCGAAGAGTCAATCCTTTTCTAATGATTAATCCCTTCTTAAAATTTAGACACTTCCCAATTTAAGACACAAAAAAACCGCTAATAAAAATATTAGCGGTTTTAAAAGTTGATTCTTTTTAAAATTAAGCCCCAGTGTAGGTTACAACTGTTGTTATAGATGTTGTTATAAATGTTTCAACTTGCTTTAATTTCAAGTCTTTATTTTTTAACATAACAATTGTAAATGTTTCAACATTTCCACTAGAGTCAATAACGATAAGTTCTTCTTTGTTACTGCTAAATGCCCAAGTACCTACTTCACTTGATGAAAATCCTCCAGAAGACCAAGTTGAGACATATTTACCGTCTTTAGAAAGCTCCATTGTACTTGTTACTGCGCCTAAAGCTTGCGAAATGTCATTGACAGTGTATGACGATAAAGTCCATGTGTTTACCATTCTTGCTTTTTTAGTTAAAACTGTAAACTTTGAGCCTTCTTCGTATTTGCTACACGCTGTAATTGTTAAAGCTAATAGTGCAAATGCAAATAATTTAATTCCGATTGATTTTTTCATAATAATTTATTTTTTGCAAATATAAGGAATTATTCTATGCTTATCTCTAGCTCATCCAACGCAACAACACCGAAAGAATCGTTACTCCACTTTTTAAGCGGCTCGTTATTGTTTACTAATACAAAGGTTGGGAAAACACCTTCGGCTAATTTTGACATTGCCTCAACATTCTCAGCTACACTTATATCAAATGCATTATTAGCTTCATCAGAATACCATTTTAAATAAGAAGGATTATTGATAGAATCATTACTACAAAGCAGGTATTCAATCTCAAGGGATGGTACACGCTCCTTTAGTTTCTTCATTCTCCCAATTGCTGCAAAACAATATTGACAACCTGGAATAGACAAAACAACTAACTTTTTCCCTTGCAACTCTTTGTTTTCGTCAGAACGATTAATCTCAATAGAATTGTTCGAAAAGTCTCCTTCATAAATTGGGGTAGAGATAAAATAAATAATAAAAGGTAATATAAAGAATAGTAGTTGAATAATGATTTTGACAGGTTTATTTTTCAATTTCAAAATTCGTTTTAATAGAACAACTAAAATGATTCCAATTAAAATCATTAAGAGGTAAGGGATAACCTTACTACTGGTCCATGAAAGGCCACTATTCAAAAGGAATGATTCAAAAGAGTTCATGGATTATTAATTTAATGTGTAAACTTTACTCCTAACACAGAAGTCATATTTGTACAAGCACAAACAAATTTTTTACAAGTGTGCTTACTTAAAACAAAAAAAGGAAGCCGAAGCTTCCTTCTAAAAATATAATCCGTCTTAGATAGAACATGTTGCTCCACCTGTAGCATAAACTGCACATGCAGATTCTGCTGTAGATTTCTTGACATTGTTAATATCAATTGTAATTGTAGAACCAGCGTCTGTACAAGTACAAACATAATCTTTCTTACAAGAACTTAATGCAACCATTCCTAATACTGCAAAAGCAGCTACTCCAATAATTTTTTTCATAATAATTAAGTTTGTTTTGTTAAAATTCAAGCGCAATATAATAATTTAATTTGCATTTATACCTTTGTGCTAATAAAAATACTGTATATGACCTACTTATGCTCTTAAATAAATACACTTTGATAAATCCTTTTATAATTACGGCAACTTTAATATTGGTCTTTGGCTGTTCAACAATATCACCAGATTCTCCAATAATTACAACCAACAAATTAATCATTCCTACTCAATCAATTTCATCCATTGAAATTCCCATTAAAATTAATTTGAAACCTTATTTTGACGAAACGAATCAGTCTATTCCTTACAGATTTGAAGGAGAAGAGCAAGTCTGTGAAGGTGTGAGCTATTCTTATAAGTTTGTCCGAGGTCCAATTACATTTAAAGGTGTTGGCTCTCAACTTTTATTTGATGTTAACGGAAAATATGCCCTGAAATTGAACTATTGCCCAAAGTGCACCGAACTTTTCACCTCTAAAGGCAATTGCATTGTTCCTCGAATTTTTTCTTCCTGTGGAGTGGGTGAAGAAATGAGAAAAATAGAAGTTGGCTATATAACGGAAATTGGTCTGTCTGATGATTACAAATTGAATTCTACCACCAAGTTGCGCAGAATAAAAACAGTAACTCCTTGCTTGGTATCTGTCTTTAATTATGACGCTAGCTCAACTTTGAAGGAAGAAATTACAGTTGCTTTGCAAGATTTGGAGAAAGACATTGATACAGAAATTTCTACTGTTGATTTACGACCTGAAATGGAAGAAACATGGCAAATTCTCAGTGAATCTATCGATTTAGAAGGATATGGATTTCTCAATATGAATCCTAAATCAGTCGCGATAAGCAAAATTTTATTCAAGGGAGATACCGCTTATTTTAACGCCATTATTGAAGCAAAACCAACTATTTTATCGAATTCAACCACAAGCGACAGCACTTTCTTACCAAACCTTTCATCTTATAAAAAACAAGAAGGCTTTGACATCACCATGGATGTTTTTGCCGACTATGATTCTCTCAGTTCTATCATCACACAAAATATCAAAGGAACTTCTGTAGAATTAAAGGGTAAAAGTATTACGTTTAATGAGGTTGCGATTTTTGGAGCTTCTAATAATGGTGTGCATCTTCAGGTGAAATTCTCCGGAGATAAAAAAGGAACGATGTTCTTCACAGGAACACCAGTTTTTGACACAACAATACAGAAAATTGCTTTTCCCGACTTGACTTTTGATTTAAAAACCAAAGATGCGCTACTGAAATCTGCCAAATGGATGTTCAATAAAAAAATAACCAACGCTCTGAGAGATGCCGCAGAAATGGATCTAAAACCTTACTTGGATTCATTGAAAATGAGTATCAATGTAGGATTAAATTCTGAAATAACAGAAGGTGTTTTCATGTCCGGAAAAGTGAGTAACATTTTCATTCAATACATTCAACCAGTTGACAAACAACTATTTATACGACTTAAAAGTAGAGGTCGTCTTGAATTGAGTTTGTGAAAAAGCTATTAGCTGTTAGCCGCTAGCTTTTGGCTTGGCGCTAGGTTAAATAGAACATTTGGAACTAATAAGGGTTTATCTTAAAGGTGGGGAATAATCACTTCTCACAACCAAGTGTAAGGATAAGGCCCAAGATTCACAGTTAATCTACCGATTCACCATGTGCGTTGCGACTTGCGGAAAACAATTGTAAAGTGCATCGCCCAATCCCTCTTCAAAATTCATAGAGTCAATGGATTCTCGCATGCAGCGCAACCATTCATCCTTAGCTTCTGTTGTTATCGCATGAGGCAGGTGTCGCAACTTCATTTTGGGGTGCCCATATTCTTCAGCATACAATTGCGGTCCTCCTAAAAATTGCGACAAAAACATAAATTGTTTCTTCTTTATCAATTCATGTTGGTCTTCTGCAAAAAGATGTTGAATGCTAGAATCAAAAAAAACTTTGGTGTAAAAACGGTCTAATAAATCCTGTAATCTTTCAGGGCGAATTCTCTCGTATAAGGTCTCCATATCAGGGGGAAATTAGTTGGCATAATTTGTGTGCAAAAAAATCCGTATCTTTGTACAGCTAGCAAAATGATAAAATTACTGTTTTTCCTTGTTCTCTCCATTTATTCCTTTGGAATATTTGCGCAAAAATCCAAAAGAATTACTTCTGATGGAATCAATACGTGCGTAGGTGCTGTCAATATTTTTGAGGATGGCGATTTTACCTTACAATTCACCGGAAAAAAGACAGAAAGTCCAATTACGAGGTATTTTTCATTAGAAACGGTAGAGGTTGACAACCAACTTTGGGTGGCATTTATTGCTCCGTCTAATGGAGAATTAACATTCAGTGCTGATAAACATTCAGGCTTTCTTCAGATGGTTGTCTTTGAGCAAGACAGAAAAGAAATTTGCACAGAAATCAATGCTGGGATTGCGGAAATTGCCAGAATGTATATCAAAAAAGAATCGCACCACATTGGTCTTGATTTCAAAACGGGCAATGGTTTTTTATACACCTTAAAAATGCAAAAAGGTAAAAAAATCAACATTCTTTTTGCTACGGAAGAAAAGAACACAGACAAGATGCACCTAAAATGGCATTTTGAACCAGAAGTTGTTTCCATTTCAGAATCAAAAACCTTGGATAGGCGTTTTGATGATTTTGCTCCAACTTTTAGCGTGAAAGTACGTGATTCTAAGACCCAAGAACCGCTTGTTGCTTCTATTTCTATTGAAGAATCTCGTGGCGTTGATGGTTTGTATGTTGCCTCTGATTTATTTCTGAACATTGACAGGAAAGCTAAAATGAAGCTAAAATGCGATGTCGAAGGGTACTTTTTCAAAGACAGTATCATCGAAACCAATCCTTTTGAAGATCAAGCGATTTTGATCACCCTCAATAGAGTCAAGAAAGGTGCTAGCATAAAGATTGAGGATATCGAATTCAAAGCTGGTTCTAGTCTTATTACAGACGCATCCATTCCAAAATTAAAACGCTTGAAGGATTTCTTACTGCTTAATTCGCAAATTAACATTGAAATTCAAGGACATGTTTTTGCCATCGGTGACAACTCAATGATGGGGCAAAAAATCTCTGAAGCAAGAGCAAAAAGAGTGCGCAAATACCTCATTGAGAATGGGATTGACAAAGATCGCTTAAAAGCAAAAGGTTACGGAAATACAATGCCTATTTTCGAAGAACCAAAATTCTCTTACGAAGAACAGGCGAATAGAAGGGTGGAGATTTTGGTGCTATAGTGACTTTTTTACTAGCTATATAAATAAAAAAGCCTTTCAACAACTGAAAGACTCTTTGTGAATTTTTATTTAATGTGCCCGATTAAATCGTCATAATATCCTTCTCTTTCACGTCAAAAACATCTTCTACTCTCTTAGATGAAGTATTGGTAATACTCTGAATTTCACTTTCACCATCTTTCATCATATCCTCAGAAAGTCCATCGTCTTTGAGTAATTTCAACATATCGATAGCATCTTTTCGGTTATTTCTAAATCCGACCTTTGCATTTTCCATTTCTACTTTTGCCTGCTTCACCAAGTCGCGTCTTCTCTCTTCTGTAAGAGGTGGAACTGAAATCAATAAACTCTCGCCATTACTTTGAGGTGCAAAACCTAAGTTCGCATTGATGATTCCTTTCATTATTTCTTCCAGCATTGATTTTTCCCAAGGTTGCACCGATATTGTTCGAGCATCCATGGTGTTCACATTAGCAACTTGTTGCAATGGTGTTGGACTTCCATAATAATCAACGACAACTGTCTGCAACATCGCTGGAGATGCTTTTCCAGCACGTATTTTTGAAAGTTCAATTTCATAATGAGAAACAGTGCTCGCATTTGAACTTTTCAACTCATCGTATATCATATTTAATTCTTCAGTCATGGTCTAATTTTTAGTTTAATTACGAACAATTGTGCCAACTTGTTCACCTTTTACAACCTTCAATAAATTCCCTGGTGTGTCCATGTCGAAAACAATGATTGGTAGATTATTCTCTTTGCATAAAGTGAATGCAGTCATGTCCATAATATTGAGTCCCTTTGCATACACATCGTCAAAGCTAATCATGTCATATTTAGTTGCGTTTGGATCTTTTTCTGGATCGGCAGAATAGATACCATCCACTCTTGTTCCTTTCAAAATAACGTCTGCATTGATTTCAATTGCTCTCAATGATGCCGCTGAATCCGTTGTGAAATAAGGGTTTCCTGTTCCTGCACCAAAAACAACTACTCTTCCTTTTTCTAAATGGCGCACTGCTTTTCTTCTAATAAATGGTTCTGCAATGGCTTTCATTTCTATTGCAGATTGTAGTCGAGAATGCATTCCTGCCGACTCTAAAGCCGCTTGTAATGCCATCGAGTTGATCATTGTTGCCAACATTCCCATATAATCGCCGTGCGTTCTATCCATACCGCCTTCTTCCGCTTGCACACCTCTGAAAATATTCCCTCCACCAATCACAATAGCAACTTCTACTCCTGCATCGTGGATTTCCTTGATTTGCTGAGCGTATGATTTTAAACGGTTGTTATCAATTCCGAAAGCTTTATCTCCCATCAAAGATTCACCGCTTAATTTTAAAAGAATTCTTTTGTATTTCATGTTGAAATTTTCAGTTGAGCAAATATAGGAAATTAATGTTTTAATGTTTCAATGATTTAATGGAAGTTGGTTCATGTTTAAATAAAAAATGAAGAATGAAGAATGAAGTGGACTCCGATTAAATTCTGAGATTAAAAAGTCTAACGCACAAAAAAGCCGTTTTGGTCATCGAGCGAAGTCGAGATGCAAAACGGCTTTTTAAAATAATTAAAATGTCAATTAAGACAATGCAACTCTTTTAAAATCAACAATTGTTAACCCTGCTTCTGCTGCAGCTAACATTTGCTCAACTGATTGTTTGTTATCTCTAACATTCATTTGGCTCAGTAAAGTATTTTCTTTGAAGAATTTATTCAAACGACCTTGGGCAATTTTCTCTGCCATTTCAGCGGGTTTCCCTTCTTGAATAGCTAAGTCTTTACCAACTTCTAACTCTCTTGCGATTGTTGCTTCGTCGATTCCTTCTTTGCTCAATGCCATTGGATTCATTGCCGCAACTTGCATTGCAACTTGTTTTCCTGCATCCAAAGCTGCTTCGCTGTTTTTGTTCAATGCAACTAAGGTTGCCAATTGATTTCCTGGGTGATTGTATGCAACAACTGCGTCAGCACTAATGATTTCAAGGTTAGAAAGAGCTAGCTTTTCACCAACAACACCAACTTGCTCAATAATTTTCTCAGCAACAGTCAACCTGTCGTTATAAGCTTCTGACATCATTGCTTCCAAAGAAGTTGGTCGTTTTTCCATTGCGATAGTCATCAACGACTCAACAAAAGCCATATAATCACTGTTCATTGCAACGAAATCAGTTTCACAGTTCAAAGATAAAACAATTCCTGTTTTTCCACCATCTGTTAATCTAGCGAGAACTAAACCTTCTTTTGCGTCATTGTCACCTCTTTTGGCTGCTACTTTTTGACCTTTCTTACGAAGAACATCGATAGCTGCTTCAAAATCACCGTTTGTTTCAACAAGTGCATTTTTGCAATCCATCATTCCTGCACCTGTTTGTTTTCTTAATTTATTTACATCTTGAGCTGTAATTGTCATGATATACGATTTTAAATGTTTGTTATTTACTAACAGGGTCCAGTCGTGACTGAACCCTACTAATATAATTTTGTTTTCTTATTTACTTAAAGCTTCAATCAAGTCCGCTTTCTTCATTGTAGAGATTCCTTTCACTCCAGCAGTTTTTGCTAATGCTTTTAATTCAGCAACACTGTTAGAAGATAAATCTTTTACTTCAGCTTTTTCAGGAGCTTCAACTTTCTCAGTGGTTGCTGAGCTTGTCGAAGCATCAGCTTTTGCCTCAACCTTAACTTCCTCTTTTTTTGGAACTTCTACTTTTTCAGCGGTTGCTGAGCTTGTCGAAGCATCTGTTTTTACTTCGGTTGCTGAGCCTGTCGAAGCATCTTTTTTCGCTTTTGCATCTTTGTCAGCAGCATCTTTTGCATTTCTTCTTTCTTCTAATCCTTCTTTGATTGCTCCGCAAACAGTATCAAGAATTAAAGTAATAGATTTCGTTGCATCATCGTTTGATGGAATTGGAAAATCAACCAATTTAGGATTTGAATTCGTATCTACCATTGCAAATACTGGAATATTCAAACGCTTTGCTTCTTTCAGTGCAATGTGTTCTTTGATAATGTCAACAATAAATATAGCTGCTGGTTGGCGAGTCATATCTGCGATAGAACCAAAATTCTTTTGTAATTTCTCACGTTGACGAGTTTTGAATAAACGTTCTCTCTTGTTCAACGTTGACCAAGTTCCGTCCGTTTGCATCTTGTCGATAGAAGACATTTTACGAATAGACTTACGTGTCGTCGCAAAGTTTGTCAACATTCCACCAGACCAACGTTCCGTAACGTAAGGCATGTTTAATTCTTTTACTCTTTCAGAAATAATATCTTTTGCTTGTTTTTTTGTTGCTACGAAAAGAATTTTCTTACCCGATTTTGCAATTTGCTTTAAAGCTGCGCTCGAATTTTCGAGGTGTGCAATTGTCTTATTTAGGTCAATAATGTGGATACCTTTTTTTTCCTCAAAGATATACGGCGCCATTGCCGGGTTCCATTTTCTTTTCAAGTGTCCAAAGTGTACACCTGCATTCAATAAGTCTTCAAATTTTAATTTTGACATTTTCTTTTTATTTAATTGTTCACGTTCCTTTAGTAATCAGTTTCAGGAGGGGCTTTTCAGCAATACTCAAGAACTTGGATACTAAACAACTTGCAAAATATTTTTTTAACGTTTCGAGAATTGAAATTTCTTTCTCGCTTTCGGTTGACCTGGCTTCTTTCTTTCCACCATTCTTGGATCACGCGTCATCAAACCTTCTGCTTTAAGCAGCGTTTTGTTGTCTTCGCTCACTACAACTAAAGCTCTTGAGATTCCCAATCTGATTGCCTCTACTTGCCCATTGATTCCTCCACCAGCAACATTTACATTCAGGTCATATTTACCTTCTGTGTCTGTCAACTGAAATGGTTGAAGAATTTTAGCTTGTAAAACAGCTGTTGGAAAAAACTCTTTAAAGTCTCTCTTATTGATTGTAAACTTACCTTTACCCTTTGACATATAGACACGAGCAACTGCAGTTTTTCTTCTTCCTAATGTGTTAATTATTTCCATAATTTATTTGAATGTATCTAAATTTAGTACTTCTGGCTTTTGAGCTTCTAAATTGTGCTCTGGACCAACAAATACTTTTAGGTTTCTAAATAATTGACGACCAAGTGTGTTTTTTGGGAGCATTCCCTTCACAGCTTTTTCTACCAATCTTCCTGGATTCTTAGCCAACATTTGTTCGACTGTCGTTTGACGTTGTCCACCTGGGTAACCCGTGTGACGGACATACTTCTTATCCACTAATTTTGTACCTGAAAAAGATACTTTCTCTGCATTTAGAACAATAACATTGTCCCCGCAGTCAGCGTGAGGCGTGTAATTCGTTTTATGTTTTCCACGAATTAATTTCGCCACCTTGCTTGCTAATCGGCCTAAAGTTTGGCCTTCTGCATCCACCACAATCCACTTCTTTTCAGCAGTTTCTTTGTTGGCGGAAACGGTTTTGTAACTTAATGTATCCACAATTTTTATTTTAATTAATTAAGACAATTCCCCCAAATTAGGGGGTGCAAAGATATGATTTCTAGGCTTATTAACAAACCTTATTGGAAAATAATTTAGATTTATTTTATTCTCCTCTTTACTTTTTTGCAGAAGCAGAAAAAAGTAAAGTAAAACTGCTTTGTCGTCGAGGACTAAAGCTCTTGTTCCATACTCAGAACTCTTGCTAGTCTTACTTCTTCTTAAATTGATTAATCGCGTTCACCGTAAATTCAGAAAGAACGAGCTGTCCACTTAATTCGGCACGATCTTTCAATAACTCATCCCAGTGATCTGTTCCTTCCCAAAAGACATTCTTTAACAGAACCATTGCTTCGGGATTTGATCTGGAAAGCGTCGTAGAAAGTTCTTCAATTTTTGCATCCATTTCTTCTACGGTGTCAAAAACCTCAGCGTATAAGCCTTGCTCTTGTGCCCAAGATGCCGTTCTCCATTCTGTAGCATTAATTGCTAGTTGACTCATTGCAGAAACGCCTATCTTTCTTTCTACCGATGGACCGACGACAAAAGGACCGATTCCAACTGCTAATTCTGATAATTTCACTGCCGAAAATTTGGTTGCAAAACAATAATCCACAGCGGATGCAACGCCCACTCCGCCGCCTACAGCCTTACCGTGCACACGACCTATGATTAATTTCGGACTCTTTCTGCAAGCATTAATTACATTGGCAAAACCGGAGAAGAATTTCTTTCCTGTTTCAAAATCTTTGATAGAAATTAGTTCATCAAAACTTGCTCCAGCGCAGAATGCTCTTTCTCCAGAAGACTTCAAAATAACGACTTTTACCTCATCATTCTGACCTAATTCTGTGATTGTTTGCGCTAATTTTTCTAAAACTTTTCCTGGTAGAGAATTACTTAACGGATGCCCAAATTCTATGGTTGCAATTCCTTTGCTATCAATGGTTGTGTTAACGTGACCTTGATCTACAGCTACTGACATAATTGTGTTATTTCTTAGGTTTCTTTACTCGATTCTCTTTTGAGGATGCGATTTTAACGTCAATTTTCCTGTCGTTAATTTCCATACCGTTTAACGCTTGAATGGCATTGATTGCCTCTTCAGGACTCTCCATTTCAACATAAGCGAATCCTTTTGATCGTTTTGTGTCTTTTTCATACACAACATGCGCGTACTTTACCGTTCCAAATGTGGAGAAAGTAGCTTTAATATCTTCTGAAGTAATACTCCAGTCTAAGTTGGCGATAAATATATTTACCATTTTAATTGTTCAAATTTATTTTAACGTGAAGCTGTCTATTCCTATTAATTGTCCTTGACAGTACACTTTTACTTTGTAATTTCCTTTTGTAGCTGTTTGAGCTCCTAATTTATAGAAAATCGCCATGTCTATTCGTTGATTGTTATAATTAACGTCTTTGTAATCTGAGAATGCAATTTTCCCTGACTCTGTATCTATGACATTGGCAGAACTTGCTTGCAGAATTTTACCATTAGGATCGACGATCTGTAAATAAACCGTTTTTTTGCCTGCTGGTGCAATAGGATTCTCTGAAATAGTAAACGAAGACTTAATCTGCACCGTATTTTTTGCGCGAGAAGTCTCTGTCATAGAACTATTCATTTTCTGCTTCAAACCAACCGTACTAAAATTGTAAGCTTGTAACTTGGAGCCTTTCTTAACCTGCTCAGCACTTAATTCTGCTTGATTTCTAAAGTCATCTCGCTCTCCTTGTGTACTAACCAAAACAGTTTTCGTTGAATCAAGGTTATTCGTCAATTGTAAATTCTTCGTGTTTAAAGCATCAATTTGTTCAATGTAACCTCTCATGATGCTCTTCATAGTTTCAATTTCCTTTCTTGCTTTGAACAATTGATAAGCTGACATTTTTCCACGCTTGACTTCATCTTGCAGGTTTTCTATTCTCATTTGCTTTGCAGATAAAGAGTCTTGATTTATAGAACCTTCATCTTTTAGCGCGTCAATTGTTTCTAAAATAGAAGTGAAATCAGTTTTGATATCATTGGTCATGGTCCCTAAATAACTCGACATCATCTGATTCATTCCCTCCATATCAGCCTGCAACCTTTTATTATCATTCTGGCTGGCATTCAGTTCCTTATTCTTTGCAGACAAGAAATAGGCCATCACAGCAAGACCTAACAGTAGTAGGATTATTATTCCAACAAATGCGCCGTTGCTCTTCTTTTTTGGTTCTTCAATTTCTGACATAATGAATGATTTAAGTACAGCTGAAACTTGTACAGCATAATTCTACCCTTAATGATACGAAAAATATTACTTATCTACAATTAATTAAGGATGTAAAACGGAAATTTAGACTTGCTCAACTTGAAATGTATAGCTTTCCATGATTTGATTTGCAAGTAATTTTTTGCAAGCATCTTCGACCATCGCTTCTGCTGAAGATGAAGAATCAGCTTCAACAAATAGGCGTACATGTCTTCCAATTCTTACACCATCGATAGCATTCAGTCCAATATTAGCCATACTGCTTGTAACTGCCTTTCCTTGTGGGTCAAGTAATGCGTCTAATGGCATTACATCGATTTCTGCTTTAAATCTCATTGTTTTCTTTCTTTTTTATAAACGTATTCTCTATAAATGACATAATCAAGTACAAAATTACAATTAATGCAATTGACCAAAGCCAAAAAACGCAAATTATTGCCAAACTTATTAACAAAAAAGGAAACCGAATTTGGTTGTCTTTCCATTTTAGATTTTTTACTTTAAGAGAGAATAAAGGGATTTCTGACACCATTAATAAACTCATTACGACGATGAGAGAGAGAATTACATAAGGGTTGAACATGAATTGACTAAAAGGACTTGCAGAAACATCTCCGTAAATCAACACCAAGGGAAAGGTTGTGAAAAACAGGGTGTTGGCTGGAGTTGGCAGTCCTATAAAAGAAGTCGTCTGTCGAGTATCGAGGTTGAATTTTGCCAATCGAAAAATAGAAAAGAAAGGGATAATTAAACCTGCAAAGGGTAAAAAAGAAAGGTCATTTTTTAAATTTACAAGGCTATTCATCCAGTTTGCGAATGACTGTTGAACTTCAACTTCTGTTACTTGAAAATTGATAAAATCAATCGTCAAGACAACCATCATCAAAATACCAGGAGCAACACCAAACGTGACCATGTCTGCCAAAGAATCGAGTTGTTTTCCTAATTCTCCAGAAGTTTTGAGCAAACGTGCGGCAAAACCATCTAAAAAATCAAAAATAGCTCCTGCGAAAATGGCAAAAACAGCCAGTTCAAGATTGCCAGACACCGCAAAAAGTATGGAGAATATTCCAGACATCAAGTTCGCAGAAGTCAAGATATTTGCTAAATTAAACACGTTTTACAAAATTATTTAAAAAAAAGTCAACGAAATGCGTTAACTTTACGTCTTATACATATAAATAACATTACAAAGAACACAATTTTTTGCAGAATAGACAGTTTATGGAGTACAAAAAACTATTTTCTATGAAAACAGGATTGAAAACGATTCTATTTGCTGTGTTTGGTGTTATTTCAAGCGCTTATTCTCAAGAAACAACAGACCCGTCCTCTACGGTTGCTCCAAAATACTCCAATGAGTTCTTGCAAATTGGCGTGGGCGCTGATGCATTAGGAATGGCAAATGCTGTCGTTGCTCAGACCAATAACGTTAATTCTGCTTATTGGAATCCTGCAGGATTGGTGCATGTAGATAAATGGCTTGAGGTTAGTTTAATGCATTCAGAATATTTTGCCGGTATCGCAAAATACGACTACCTTGGTCTTGCTCATTCTATTGATGAGAAAAGCACTTTGGCATTCTCCGCAATTCGATTTGCGGTAGATGACATCCCTAACACCACTCAATTAATTGACAATAACGGAAACATTGATTACGATAGAATTACCACTTTTACCGCTGCTGATTATGCTTTTTTACTTTCTTACGCTAGAAAGACAAAAATAGAAGGTCTTAGCATTGGCGGAAGCTTTAAAGTAATTTATCGTAAGATTGGGAGCTTTGCGAAATCATGGGGATTTGGTTTGGATGCAGGCGCACAGTACCAGACAAAAAACAATTGGAAATTTGGTTTAATGGCAAGGGATGTCACCTCTACTTTCAATGCGTGGGTGTTTACTTTAGACCAAGAAACACAAGAAGTTTTTTTAGCAACTGGAAACTCACTGCCTCAGAACGGCCTAGAATTAACCCTTCCGAGATTAATTTTGGCAGGTTACAAAAAATTTGACATTGGAAAAAAAGGATTTCATGCTTCTGGAGAATTAAACCTGGAAGTCACAACAGACGGACGAAGAAATACTATTTTAAAATCAAATGTTGTGTCTGCGGATCCTCGTTTTGGAATTCAAATTGGATTTAAAACCTTTGTTGCATTGCGAGCTGGGATTTCAAATTTACAGTACGTCAAGAATTTTGACGATACCCAAAAATTGAACATTCAACCGAATATTGGGATTGGATTGAATTTCAAAAACTTCTATTTAGATTATGCTTTCACCGATATTGGTGATGCATCGGTTGCTCTTTATTCTCACGTTATTTCTCTCCGAATCAAGCTAAACAAACCTCAACCCCCTGTCGCAAGTGAATAAGTTTTACAGTTATATCGCTTTCACCTTTTCATTGCTATTCTTTAGTAACGGATATTCGCAAACATACGGAAACGAATGGATTCAATACAATCAGGAATACTACTCATTTAAAATTTCACCAGACATTGCCGTTCCCTACTCTTTTAGTGACGAGTCAGGAATAGAAACAGGAATTTACAAAATTGATTACACAACGCTTGTTAATTCTGGAATAGATCCTACTCAGTTTGCCAGTGAGAACATTCAAATATTTGGTAAAGAAAAAGAAATCCCCTTGTACATCGTGGATGGTGGCGATTCCAGCATTGACCCTCTAGATTACATCTTATTCTACACAGAAAGAAATGACGGCTGGTTAGATTCTACGATTTATGTAAACCCTGAAGACATTGGAAACCCATATTACAGTATTTACAGCGATACGATGGAATATTTCTTTACGTGGAATAATTCTACCAATAATTTACGTTTCGCAGAAGAAAATAGTGCTGGATTTGCATCTTTCACTCCTTCTGATTACATCTTTTATGATAAATGGCAAAGTTACCATTATCAATACCAAGAAGGAGCAAGAATAAGCAAAGGTTCTAGCTCTTTTTACAATCTAGGAGAAGGTTGGTCTAGTGCTAAATACGATGGTGCATCGGGTTATACATTTAATTTAGGAACGGTCCAAGTTAGATACCCTTATCAAGGAGCAGGAGCACCAAATATTTTGTTTGATGCCATGCAAACGGGAGAATCAAATGCCACTTATACCGCTTTAGGAAACCACCATGTCTTATGGACTATTGGAGCGTTTAATGACACCATCAGTGATTCTATTTGGATAGGCTACAAAGGCATTAAGATAGAAAAACAGTTTCCCATAAGTCTTTTACCAAGCTCTGGGGGCTCTAATTTAAGATGCCAAATTATAGGTGATCAAGGTGCTGCTACAGATTTTCAATCTATTTCTTTTTTTAAGTTAAAGTATCCTCGCATGCCCATCTTTGATGGAGAAAATCAAATCGAATTTGATGTAGAGAATAATCCTTCGGAAGCTAATATTCGATTAGACATAACGAACTTGAGTTTTAATAATCCAATAGCATTTGTTCTAGGAGATGTTCCAAAGAAAATTAATTTCACATTAAACGGAGGCGCATACACAACGCTTATTTCTAACTCCGCCAATGGAGCTGAACAACATGTTGTTTACCAAGATTCTGCTACTATAAGATTGGTGAATTCACTTCGCCCAGTTAATTTTAACAGTCCAACACCTGGTTTTTTTACTGATTTTGCTGCTATTGCAAATAAAGAAAGTGCATTGTTGATGATAACACATACTAAGTTGCAAAACGCATCCAACAATTACATTGCTTATAGAAATTCAATGGCAGGAGGCAACTACAATGTCATTAGTGCTGATATTGATGAACTATACCAACAGTTTGGTGCTGGAATACCTCAGCATATTAATAGTATTCGTCGTTTTGCTCATTTTATTTATAACCAAGCAACTGAAAAGCCTGTTGGTCTTTATATGATGGGGAAAGGCATTAAGCAAGCGTCTATTGGCAATATCAATGGTGGACTTTGGGGGACAAGAAACAATCCTGCTTACACGCAAGAGTCATTGATTCCTTCGTTTGGAGAACCTGGTTCTGATATTTGCATCACCACTGGACTTGAAGGGACTTACAGGTGGAGTCCATTAATTCCGACAGGGAGAATTTCTGCTAGAACAGACACTGAGCTGCAAGAATATTTAGATAAGGTTATGCAGCATGAGACAGAGCAGGACTCCAATTCTGTGTATAACAGTTCAACTAAAGATTGGCAAAAACAAGTTCTGCATTTCGTTGGCGGTAGTACTGGTCCTCAACAAACACAGTTTAAATACTACATGGACAATATGGGTGACATTCTCGAAGACAGTCTCTTTGGTGGCAATGTTACAAGTATCTACAAGACCAATAGCAACCCATTAACGCCAACTACCTTAACAGCCATTACGGATAGGATAGCAAACGGCGTAAGTCTAATGACCTATTTTGGTCACGCGACAGCAAGTACGAGTGGTTTTGAGATTAACCTCGACGAGCCGAGCAACTGGAATAACTCTTCCAAATTCCCTATTATGCTCGTAAATGCGTGTTATAATGGTAACATTTATAAATACGTTAACTCTTATTCCGAAGATTTTGTTCAGGTTCCTAATTATGGTGCTATTGCTTATTTGGCTTCCGTAAATGTTGGGTATGATATTTTTCTTGACTACTATTCTAAGAGGTTGTATCGTCAGTTTTCAAACTACAATTATGGAGCAACGATTGCTCAGCAAATGAAAAGCAATATTGAAACCATTGATATTTCTGGCAATAGTGGCCTTTATTTAGAAACAACTTGTACGCAAATGATTCTTAATGGTGACCCAATGGTTCGTTTAAATTACCACGTAAAACCAGAGATAGAATTATTGGCAGAGAATGTTTGGTTTACACCTGAAAATCCTGATTTAACCGTTGACAGTATCGAAATGCACATCTTATTGAAAAATTTAGGACGATCAATCGTTGATTCATTCTCAATTGAGATTAGACGCAACTTTCCTTCTACATCTACTGATTCTGTTTATGTTTTTAAATTAGGCAACCTCCATTACACGCAAGAATTTACCTTTAAATTTCCCTTGCAACCAAATATTAGCTTAGGTTTAAATTCCTTTGATGTTATGGTTGATTTACCAACGGTTATTGAAGAAGTTTACGACGAGGTTAATAACAACAGAATAACAACCACACTCTTTTTGGACATTGACGGTATCATTCCTGTTTCACCGTATAAATTTGCAGTCGTGCCAATTGACAGTGTCACCGTTCATGCCTCGACCAATAACCCCATTGCGGATTATAATACTTATCGTTTTGAAATGGACACCATAGATTTTGTGGGGACAGCAAGTCCTGCCCATAGATTCGCTATTATTTCTGGTTTTGGAGGTGTAAAGAGTGTGAATCCTTCAGAATGGACCTTAACTTCTTCTGGAATAAGCAATACACTCGTTTGTGAAGACAGTGTTGTCTATTTTTGGCGTGTTTCAATTGTTGGAGATACAACATGGAGAGAGAGTTCCTTTCAATACATTCCTAACAAGGAAGGTTGGGGACAAGATCATTTTTTCCAATTTAAGGATAATGGATTTAATGGTCTTACTTTTAACAGAGTTGCCAGAACGAAAGAATTTATCCCAAAACTTTCTGAATTAAATTGCTACGTCGTTAATTCTCTTGCGAACATTAACTCAAGTGAGTATGAAATCAATGCGGAGTTGCAAGACTACGGTGCATGTACAGTCGGTCCAACGCTTCACGTTGCCATAATCGACCCTATCACGCATCAATCTTGGGGAACAAGATATGGAACGGAGAACCCCGGTAATAATTTTGGAAATGCAAATGACAATGGAGCTTGCCGAGCTCGTGTAGAGAAATTCTTCTTGTTTAGAGAGTATGATCCTGCGCAAATTGCATCTTTTCAGAATTTAGTGAATAATATTGTACCTAACGGTCATTATATCTTGATTTACTCTCCTTTATACACGCGTTACGACTTATGGAACTCCATTGACTCTGTAGGAATGTATTCTACTTTTGCCAACCTTGGTTCGGATAGCATCTTCCCTGGCCGTCCGAATCTCCCTTTTGCATTCTTTGTAAGAAAAGGTGATCCTTCTTCGGTTGTAGAGTATGTTTCTCAAAATTCTTCCGATGATTTTAGCATTACTGCGAATCTTGTAGGGCCAATTGATAGAGGTTCAGAAACAGCTCCGCTAATTGGTCCGACAACAAACTGGGGAACTTTGCATTGGAAGCAAGACCCATTAGAAGTGACTTCTAGTGATTCTACACAACTAATTATTAAAACTTATGACCTCGCAGGTAATTATCAGACACAAATTGATACTTCATTTACTTTAGACGATTCTATACTCAATTTAGGCAGTTTAATAGATGCAAATCAGTACCCGTTCATTAGTTTAGAAGCTTATTATAAGGACACGGTAGCATTGACTCCTGCCCAAATCGATAGATGGCATGTCTTGTATTCTCCCGTTCCAGAAGCTGCTATTGATGGTACATCACAATATTTCTGGTCTGCCATTGGTGATACGGTAACAGAAGGAGAAATGATGAGTTTTGCTGTTGATGTGAAGAATATTTATTCTGTTGATATGGATTCTTTACTCATCAATTACTGGATAGAAGATGTCAATAATGTAAAACAATACATCAGTTATTCTCGACAAGATTCTTTGCGAGTTGGAGCAACCTTGCGTGATACAATTACTTTCCCCACCATTGGGCTTGGCGGAACAAACATTCTGTGGATGGAGGTTAATCCTTATGTGAATGGCAGTGTTTTTATTACTGACCAACCGGAGCAAGAACATTTTAACAACCTCTTGCAGCTACCGTTTAGTGTTCGCCCAGATGATGAAAACCCACTTCTTGATGTGACCTTTAATGGAAACCATATTCTCAATGGTGACATTGTTGACCCAAACAGTGAAATTTACATCACACTCAAAGACGACAATGAATTCTTAATCATGGATAATGTTGCAGACACTGCTCGATTTGGAATTTATTTAACAGATCCAAACGGCTTGCAAACGAGAATTCCTTTTGAAGATGGTACAGGTAATATGGTGATGCAATGGATTCCAGCAAATTCTTCTAACAAGCGTTTTAAAATTATTTGGCCAGCAGGCTTTGAAAAAGACGGGACTTACACTTTGTTTGTGCAAGGTTCTGACAAGTCTGATAACCTCTCTGGAGATATTGACTACCGAGTTAGTTTTGAGGTTATTCATGAGTCAACGATTACACAAATGATGAATTATCCCAATCCGTTTAGTACAAGTACTCGTTTTGTGTTCACTTTGACTGGTTCTGAGGTTCCCGATGATATTATCATTCAGATTATGACAGTTACAGGTCGTGTGGTTAGAGAAATTACAGAAGATCAATTGGGGCCAATTCAAATAGGTCGTAACATTACAGAATATGCTTGGGACGGTACCGATGAATTTGGTGACCCATTAGCAAATGGCGTATATTTATACAATGTAAGAGCAAAAATCAACGGCGAAGACATTAAACAAAGAGAATCTGGAGCCGATCAATATTTTAAGAAGAGTTTTGGGAAGATGTATTTGTTGAGGTAGAATTAGACACGGTCGCAAAGCTCCCTTTGAGATGCGTCTTCGACTTTTAGAAACATTCATTCGCAAGCGAGTTCATTCTTAGACACGCTCCTGCGTCGCTCTTAGACTTAACCCTCAATTAAAATTAAATCGTTGCTTTGATTTTTTAATCAAAAAGTCATATTAATTGATTAAACTTAACAAGTTTAACTTAAATCAAGCATTTAAAAATGACCGTATCTATTAAAACCTCGTTATTTTTTTACCTCCTCATTTCATTTTCAGGATTTACTCAAAATATTAAGGATGACTCTCTAAGGTTAAACACTTTGTTTTCATCAGCTATTGGTAATATAGAGCTGTTAGATTCATTGGAATATGATGAACTTAAAACAATTCTAAACACTAAAGACCATTACATCTTAGAGGATACCTATTGGTATAATCTTTCAAAGGCAAGGTTTCTTTCTGGTCAAATAGAGCTTGCTTTTAAAGCGGCAAATAAAGGTCTCCAATTAAATGAAACTGCAGGAACTCCTTATCGATCAGCAAAGTTTTTTAATCTTAAAGCCTCCGTTTATTCATTCAAGAAGGAGAATGAAAAAGCAATTCAACATTTTAAAAGAGCTCTTTCACTTGTAGAAAAAAATAATGATCTGCACACTGCTGCTTTAATTCGAAATAATATTGCTAATCTTTTTATTACTTTATCAGACTACAAGTCTGCTTATAATTATAGTTCAGCTTCTTATGAACAACTTTTAGCCGAAAAAGACACCATCCACCTCCCTGGTGTTACGGGAGTTTTTGCCATTACTGCTTTGAAGTTAAACAAACTTAAAAAAGGCAAAGAGCTTGCTGAAAAATCACTCTACCTTTCCAAAAAATACAGCAGCCCTATAGGGTTAATTGTTAGTCATCATAGTATGGGTGAAATTCTTACTGTCGAAAAAGATTATGTCAATGCAATAATCTATTTTAAGGAATCTTTAAAATTAAGTGAGATTTATCAACAAAGTCATTTTATTATGCTAAACAAAGTTGGCTTACAACACACTACTTTGGCATACAAACAATATGCAGAATCTATAGAATATGGAGAGGAAGCCTTAAAAGAAACCTTGCAGCTAAAAAATGAAAATACCTTATATGCCATTCATAAAAATTTAGGATATGCATTTGACGGGTTAGGCAATAAAGGCAAGGCGTTTTATCACCTCTCTTTGGCTCACGACTATTATATAGAATCTGCCGGAATTGAAAATCAAAAAGCAATAAATAACATTCTCATTAAGTATGACACAGAAAAAAAAGAGAAAGAGCTAGCATTAAGTCAGTTGGTCAATATTGAAAGCCAAAACAAACTAAGCAGAAGAGCTCAATGGATTACAATTCTTGGAGTCATCATAGCTTTCTTGCTGATTAGTTATTTTTTCTATAATCGCCTACAAAAACACCGTTTACTTCAATTAAAAAAAGACCAAGAATCAAAACGCATGATTGCAGCTATTTCTGCCGAAGAGAATGAACGAGAACGTATTTCAAATGAATTGCACAATGGTATGGCTTCAGTCATTGCAGGAATTAAAATAAAACTAGAAGATTATTTCAAAAATGAACATCATACCTTTTTAGAGCCTGTAATTCAACAATTGAAAGGTCTTCATGACGAGACAAGAAGAATTTCACACAACCTAATGCCGCTCGACCTCGATCATCAAAATTGGATTGAAAGAATACAGCAATATTGTAGAGAAAATTCAAGCCCTTCATTTAATCTCGTATTTATCAATAATTTAAAGACAATGCTATTGCTAAACCCTAGTGTTTCTATTATACTCTATCGTAGCGTACAGGAACTCATACACAATGCTCAGAAACATTCAGAAGGAACTGTTTGCTATGTGCAAATATCCCAATTAAACAAAGAGTTGATTCTCTCTGTGGAAGACGAAGGGCTTGGGTTCAGAAAAGAAGTAGGAGAAGACACACAAGGTCTTAAAAGTATCCGAAAATATTTAGAAAAAATTGGTGCTGAATTAGAAATCGAAAGTAAATTGGGCAAAGGAAGCTTGTTATCCATACACTTAAAGGTAATTTCAAATAAACAAGTATGAAAATAATTCTAGCTGATGACCACCAATTAATACTAGATGGGCTCCTTTCTGTTCTTAAGAAGCAATTTTCTACTTCTAAAATTAAAGGAGTTCTCAATAAAACGGAACTTTTTCAACTTCTACGCGCAGAGCATTTTGACATTTTAATTCAAGATTTAAAATTCGGTACTGACAATGCTAAAGATTTTTTAGATGATATTCGTAAAGAATTTCCCGAATTAAAAATCATTATTTTATCTACTGTGTCAGATGGTGTAACCATAAAGCACTTAAGCAAAAAAATAGACGGGTATATTCTCAAATCTGAATCGCTAGACGAAATAATAACTGCCGTGAATAAAGTTCGAGTAGGGCAAAAATATTACAGCCAAATGGCAGAAAAAAAAATGTCCCAATTAATTCCTGATGGTAATATTATTTTAACCAGAAGAGAGCGTGAAGTTCTAGCTGTTATTATGAAAGAAAAATCGATTAAACAAATTGCCAAAGAACTGTACATTTCTGAAAAAACAGTAGAGTTACATCGCAGTAATCTTTTTGTGAAATTTGATGTGAAAAACGTAATTGGGTTGGTTAAAAAAACCATTGCCTTAAATATTTTAGAAGAATAATTTCTAACGTATTTTTTTTCAAGTTCAAATTTATAGGGTATTCCCTATGTTTAATTCTTCAATATCTACAGACATTTGTTTCATAAAATTTAATTAAAAATGAAACAGATATTTAAAGTACTTATTACAACCTTATTACTTATGACGTTTTGCAGTTGTAATAATAAAGAAAGTAAAACAAATGATGATACCGTTAGCAGTGATGCTATCGTTAGCAGTGATGCTATCGTTAGCGTTAGTGGCGATAGTTATTTAACAGCCAGCATAAACGGAGAATCCTTTTCAAGCACATTAGAAATAGTGATTTTCAAAGCAAATGGACAAACCCTTTTATTAACAGCAGATAATTTTGGGGAGGCAGAATACGAATTTATGTTAATCATTGAAAACAGTGATAACGACCCTGCAAAAATAAGATCCGGTTTTATAGAATTAAAAGATGCTAATGGAAACAGAAAAAAAAATCAAACTTGGATTCTACCAAATAATTTTGATTTTAATATTACCAATGAAGGTGATCGTTTTGTAGAAGGCACATTCTCATTTACTGCTAAACCACCTAGATGGGGGGGGGATGGTGATCAAAAAACCTTAGTTATTACAGGTGGTAAATTTAAAGCGAACAAGAAGAGTTATTAAGTAATTATAATCCTATCAAAGATGAGATACAATAGAAAAACTGTTTTAATAAGTACTTTCATGGTTCTGAGTACTAGCTTATTGAACGCTCAATTTTTAAAAGATTTAGGCAAGAGAGTCGAAAAAAGTGTAGAGAATACAATCTCTAGAAAAACCGAACAAAAAGCTGAGGAAAAAACGGAAGAAGCAATGGACACTGTTTTTGATGCAGGCAAAAAGAAGAAAGAAAAGAAAGCGAAGGAAGCATCTAGTAATTCGGATGCTAGCTCATACTCAAATGCAAGCTATACTTTCAATTTTACCGCAACAATAGAAATAACGCCCCTAAAAAAAAAGAAAGCTGAAAAAATGATTACGCAGCAATCGTATGGGAAAGAAAGTCTTTTGACATCAACAAGTGGTCATGAAATAATTTTTGACTTTTTAACGGAAGATGTTTTAATGATGGATTCTGCCAATAAAACGGTACAAGTTATGTCGATGAAATGGTTTACGAAAAAAGCAAATGAAATAACCACAGAGAAAGCAGATGATTCTGAAAATAATAATGTGACTTTTGAAAGAACAGGTCGGTCTAAAATAATGAATGGATATGCATGCCATGAGTATCTAATCACTCATGATGATGGCAAAACAATTGCTTGGCTAGCACCCAATGTTCCTTTTGGATACACCAACTATGTCAAATCATTCGCAAAATCATTCGGTAAGAATGCTCCACAAATTAACAGTAATGATGGTTATATAATGGAAATGACAACTTTCGATAAAAAAGACAAAAAAACGATGTATCTATTGGTAACAAATATTTCTAAAAAAACAAGAACAATATCCTTAAACAACTATTCAGTTACTAGAGCATTGTAATTTTAATCTTCTAAAACGAGCAACAATAACTTAACAATTAATTACATGAAAAAAATTACGATATTACTTTCTATCCTATTCTTCGTTTCCCTAAGTTTAAATTCTTTCTCTCAATCATTCTCTGGAAAAGGAAGTAAGCAGTTTCAAATTGGGATTGGCGTGACAAAACACAATGCTTGGTATCCTACGAATGGTACAGGACCGAAAGGACGCGTGAAACCTTTGGCGGGAGCTCTTTATTTTCAATTTGAACTGGGGATACATAAATACATTGGCGTTGGAATGCATCTAGGCGGAGAATTCTCAAGTAATTTAAAAAAATCAACCCTTGGAATACTTATTCCTTCACTGAACTATTCTAGTTTTTATGGTTTTGGGATTCCGATTGGTTTTCATTCTAATTTTCATTTCTTTCAACTGATTGCTGATAAATCGAGCAAAGGAAACATGTCAGAGAAACTAGATATTTATGCTGGACTTTCAATTGGCAGTGGAGTTGCCTTTGCAATTCCAAAAAAAGAATACAAATATTTTGGTTCAGATGTTGGCTATATGTTGTACGGAGGAATACATGCAGGTATTCGATATTATCTCAAAGAAAAACTAGGAATATATGCCGAAATCGGACATGGAAGAGCCTATATTAATGGGGGGATGGTCTTAAGTTTTTAAGAGAAAAAATACGCTTTTAGAAACTAAAAGTGAAGTTCGCTAAAAAAACCTACAACTAAATATCGCCGTGTCATCTACCAAGTCTAAATCTCCTTTCCATTCGTCGAGTTTTGAAAAAATAAGACTATTCATGTCCTCCATTGAGAGAGGATAGTAACTGTTAACCAATTTCACGAGGCGCTCTGTCCCAAAAAATTCTTCTTTGTCGTTCTCCAGTTCAACAACGCCATCTGTGTAAAGAACAATGGTTGTGTTGGCTTCTAAAACTTGCTCGCCAACATTCATGAAAGGTAATTCTTCAAGCATTCCTAAGCCGATACAGCCTTGGTCTAATTCTTTAATGGTTTTGCCGTTGGTGATAAATGGGTGATTATGCCCTGCATTGACATAGGTCAACTTGCGCGAGTTGGCATCATAATGTGACAGGAAAAAAGTAATGAACTTCTCCCCTTTCGCGTTTTTCATCACTTTTTGGTTGAGTTCTTCCATCAATAACTTGATGTTGAATTCTTCGTGTTCAAACAAGGTTCTGATCGTTGCCTGAAAATTGGCCATCAACATTGCGGCAGAAACTCCTTTTCCAGAAACGTCTGCGATGCAAATGACATATTCGTCTTCTTTGAGTTGAATAAAGTCGTAATAATCACCGCCAACCTCATGTCTAGGCTTATATTTGGCCGATATGTCCATTTGCTTATTGGTTGGTAAGTCGTCGGGAAAGAGCATCTTCTGCATGGAGGAGGCAATTTCCAATTCTCGTCGGTAGCGTTCTTGATGCACATTGATTTTTGCCATTCTCTTATTCTCCACAGCAACCACAATTATATTAATCAATGTTTGAATGAAACTCATGTAGTTTAACTCGTTGCTATAATGGCGTCCATCATATTCTACACCTTTGATCAAGAAATAAGCAAGGGCTTGTTCTTTGTGAAAAACAGGTACAATGACATCAAATTCACTCAATAAATGAGATTGCGTCGATTCTATCATCGTTATCTCCTTAAAACGACCTAATTCTGACGGAATATCGTAATCATTGACTCGTTTTTTGAATCCTTTTCGGAGAATGCAATCCCAACCGTCTTGCTTATTGAACAACAGAAATTTATCATAACCCAGTTGCTCGTGAATGATGAATTCAAAGAGTTGCATCAACTGACCAACATTCTGATTGGTGTTGATTGCCTTCGTTATATCCAACAGAGAATTCAACTTAAAATCTTTAAGCTGCAATTGATTCTCCAATGATTTCACGAATGATTCTACCATTACATTTTCTCTATGATTTCTGGCAACTTCTTGACGGCTGCTAATTCTCTAAATTTCATTCTAAAATCACCACTTGGACTTCCAAACACTGTTTTTCCAGCTGCTACATCCTTTCCAACACCTGACTGCGCAAGAACGGTGCAACCTTTGCCTAAGGTTATATCACTTGCCAAGCCAACCTGTCCCCAAAGTGTTACATTGTCTTCGATAATGACGCAGCCGGCAATTCCGACATTTGCTGCCATGAGGCAACCTGCACCAACAATAGTATCGTGACCGATGTGCACTTGATTATCGATTTTTGTTCCCTCGCCGACTTTTGTCGTGCCAGAAACACCTGAATCAATGCTGCAAAGTGCACCAATTTCAACGTTCTTTTTTAAATGCACATTTCCGATGGAGTGCATTCTGTCATAACCCGTTTCTTTCTTTTTATAGTAGAATGCGTAGTGTCCGATGACAGAATTTGCCCCGACGATGACGTTTTCTTCGAGGATGGAGTTATTGCCAATCACTGCTCCTGGATGCAAAATTACGTTGGCGCTAATGGTACAATTGTGACCAATAAAAACGTTGGGAAAAATAACGGCAGAAGAATCAATGGTCGTGTTTTCTCCAACAGAACTATTCTGCGGAATGAAAGGCGAAAAATGCTTTGCCAGCTGATTGTAATCGTCAAAAGGTTTCTCAGAAATAATCAATGCTTTTCCCTCGGGACAATCTACCTTTTTATCAATGAGAATGGTTGTTGCGGCAGAATTTAATGCTTTGTCGTAGTATTTTGGATGATCGACAAACATTAAGTCGCCATTTTCTACTTTATGAATCTCATTGAGTCCTGAAACAACGTGATTTTCATCACCAACAAAAGAACAAGCAATGATTTCTGCAATTTCTTTGACGGTATAATCTTTGTTCAGTTTCATATATAACGCTTTATCTTAGTAAAAGTACATTGAAAAGCCCTCGCTTAGGTTGTTACGACAAAAATGTTATCATTGGACTAATGTTGATAGAATAGACACATTCAATCGCAAGCGAATTCATTCTTAGACCGCTTCGCTACCAGACACGCCTTCATCTCGACTTCGCTCGATGACCGCGGCTGCTAGACACAGTCGCAAGCTCCTTTTTAGACTTGATTTCGCTTCGAGGAAACTAGTTGTTGCTTTGATTGCTCGCCTTACAAAATTGAAAAACCAAAGCAACAACTAAATTTTCATCGAGAATTAAGTCTAAGAGCGACGCAGGAGCGTGTCTAAGAATGAATTCGCTTGCGAATGGAATGTTTCTAAAAGCGAAGCGGTCTAAGAAGGAGCTTGCGACTGTGTCTAATTTGAACCTAACTAACGCTTAACTGTACTACTCTAAAAACAATAACTATGAAAACATTAACAATTGCAATTGCACTTCTACTTTCTTCTGCCAGTTTTGCCCAAACAGACGTTATTTCTAACAAAAGTCATTCAGGTGATTTGTCAGAATTGTATTTAGAACCCGATGATTTTGGAGCTCCAGATTATTTTTTCAAAAGAGATGTTGACTCGGTAATCTATTATAAAAAGACATGCTTTATTGAAGTAAGAAAAGAACATATATCAATAAACGTTTTTATATTTAGAAGAGACACGATCTGTTCCCTTGATGCTGTTCCAAAGAATAAAAGTGAATTAGATTCATTCAAAACTCGTTATCCAGCCAGCACCCAATTCATCGGCTTTGAAAAAATTGAAAAAAAGAAAGCTGAGCGAAAAATAAACAGCATATCATTCTTCTTTGGAATCCTCATTCTTCTGATTGCTTTGTACTCATTCTTACCTCTTTTGAGAAAAAAAGCGTAGAAAATTGAAGAATTCATTGAAAATAGGGATAGGAATTTGGCTGTTGATTGCAATAATTGCCATTCCCTTCCCTTTTGCTATTTTTCCAAAATTCAGTTATACTCATTCGGATAGGCTTTTGCTTTATCAAGTCGTTGGTGCGCTATTGCCCATTGGATGGCTGCTCGGTTTGCTAAGTTTGCGAATTAAAAACAAGCAACGCTTTATCCTTGATTTTCTATATGTTTCTTTGTCATTTATTCTAGCTTTTTATCTTCTGAAATATGGCTTTGACAAGGTTTTTAAAAATCAATTTTACTTCCCCGAGCCGAATACATTGCATACGCCTTTGGGGCAACTTTCAAAAGACATTCTTTTTTGGTCGTCCATGGGGTCGTCGTATTGGTACAATATTTTCATGGGCTTGATTGAAGTCATTCCTGCCTTGTTTTTGCTTCACCGCAGAACAAGAATGTTCGGGGCACTCATCTCTTTTGGCGTCTTGCTCAATGTCTGGGCAATCAATATAGGCTTTGATATTTCGGTGAAAGTTCTCTCGACATTGTTGGTCCTTATTGCGCTTTACATTTTGTCATTTTCTTGGAGAAAAGTGCTTGCCTTTGCCACGAATAAAAAAATGGGGTCCGTAGAGAAAAGAACTTCTTTATTGGCCGAAAAACCTGTTTTAAAACGCCTACTAAAAGGAAGTATCATTGGCTTATTCTGCATAGAAATCTTTCTCCCTTTTTTGCGACTTGGAGAATTCAATCGCGACAACTCAATAATCACAGCGCCTCACGGAAGCTATGCTGTGATTGACGCTCCTGCGGGAGCAAAGGTTAATAGCAAGATTATACGCATTCACTTTCACAGCAAGGGATGGATGATTTTAGAGGATGACCAACAAACTTTTGAAGATTATCGAATGACGTATTCTACACTTCGGAAAAGTGTTTCTTTGGTCAATGAGAAAATTACATTCTCCCTAAAAGAAAAAGACAAAATAACGCTAATGTCATGGACAGAAAACGGGGAGGAATTTACATGCGAACTTGAGAAAATTGATTTGGATAAATTGCCGTTGGCAAAAGATGAAATTACTTTATTTGTTGAGAGATAAGAAATTTAAAAAGTAACTTCACCCTTGGTGTTACTGACATTATTGCCTCTTTGTGCTCAAAATATTACAATTGAACCAAACGGAACAACTTCTCTTCCTTCTCAGCAACTGAAGTCGGGCTTTTTTACAGCACAAACTAAGGCCAATTCTAATTTCAACTCGAACTCTGCATGGTACAAAATGCTTGTGCTTAATAATTAAGCTGCAAAGTCTCCTTTTATGTGATAACTTTACCATTGAAAAATGGCGCAGACATAAATGAAACAAATCATTAGCATAGACTTTTACTTTCAGAATTTAGATCGCATCCCAATCATTGATGTTCGGTCACCAGGAGAGTATGCGAAAGGACATATTCCCGGTGCTCATTCTATTGATTTATTTACAGATGAAGAAAGAGCAGTCGTTGGAACTGCCTATAAAAAAGAGTCTAAAGAAAGAGCCATTGAACTAGGGTACGGTTTTGTAAACCCCAAACTAAAGAATTTTATAAGTAAATCTATCGAAATTGCCCCCGGAAAAGAAGTTGTCATCCATTGTTGGCGAGGGGGGATGAGGAGTAATGCTTTTGCTGATCATCTTACCGAGAATGGCTTTGAAACAGTCTATGTGATTGAAAAAGGATACAAAGCCTTTAGAAATTATGTGTTGCAATCTTTTGAACTTCCATTGAATCTTAAAATTTTAGGGGGATATACAGGAAGTGGCAAAACTGAAATACTGCACTTTTTAAAAAAGAAAGGACAGCAGGTTATTGATTTGGAAGGCATGGCTAATCACAGAGGTTCTGCCTTTGGAGGAATCGATCTTCCGCCTCAGCCAACAACCGAGCAGTTTGAAAACAATCTTTTTTCCGCTGTGCTCAATCTAAACCCCAACACACCTATATGGGTGGAAGATGAAAGCAGGTCAATAGGAAATGTGGCAATTCCTGATCAATTTTTTTCTAAAATGAGAGAGGTGCCGGTGTATTTCATCGTTGTTCCATTTCAAGAAAGAACAAAGCACCTCGTTGATTCATACGCGAACCTAAATCAAGATAAATTAGCCGAAGCAATTGGACGAATAACCAAAAGATTGGGGTACGATAAAGCTAAATTCGCTTTGGAGGCACTTGAGAACAAAAATTATTATAAAGTGGTAGAGATTGTCCTTTTCTATTATGATAAATACTACTTAAAAGGATTGCTTAAACGGGAAGAATCTGCAATTCTAGAATACGAAATCACTTCAATGAATCACGAAAAGACAGCAGATTTTTTAATAAACTCAATAAATTAGAACAATGGATGAACCAATAAAAATGACAAGCTATAGTCACGGCGCAGGTTGTGGTTGCAAAATATCACCGAAGGTTTTAACGACCATATTAGCATCTAATTCACCGAAAATGGAAGACGAGCGTCTTTTAGTCGGAAACGAAACTAGAGATGATGCGGCGGTTTACGATATGGGAAATGGAATCGGCATCATCAGTACAACGGATTTTTTCTTACCCATCGTAGATGACCCTTATACTTTTGGGAGAATTGCAGCGACTAACGCAATTAGCGATGTGTACGCAATGGGCGGTAAACCATTAATGGCGATTGCAATTTTAGGTTGGCCCATTGATAAAATAGCACCTGAGGTGGCTGCTCAAGTAATGGAAGGAGGCAGAAAAGCCTGTTCTGATGCAGGAATAATACTCGCAGGAGGACATAGCATCGATAATCCAGAGCCAATTTTTGGACTTGCAGTCACTGGCTCTGTAGAAATTACTAAATTAAAATGCAACGATAAAGCTGAGCCAGGCTGCATACTATATCTAACGAAACCTTTGGGTGTTGGTGTTTTAGCCACCGCACAGAAAAAAGGAATTTTAGAAGAAAAGCACCAAAATATTGCTGCTGATTCAATGGTCATTTTAAATGATGTTGGATTGGACCTCTCAGAAATTGAAGAAATAACAGCTTTAACTGACGTAACCGGATTTGGACTACTCGGTCATTTACTCGAGGTATGCGAAGGAAGTGACGTATCTGCCATTATTAATTACGATAAAGTGCCTGTTTTCGAAGAAATTTACGGTTATCTCGATAAAAAATGCATCCCAGGAGGCACACTAAGAAACTGGGACAGTTATGGACATAAACTTGTTTTAGAGAATGAAAAACAACGCCATATTTTGTGCGACCCACAAACCAGCGGAGGCTTATTGATTGCTGTTAAAAAAGAAGCTTCACAAAAAGTGGAGGCAATTCTGAAAAGTAAAGGTCTATATGCTGAACCTATTGGAGAATTAATCGAAAAATCAGAGCGAGCTGTATATATTAGTGAGAAATGCTAAATTTGGAGGGAATGCAGGGTGAAAGTGCATTATGTGCTATGTGTAATTGTTAGGGGAATAATTTCTTCATCCTAAAAAGCCTTTTAAGTAGGTCTCATTTTCCAACACCTTAAAAATTCACAAAACAGCAAAAAACAGCAAAATTGAGCCATTTTTCGTAAAATTCAATTGAATTTTGCGAAAAATCGATGTTTTGGACTGAAATGGAACGTTTTTGGGAAGAGCGAAAACAGCACGAGTAAAATAGGTAGAGGAGAGTTGAGGCTCAGAATGATGACTTAATTTTGCTATATTTGAAAGAAAAACACTTGGCGGGTAATCGCAATTGCGATTATCATACCGTTATACGCAATAACCCAGAGTTCAGAAACAATATGATAAAAAAAATATTCACTTTCATAGTTCTTACTACAACGTTGATAAGTTGTAGTGGTAATCAAAAAGATGCTCAAGAAAGGAAATACATCCCGATGAATGAAGTAAAGGATGTAATGACGAATTTGAAACCACTCAAGGCGACATTTGAGATTTCGGCAAACGACGAATCTGTTATACAGGGTGAAGAAGGAACAGTAATTTATATTCCCGCAAATAGCTTTGAATTTGCAGATGGAACAAAACCAAAAGGAAAAATAAAAATTGAATTTAGGGAATGCTACAACAATGCATCAATCATTGGGCAAGGTCTACACACTAATTCAAGAGGGAATATTTTGGCATCTGGAGGAATGGTGTACATTGCTGCAAAAGCTGATGGCAAGGATTTGGAGATAAAAGAAGGTAACGCATTACAAATAGGTTTTCCAAAACCTAATTCTACATCAGACATGGATTTGTTCTATTCCGTTAAAGCACCTAGCGGTTCGACAACTTGGATTCCTGATTACAAAATGTTTGAATTGGATCAGGTTGAGCAAAGTGAAGAATCAAATACGGACTCTGCACCTGCGCCTAAATATCCAATTGACCTGAGTGACAATGAATATAGATATGACCTATCTTTTGCTCTTGGCTCAGGGGATATTATGGATGCTAGAATTGTAGGTTATAACGGAAATGTTTATGACTATCTAAATGATCAAAGCACAGTAAGTGATAGTTTCGCTAAACCATTCTACTTGAATGAATGGAGAGTTCACCTAGAATTCAAATTGAATGAACAAGGTAAAATGTACGGTTATAGACCTGACAAACTGAATCCACATCTTGATGATGATGTAACAAATGACATTCCTGAAGCAGTCCAACAAACTCAAAAGTACTTCAACTCCATTCCCCCGATTGATTTTACAACACTCGATGATGGATATAAGAAAAATAGATACTATGCTCTTGGAATTATGGGATCCCGAAGTATCGATTGGCAAAAATTTAAAGAAAAATTCAGAAGCAAATTTCAGAAATCTCTTAATGACGCTTCTGTTAAGATAAGTGGATTTGAACTAGACAATTATGTATTTGCGGTTACCAAATTAGGTTGGATAAATTGTGATAGGTTTCTTGACATTCCTGAAGACCAGAAAATTGATTTTATTGTAACCAGCACTGAAAGCTCAGAACAAAAAATTAGGCTGATTTTTGAAAATAATGGAAGCGAACGTACTATTATGAATGGCGAAACCAAAGACGGAGAAACTATATTCAAAAATGTCCCAATTGGACAACAAATTACAGTTCTTGGAATTGGTTTGAAGAATGGGAGCCCTAAGCTTGCTAAGTCAAAAACCAAGATTACAAAATCGCCATTCACTCTTAGCAATTACAAAGAAGTGGATATCGTCGAACTAGAAAGTGAATTAAATAGAATAAATTAAATGCGTATAACATTAGCTAAAAAAATATAGGGGGTTCTTCTATAAATTGCTAGTTTGGTACTTCGAATATATAACGCCAAATTTTTGATTTGGTTTTTAACCATTATAATCTAAAAACAAAACACAAAATTTGGCTATGAGAAACTGGAAACCGAGCACTTTTCCTCTCCCCTACATTTCTTAGCCTGAGCATTAGCCCCCCCCCTAAAACCCCAACAATCCTCCCAATTCCACCTCTACTTTCTCTGCATTTGGCAACAATGCCGCTTCCAAATCAGAATTCAATGGTATTGCTGGAGTATCTACTGCGCCTACGATTGCGATTGGAGCATCCAAAAATTTGAAGTTGTCTCGTTGTATTCTTCCTGCCAAGCCAAGCGTAAATGATGCTTCCACAGATTCTTCTGTAACCAACATCACTTTGCCGTGTCGCTGTGCAACTTCGTTCATTAGTTCGTGGTCCAAAGGGTTTAATGTTCTTAAATCAATGATTTCTACTCGACCTTCAAAGGCTTTTGCTGCTTGCAAGGACCAATAAACGCCCATTCCGTAAGTGATAATTGCGCAAGATTCTCCTTTCTCCACTTTCTCTGCATCCGCTTCTTGCACCACCCGTCCTTTCCCAAACGGAATGACGTAATCTTCATCCGGTTCAATGGACATTGCGCCTTCCGTCCCCTTTATTTTTGACCAATACAAACCTTTGTGTTCCAAAAGAACCACAGGGTTCGGGTCGTAGAATGCCGATTTTAACAATCCTTTTAAATCTGCTCCCGTAGATGGATAAGCGATTTTCACTCCTCTTATATTTGTCAGAACGGATTCTACACTGGAAGAATGATAAGGACCTCCAGAGCCATAAGCACCAATGGGAACACGAATAACGCAACTCACTGGCCACTTGCCGTTGGATAAATAATAAGAACGGGAGACCTCTGTGAATAATTGATTCAATCCGGGCCAAATATAATCGGCAAATTGAACCTCTACAAATGGTTTTAGTCCAACTGCGGACATTCCAACGGTTGAACCGATGATAAACGCCTCTTGAATGGGGGTGTTGAACACTCTATTGGCTCCAAAAGTCTGTGCTAAGGTAGCAGCTTCACGAAAAACGCCTCCTAAACGTTCTCCAACATCTTGCCCGTAGAGCAAAGATTCTGGGTGTTTTTCCATCAATTCTCTGACCGCAAATAAAGCAGAATCAACCATCACGGTTTTCTTCTTGCCTTTGGGTTCTCGCACGCCTTTCTCTTCTGTGATTGGCGTAGGAGCAAAAATAAAGTCGGTTATTGATTCTGGAGAAGGATCTTCTGCATTGACCGCTTTCTCGTAATCTGCATCCACTAATTTTTTCGTGTCTGCTTCTATATTTATAATATCTGCTTCGTCAACGCCTGCATTGCGTAGCAATTCTTTCAATTTTGGATAAGGATCACGTGTTGCCGCTTCTTCCAAGTCGTCTCGGTACCATTCCTTGCGAACCCCAGAAGTGTGGTGTCCCAACAAGGGTACTTTTGCATGCACAATAAACGGACGTCTTTCTTTACGAACAGTTGCAACAACCTCTTCCATTGTTTGAAATGACTCTGCAAAATCACTGCCGTCAATTGTTCTGACCTCAATTCCGTCAAAACCTTGTGCAAATTTTGTAATGTCTTGCGCTCTTATTTCTTCTGCTTTCGCTGAGATATCCCAACCGTTGTCTTGCACCAAATAAATGATTGGATATTGCTTCAATGCTGCCATTTGAAAAGCCTCTGAAACTTCTCCTTCTGTGCAAGATGCATCTCCTAAAGAACAAATAACAACCGGATTCTCTCCTTTAAAATCTTCTGCTAAACCTTCTAATTCTTTGTACTGAATTCCCATCGCGACACCCGTTGTTGGAATCGCTTGCATTCCAGTTGCAGAAGACTGATGCGGAATTTTTGGCATGTCTTCTCTATTCAAAGAAGGGTGACAGTAATACGTTCTGCCCCCAGAAAAAGGGTCTTCTTTTTTGGCAAAAACTTGCAACATTAACTCGTAAGGCGTCATTCCGATAGAAAGTAGAATACTGTCGTCTCGGTAGTAAGGAGAAACCCAATCTTGAGGTTTAAGCAACATTCCGCAAGCAATCTGAATCGCTTCGTGACCTCGAGAAGTTGCGTGCACATATTTTGCCGTCACTTCTTTGTTCGCCTCATATTTCTCCGCCAAAGTTTTTGCCGTACACATGAAGTGAAACGCTTTCAATAAGGTTTCTTTCGAAATTTTATTAGTTGAAGATTTGGATTTTGCTGCTGTAGCCATTTTCTGTTTTAATTTTTCAGTATGCGAATATACAAAATCAATGTCACATTACTCGCTCACATATTCCCAATTTTTTACCTCTTCAAATCTTGCTCGCGCCTCTGCGTTAGATGGGTGTTGCAATACAGCGTTCACTGTGATTTCTGAAATTTCATCCGGCAAGAGGTCGTTGCGCAAGTAAATGAGGTTAAAACCGAGTTCATTTGCCCCCACCAAGCGGTAGCCTTTTTTCTTTGCCAACTTAGTCATAGCAACGGGAGAAGCACCGTGATACGTCGGATGTTTTCCGGGATAGAAATAATCAGGATCGTAAGGAACAATGATGTCGTTCATTCCAAATTCGTTGTGCGTTTCTATAATCACTACCTGTGGGGAAACAACTTCAATGGCTTTCCAAACCCAATAATCATTGCCGTCTATATCGATAGAAAGTAAGCCAATTTCTCCTGTAAATCCTGCTTTTTCAAAAATTTCGTTGATATTCTCCGCTGTGATAAAAGCTTGTTCAAAAACAGGTTGTTTGATCTTCTTATTGCCGTATTTTTGAAAGAAATAACGTCCTCTTTCGAGTGCTTTTTCGTTGCCGTCAATAAATAAGCCTTCAAAATCATGGTGAAAGTAGAGGTTGGCAGAATTACTGTTAATTCCATCATCTGCACCGAATTCGATGAAGGTTTTCTTCGTCATTCCGAGCAAAGAAAAAAGGTAGAGCAATAAACCGTCTTCTTCAAATTGGGAAAAGAGTTTGAAGCCTGTTTCTGTCAGTTTTGGCAACTTTTTATCGGACAAATTCTGTTGATACAACTGAACCAATTCTTCCTGCCTTTTTCGTTCAGAATTTTGCATCCTCGATTTTACCTTATAGTATTTAAGGTACTTCTTTGCGATATGTTTCAACGTAAAACTCATTCTCAAAGCCAAAAGTAGGATTTTGAACAGGAACACCTCTCTTTTTTGGGAGAAATGTTGTAACAGAATTGAAGAATGTCGTTCTCTTTAAAAACTTCAACTGATGAAAAAAATATCAAACATTCTCTTTTTAACAGCAAGTATTTTCTTGCTTGCGTTTACATTCTCAAAAAAACCTTCTTTAAAAAAGGCAAAAAAAACATTGCAAAACTTTTGTTCTTTCATTCCTTCTGGCAACGCATTAGTTGGAAAAGATACCGTTTCTGTGCAGTCATTTTATGTTAGTAAAACGGAAATTACGAACATTCAATACCAAGAATTTCTGTACGATTTGAAAAAGAAAGGGAGAATAAAGGATTACGAAATCGCAAAAATTGACTCTGTAAAATGGCATTCTCCGTATGGATACAATGAAAAATACTCTGAATATTACCATAAACATCCTGCCTATCACAATTATCCAGTTGTCAACATCACAAAAAAAGGAGCGGAATTGTATTGCGAATGGTTGTCTAAAAAATACGATAGTTTATCTAACGGAGAATTGAAAATCAAGTTTCGTTTGCCGAAAAAAGCAGAATGGATTCGTGCAGCTCGCGGTGATTCCCATTTTGCAAAATACACGTGGAAAAATCCTTATTTGAGAAACTCAGATGGAATTTTTCTAGCAAATTTTGCGCGAATCGGTGTAGAATCCGTCCATTTCAACAGCGAAAAAAAGAAGTATGAAGTCATAAATATTCCGGTAGATGGGAGCATGAATTCGCTCTTAAAAACAGTTGATGTTACGGCCCCAGCAGAATCTTACTGGCCCAATGATTTTGGACTTTACAACATGAATGGAAACGTTGGAGAAATGCTGGATGACAAAAACGAAGTAATTGGCGGTGATTGGGCCTCTCCCGGTTATGATGTCAGAATAGAATCTGTGAAAAAATACACTGGAGCGTCTCCAAAAACTGGTTTTCGTATTGTTGCGACGGTTGTTGAGTGAGTTTTAATAAAAGCTAACGGCAACAGCCAGAAGCTACCTCATCGTTCATAACAATTGAAAACTTAGTTTGATTTTCCGAAAAGCAATCTCCATTTTTGTAGCAAAGAATGAATATGAAACTACAAGAAACAATTGCTGCCGTCGAAACTTTTCACAAGGCATTTAAAATCGGAAACAACTACCAGCCAACGGTTGATTTATCGGAGAAAGACATTGCTTTGCGGCACCGTTTGATGCAAGAAGAGAATGAAGAATACCTCGAAGCTGCAAAAGCTGGAGATTTGGTAGAGGTTGCCGATGCGTTGGGAGATATGTTGTACATTCTCTGTGGAACGATACTAAAACATGGTTTGCAAGGCAAAATTGAAGAAGTTTTTGAAGAAATTCAACGCTCAAACATGTCAAAACTGGATGCTGACGGTCAACCAATTTATAGAGAAGATGGAAAAGTGATGAAGTCTGAACTTTACTTTAGACCGAATATTGAAGGAATTCTTGGAGAAAACTGAAAATAAAGCCTAGTATTTGCGGTTATCGCAACTAGACTATCTTTATTTGCTAATTTTGATTTTTTCAAAGAGCATTTACTCTGTACCTTCGTCTCATGAAAACAATTCAACTACTGATTTTTTTAACAGGAACGGCAGCATCTTTTTCGCAAGATACTATTTTCACACAGCGACATGAAAATGGTATTTATACTGAGCGCTATGAAATTGAAGGAAAGGGAGATTATTCTATTTACTTTGTAGAGGAGCACAGAAAAAAGTTATACCTTAAAGATGAATACATTAAAAAAATAGTCAAGAAAAACGGAGAAGTTATTTTGAACCCTAACTACAAAGAGCATGATTTCGTTATTTTTGGAACAAATTTATATACCGCTGCCATTGAAGAGACAAGTGAATTTACCTTTTCTGAAGATAGTCTTGCTTATTATTATAACAAACTGACTAAATTATCTTTCTCAGGTGTAAATTTAAAGCAGGTAAAAGGAATTAAGAATGAATCCATAGAGTTTATTGGTGAAATCAATGTTTTCTCCTCAGAAAACAAACCGAAAGTTTATCTCAGCCTTCATCTTTCCTTTACAAAAAATAAAGTAGTAGCTCGGTTCAGTGATTTTCTGTTCATTGAGAAAGGGGCGTTAAAACAAGGGGTAACGTACAGAGATATTCTAAGTTTAGATAAGTTTCCACCTGGTATTATTAGATACGAGAGCTTGTATATTAACAGTAACAAAAAAAGAAGACGATATTTGCTGTCCAAAGTAAGGACTGAAATTACAGGGTTAACAGATAAAATTTCCGAGAAGCAAATTCCTGACTCTACTATAAAATACAATGATTTAGTCATTCTAAAGTCTGGCGTTAGGCACGAAGCAAATATTCACTCTGACAATGAAGACAGTGTACACTATTTTATTTCTCATCAAGGGGTTCCTGAAAAAAGGCACATCAGAAAAAAAGATATTTACTTTTTGAAGTACGAAGATCAATTTGGGCAAATTCTTGGTCATGAATACCAAAAAAAACAAGGGAATTATATCATTTTGGACAAAAACACCCTCTATCTTGAGTTTTACGCTGGATATTCCGAGATTTCTGTAACTACTCAAGCGTATTCTATCGACCCTACCGCAACACTATCAACAATCAGAACTACAACTTCTCAATTTATTACTGGAGCAAAAATTGGCAAACGAAAATATTTCAACACCTCCATGCTGTACTACTCCCCTGGTATTCATATAGCGTTACAAGGACAATTTGAACGTGGTAGGATTTCTAGTTCAAGCTCTATGTCAATTCTTTCAGGCTATTCGAGCATTTGGAAAATAAAACCAAGTCACGGGTTGGAAATTAATTGTGATCTCGGAATTGAGCTTATGGATTGGGAAATAGCCCCGAATTCTGCTAGCCTTTTCTCCAAAGAGTCCACTTTAGGAACATCCTATGGAGTTATCATAGCACCTTCTCTCAGATATCGATATAAAGGAGTTGCTATTGGAATCAGTTATTCTACATTCATCGATGCCTTCTCTGCAAAAAAGAACAACGTCAGAAAAGAATCCTTACTCTTATCTTTGAGTATCATTTTTTGATGAAATTTACAGAATAAAACCTCCTAACAAATCAATGTTCATTCTTTAAATTCTGCCAAAGAAATGAAGAACACTTTCTTCGTATTTTTGAAGTAAATATTCTCTAATGTTCGGACGAATTATTCTTGCACTCACCGTTATTGCCAGCATCACATGGATCGCTTTTGTGGGTTTTGACATCCTCAACGTCAAGAGTAATTTTACGCCAGAAACGCTTTTTACAACGAGCGATGAACAAATACTCATAATCAATCGACCTTCTGAAGTGCAACTACAGCAAGTGAATGGCTTCGTTGCATCTCCCATGTTTGATGTCACCTCATCATTCTTGACAAAAGAATTCGAGCTTGCTTACATCAGTTTTTCACAAAGCCACCTTCTCATCAAAGGGAAAAACAACTGGACGGAAGAATCAATTTCGGACTTCTTTAACAACTCAGTAGAATCCATTGCTTTTTCAGGGAGTGATTTCTCTTTTGGAGATTACGATGGACGTTATTTCAAGGCAAGTTTATACCTTAAGAAAGGAGAAATTGATGCCTCGTCAGAGAATATTTCAACATTTAGCTACGACAAAAAAGCGAGTGCTTCCGTTGTGAAATTTAATGACAAAACAACTGAAATTTCTGATATTTATTTTTTAGAAAACGGACGGGTTGATTACATCACTCGCAACGAAAACATTCTGCAAGGCAAACAAATAAAAGATGAGGAGGTCTTTGCCAGTGTACTTACATCTAAGTTTTCTACCTATCATTTTTTTGAACGAGATTATTACGCAACAGTCGATTCTATATTTAATTCTGGAGCAATGTATCAATGGTTGCAAAATGGATTTGTTGAAATAAATTACAAAGGAAAAACAGCCATCATCACCGATTACGTCGATGGGCAAGACCCTGTGTTGATTCTCAACGACTTAAATCAATCTTTGGACAAGCAGTCTTTTTCCAATCAACTAACAGCGACTTTTCCGACGAAAAACAGCTCCTTTTTCATCAAATACATGGAAGACTTGGTGGTTTTATCAGAATCGGAAACGACGTGCGATAACATCATTGCCGACTTTAAACTGGGAAATACCATTGTGCTGAATCAAGCGGTACATTTTAAGGTCTTTGGCAAGTTGCCGAAAAAAGTATCCGAACGATTCATTTCTAACGAATCAACCTACTCAAAAGCGGTGTACCAAGGCAAAATTTTACAAACTCAATTCGGTGCTGAGGTTCATGAGCAATTGGCCATTGAAAAAGAGACCGTTTCAATGAATGTTGGTTTTGACATCCTCGACTTTTCCACATTAAAAGGCAATGGAAATGTGGTTGTTTTGGGCAAGAACGGGGAACTTTCTTATTATGAAAACGCCGAATTAAAATGGAATAAAGCGATAGAAGGCAGAATCACTGGGGGTCTGCAAACCATTGATTTATTTAGCAATGGCGAGGTTTGCATCCTTTTAAACACCGAAGATAAAATTCATTTATGGAAGGAAAACGGAGAATATTCTTCCGGTTTTCCTATCCAATTAGAGGATGAAGCAAGCAATGAGGTTAAATTCTACCGATGGAGAGGGAAAAGCTACTTTTTAATTGCAAATATCGAACAACAAGTCCTGCAATTTGATGGAGAAGGCAGAGAATTAAACATCGTCAAAAGCAAAGAATTAATCTCTCAACAAATAGACGTTTGGGCAAGTCAGAGCAAATTATTTGCAGGATTCTCCAACGAGTCGTTCTTTGAAATGTACAACCTTGACAAGAACAGAAGTCATCGAACTTTTAAGCTCCCAACAAAGATGATTGCGGCTAAGATACCCAACGAACTCATTCAGTTTGGACTGGAAAATGAAGCTTTGATAAAAATCGATCAGAAAGGAGGAAAATTGAAGTATTCATCTTACAACAATGCTGAGATAATTAAGGTAGAAAACACGAATAAAAACCCCGTGATTATCCTTAAATCAGCCAATGAAATCATCCTGATTAACAAAGACGGAATTTCTTTTTCTCAATTAAAAATCCCCTTCAATGAGGTTGATAACGTCGAGCTGTTCACATCCAATTCTGGAAAAACTATCCTTGCGATTGTGGATGGTTTAGAGAATAATGTATATTTGTATGGTGCTAACGGAGAAAAAGTAATAGACAAAGCACTTGAAGGACAAAACAAAGTTGAATTGAATAACTTTGGAAACCACCTACAAGTAACAACTATTGTCGATCAATTCCTTGTTCAATATTACGAATAGAAGCACTTTTTTATTTTACAAACGATTAAACTACTTAGAATGAATACGATTAAAAATTTATTGGCTGTTGCCATCATTTTCTTTTCTTTCAACTCAATTTCTCAAAATTATTTAGGAATACAGCAGAGTAATTATGCTGGAGTAATGGGAACAGACATTAACCCTGCAAGTTTTGTTGATGGGCGTTTTAAATTCGATTTGAATTTAGCAAGTTTCAACTTTAATTTTTATCAGAATCTTACTTCTTTCGATACCAGAGACATGCCGAAATGGTGGAGAAAATCATTCAAGCCAGACGTCAACAACTTAGGAGAGAATGTAACAGTAATTGGAGGCTCAAATCCTTACAACGATTGGTTGCTTCCAGATTCTACGTTTACAGATCGTTATCTTGATAGTATCGATTACAATGAAACGAGGACTTATGGTATTTACAATAACATTCAGATTGATGTATTGAACTTTATGTTTCACATTAACCCTAAAATAGCGGTCGGTCTTGCAGTAAAGTTTAGATCAATCACAAATTTAGATGATTTAGACCCTAAATTAGCTTATTTGGCGAATGAAGGTCTCGATTTTGCACCATTATGGAACCAACAGTTCAATGAGCAATTATTAAACGTCAACTCTATGTCTTGGATGGAATACGGTGTTATATATTCTCAAGTATTAAAAGATGACGGTGAACATTTCTTTAAAGCTGGTGGTAAAGCAAAATGGCTTTCTGGTTATGCGGCAGCCTATGTGAATACGGATAATTTTAATTACAACTTATTGAATGCTGACACTTCTCAATTTCTGCAAGGTGATTTTTCTTACGGTCACTCAACAGGAGCCCTTGAAGGTTCTAAAGAAGCACTAGGATTCTTATACACAGATCCTATTACAGGAGAAAAAGGAACTGGACTTCCAAAATCTGCTTCTAAATTTGGATTGGGACTAGATATCGGTTTCGTTTACGAATGGAGACCTAATTGGGAGGAATACAAATATGACATGGATGGTGAAACAAACATCTGGAGAAGAGACAAAGAAAAATACAAATTAAGAGTAGGTGCCTCTGTTTTAGACATTGGTGGTATGAAATTTGAAAAAGGCGGCTTAAGTCGTGATTTTTCTGTCAACACAAGCAATCTTTTTGATCTGACAACATTTGATGGTGCCGGCTCAATTGCTGCATTTGACAGTGTTATTGATTCATTAACAACGAACAGTCCTGGTTGGACAGCAAACAATGATGCTGGAACATTTTTCATGAAAACTCCAACAGCATTAAGCTTACAAGTTGATTACCACATCTGGAAATGGTTCTACGTGAACGTTACTGGAATGTTGAACCTCAACAACCGCAAAAAACCTCACAGAGTGAGAGTTGCCAATCAATTGGCAATCATACCTAGTTTTGATTATGCTTGGTTTGGTTTGTCTGTTCCTGTTTCGATGAACAAATATTCTGGATTTAAAGCAGGTCTTGCAACACGCCTTGGACCTTTGACTCTAGGTGTTACAGATTTCAGAACATTATTTGCAACTGGTAAAGTTCGAGGAGCAGAATTTTATGCTGGACTTCGCTTACCTATTCTTTACGTTCATCCTAGTGATATTGATGGCGATAAAGTCTCAGATAAATTAGATGAATGCTTAGTTGTTCCTGGTTTATGGGAATTCAGAGGTTGTCCTGATACAGATAGAGATGGTATCAAAGACATTGACGATCACTGTCCAAACGAGCCAGGTTTAGCAATATTCAACGGTTGCCCAGACAGAGATAATGACAGTATTCCAGACAAAGATGATGATTGTCCTGATTTATTCGGAGAGAAAAGATACAACGGTTGTCCTGACACAGATGGTGACAGCATTGTTGATCCTAAAGATGATTGTCCAGAAATTCCTGGAATTGCGAAATTCAACGGTTGTCCTGATACGGATGGCGATGGAATTAAAGACAGCGATGATGCTTGTCCAGATGTTCCAGGTCCATTAGTGAATAATGGTTGCCCTGATACAGATGGTGATGGATTGTTTGACTTCGTTGATAACTGTCCAGAAGTATTCGGACCAAAAGAGAACAACGGTTGTCCTTGGCCAGATACTGACGGTGATGGATTGTTAGACAAAGATGATAAATGTCCGAATTTAGCAGGCCCAATCAAGAACGACGGATGTCCTTACCAAGATACAGATAATGATGGTGTCCTTGACAAAGACGATGAATGTCCAGCAACCCCAGGTCCTGTTGAGAACAAAGGTTGTCCTGTTATTGAAGTAGAGGTTCAAGAAATCTTGAAAACAGCTTTTGAAAACTTAGAGTTTGAAACTGGAAAAGACATCATTAAAGAGGAGTCTTTGCCGTCGCTTACTGAGTTAGCTGAGGTTCTTGTGAAGAAATCAGAGTGGAAATTGCAAATTGCAGGACACACCGATAACGTTGGTGCAGCTCAAGGTAACTTAGTCTTATCTAAGAAACGTGCAGCTTCTGTGAAACGTTTCATGGAATCTAAAGGTGTTGCTGGTGATAGATTATCTGTTCTTTACTTCGGTGAAACAGATCCAATCGCAGATAATTCAACAAAAGAAGGACGTCAGAAAAACAGACGTGTAGAAATGACAATTATTTTCGAATAATTGAATCAATAAAAAAAGTAAAAGGGATGGTTAATTTAATCATCCCTTTTTTATTTAACAATCGTAGTGTTAGAGCTTTGGAGCATTGGAGCATTGGAGCATTGGAGTGTTAGATGTGACTCTCCAAAACTTACGTTAATTTGCATCTTTTAGTCATTGAGCTTGTCGAAATGTCAAATCTTCAAATTTTTCTCCTACTTTTAACCTGTGATTAATCTTTCAAAAAAACACCGTTACCTTTTAAGTATTCTCTCGGGAATATTAATGGTTGTTTCCTATCCTTATACAGGTGGTTTGACACCTCTTGTTTTTATTGCTTGGGTACCATTGCTTTTTGTAGAAAGCTACATTGCAAAAAATAATTACCGTTCAGGGAAAGTTTTTATCCATGCCTACATCACATTCATTATTTATAACGTGGGGACAACTTGGTGGGTTTGGAATGCTGAACCCGGTGGAGCAATGCTCGCATTTATTCTGAACAGTTTATTAATGACCATCACTTTCTATGCTTTTCACTTGGCAAAGAAGTACATTGGTGAGAAAGAAGGATATTTAGCTTTACTTTTCTATTGGATCGGTTTTGAATACTTCCATTACAATTGGGAAATGTCATGGACTTGGCTCAGTCTGGGCAATACATTCAGTATTGTTCCTTCTTGGATTCAATGGTATTCTTACGGAGGTGTTCTCGGAGGTTCTTTTTGGATTTTACTAATCAATTTACTTTTCTTCAGAACAGTGCAAAACGTCTATTTAAAGAAAGAAAGCTGGAAAATACAAACGCCTATTTTCTACTCCGCTGCCTTTTTAATTATTCTCCCAATTAGTATTTCACTATACACTTATTATAATTATACGGAGAATAAAAACCCGATAGAAGTTGTTGCCCTACAGCCTAATATTGACCCTTACAATGAGAAGTTTAATTCGGCTACTTTTTCTCACCAAATAGAAACGCTTCTTTCTCTCGCGGATTCTTTGGTAACCGACAAAACAGACTTAATTGTTGCCCCGGAGACTGCCTTTAGTGCGAATTTTGATGAAGCAGACATCCAGCGATTAGAATTCTTTCAATATTTTATTTCTGTAAAGAAAGAAAGACTAAATGACGTTCCTTGGTACATTGGCGCATCCACTTTTCGCCATTTTTCAAAGAAAAAATCAAGAGCATCTAAGCTAATTAGTCCAGGAGTTTATGCTGAGTCTTACAACACATCTATGCTAATCAGAAAGAATAATCGAGTACGATTTATTCATAAATCAAAGCTGGTTCCAGGTCCTGAGGTTGTTCCTTTCTCTGATTATTTTCCATTTTTAGAAGAACTTTCCATTAACAATGGGGGGACTAGTGGGACTTTAGGAGTTGAAGAAGAAGCTCAAATTTTTGAGTTAGAAAAATTCAAGTTTGCTCCTGTTATTTGCTATGAATCCATTTACGGAGAATGGGTTACTGAACAAGTTAGAAAAGGAGCGCAGTTGATTTGTATCGCTACCAACGATGGCTGGTGGAAAGATACACCAGGTTATAAACAACACCTTAGTTTTGCCAGTTTACGAGCGATAGAAAGCAGAAGAAGTGTTGTTCGTTCTGCCAATACCGGAACTACCTGTTTTGTAAATCAACGAGGAGATATTTCTCAAAAAACAGAATGGTGGACGAGAGATGCAATAAAAGGGACTGTCAATTTGAATTCTGAAATTACTTTTTACACAAAATATGGAAATGTAATGGGGAGAAGTTTCGCTTTCGCAGCAATATTGTTACTTTTATTCACGTTCTCTAAACGTTTTAAGAAAAAATACATTTCAAAATAATTGAGCAGCACTAAGAATAAAGACCAAACAGAGTTAATAGAGGATCATAGCGATTACCTATTATCTTTTGCTATGTCTAAATTAAAGGACATTGACCTCGCTAAGGATTTGGTGCAAGACACCTTGATTTCTGCTATCACCAAACTTGACACCTTTGAGCACAGAAGTAAGTTGCGCACTTGGCTGACCAGTATTCTTAATCGTAAAATTATTGACCATTGGAGAAAGGCAGAAACGAGATATACAGACCCGATTTCTAGCTTTTTCGACCAAGACGATAGTAAAAGACATTGGTTTCTTGAAAAACAAGGGGGCTTTGATGACGAGACTGTTGTAACAAAAATGGAAGGAGCCGAAACGATGGTTGAACTACAAGATTGTTTAGAAACGCTCCCAGAAAAATGGAAAGGAATTGTCGCTGCGAAATACCTAGAAGAAAAAGAAAGTGAACAAATTTGTAATGATTTCGATATAACCCCTTCTAACTTATGGGTAATTATACACCGTACTAAGTTATTATTGCGTGATTGCCTTAAGAATAAATGGATTTAATGAGAAATTGTGAAGAAATATCGAATGACATTGAAAGAGGACGTTACAAAAAACTTTCTGTTAAAGAATTGATTGCAATAAAGATGCATTTACTCATTTGCAGACCTTGTGCTGATTATAAAAAAGACAGTGATTTAATAGACCTCCTTCTTCAGAAAAAATACGAGAACGGTGCTCCAAAATATGAATTTAGTGAAGAAGAAAAGCTGAATTTAAAAAATGCTTGTAACAAAGATATCTGAATTTTAGTCGTCTATCACTCCAATCTCAACACCCCAATCTTCTCTTTTCTACCCCAAATAGAATACAATAACATCTCGTTGGTTTGATAATTCATTTCAAAAAGTTTTGGCACAGCGAGCGCATTGATTTCTTCTCTGCCAAAAAATGTTGTGCGCCGACTATCTCCCGTTTCTAAATCGATTTCTGCCAATGCTACCGTGTTTCTTTTCCGTGTATAATTAGCGGTATATAGATGTTCTGGATCTAAAAAGACACCTCTGTCATCATAGTTTTTTATGTGGTCATTGAAGATAAAATACACCTTGTTTTTGTCGATAAAAGTCGCATAACTGCTATAAGGACCGTCATCATTGGTTGATACTTGGTACTTTCTAACTTTCTTTACCCATGCAAACTCTCCTTCTGGGTCGATTTTAAATGCAATTATATCGTTGTAATAATAGTAATAACTCTGAGAGACGGTTCCTGTTCTCGAGTCTGTATTGGAACGAATTTGCACATAAAATTGCTCCATGCTACCGATAATGCTTCCGTCATCAAGAATAGTAATCTCTCGCATTTTGTAATTGTACAACTGAGGTTCTCCTTTTCCTCTATTTTTTTGCCGTTCAGCTCGTTTCAATGCTCTTTCTGACCAATCTTCAGTAATAAAAGACTGCTCAAACTCTTTAAAGCCCTCATCAATTTTCTCCATAGAGAGCAAATCAATTCGTTGATGAAAAACACCTTTTACACCTGCTTCATTCGGTTTGCCATACAAACCTGTGATTGTGAACAGGTTTTTATCGTCAGAATACATCGTCATTGCCTCCACTCTCTTTCCGCCTAAATCCAGTTGGTAATCTTGCAGGCCCTCATCTTCACTAATATGGATAATGTGTAATGCTTTATACGTATGGTAATTCTTAAAAAAATGCGATTCTTTTTTATCCTCATATTCCGTTACCGCCATGAAATAATCGCCGTTGTTGGAAATGTGTTGAGAGTGAATTGTCGATGATTTCGGGTCAAAAGGCAAGGGATATTCACCTTCGTTAATAACTTCCAACTCATTGTTATATACCTTAAAACCATACAAATCTCGTTCCCCTTTTCGTCCTGGGACTTCCCAAACAACGCCGAAAAATTGTTTGTTAGAGGATTGTTTTATGCTGAACCATCCTTTGCCTCTTTTCTTTTCTAAAGCGTAGGATGCAATTTGTCGAGCTTGCCCTATTGGCTTAAGTTCTTCGTCGTATTCCTGCATGTAGAAAAAATTGAATCCCGGTTGTTTGTCTGATAGAAAAACGACAAATTTATCACCAATCACTCTCGCTCCTTCAAAATTCGCAATGCTTTTGCCTGCAACTAACCTAATTTTGCCTTTTTTCGTGATTTCCAGATTCTGATGCTGCGAAACTTGGTAATTACCCAATACTCTTCCTCCAACCCATCTTAACGCAAAGAAGTCATTCTCTTTATTGGGAAGAAGATAGACCAATCGGCCCTGCTTGCTAATGGTCTCACTCCATTCTATAGAATAGGACTGTGACTTCGCAGAAAATGCAAAAATAATTGTGAAAAATAAAAGTAACGAGCGACTCATTCTTATGGTTTACGTTACACCTTCAAAAATTAATCCAATTATTGAACCAACTGAATTCCAGTGTAGTTTTGAGGAGTAATTCTCTTCAATTCTTCCTTTAAAGTTAAAGAAATATCTAAGGTATCTACAAATTGATGCACTGTTTCTTTTGTAACAGCTTCGTTTTTTCTTGTCAACCCTTTCAATGCTTCATAAGGTTTTGGAAAGCCTTCTCTACGGAGAATTGTTTGGATTGCTTCTGCAACAACTGCCCAATTTTTTTCTAAATCAGCCTCAAAAGCGGATTTGTTGAGTAGCAATTTTTCCAATCCTTTCAAGGTTGATTTAAACGCAATAAAGGTGTGTGCAAATGGCACTCCAATGGCTCTTAGCACAGTAGAATCTGTCAAATCTCTTTGCAAACGAGAAACTGGAAGTTTTAACGAAAGATGCTCAAAAAGAGCGTTTGCAATCCCAATATTTCCTTCAGAATTCTCAAAATCAATCGGATTTACCTTGTGTGGCATTGCCGAAGAGCCGACCTCTCCTTCTTTTAATTTTTGCTTAAAATATTCCATGGAAATGTAGGTCCACATATCGCGGTCTAAGTCCAAAATAATGGTGTTAATACGCTTCATGCAATCAAAAAGAGCTGCTATATTGTCGTAATGTTCAATTTGCGTTGTCGTTTGACTTCTGCTTAATCCTAATGTTTTATTCACAAAATTATTGGCAAATTCTACCCAATTTTCTTTCTCAAAAGCAACGTGATGGGCATTCAAATTTCCAGTTGCTCCACCAAATTTCGCGGAGAATGGAATGGCAATTAATTGATTTTTCTGAATCGTTAATCGTTCTACAAAAACCTGAATTTCTTTTCCTAATCTCGTCGGTGAAGCAGGTTGTCCGTGTGTTTTCGCCAGCATCGGAATATCTTTCCATTCTTTACTGTAAGTTGTCAACTGTGCGATTAATTGCTCCAATAAAGGTAAATATTCATTCTTAACGGCATCTCTCAATGACATTGGAATTGACGTGTTGTTAATGTCTTGAGATGTCAAGCCAAAATGCACAAATTCCAGGTGTTTTTCCAAGCCTAAGTTCGTCATTCTGTCTTTCACGAAGTATTCCACGGCTTTTACATCGTGATTGGTCGTTTTTTCAATGTTTTTAATCCACAAAGCATCTTCTTCGGAGAATGATGTGCAAATTGCTCGCAAATCACCGTAACGTTCTCTCGGAAAGTCTGCCAATGCCTTAACTCCGCTTTCTACCATCGCAATGAAATATTCAACCTCTACGATCACTCTGTATTTGATCAATCCAAATTCAGAAAAATATTGCTGTAACTCTTCGGTTTTGCTTTGGTATCTTCCGTCGATTGGAGAAATGGCTGTAAGACTGCTGAAATTCATCTTAATTGGGTTTTTTGTTTTTTAAAGAACAAAGATACGAAAGTGTTGGAGTTTGAAGCGTTAGAATGTTAGAGTTTTAGAAACGCTGACGCTTTTAGACAGGTTAGAGACGCTGACGTTCTTAGAAACGGACTACGTCCTTTTAGAGAGATAGATTTCTCGAAGAATGGCGATTCACTTTCTTACATTGAGCTTGTTGAAATGTTCATTTTTCAGTTATTCGGTTCGTCTGTTAATCCTTTAAAACAGAGAAAGTAGGAGATTTCGCTTCGGCGAGATTAGATGTCATCCTCTTACTTTTTTTCATTGATAAAAAAAGTAAGCAAAAAAATCTAGCGCTGCATTTTCTCCATTTCATTCCACTCTTGAAAAGCGATACTTTTGATGATACTTCTGCTAACGCTCCAGTCTTTCAAAAGTATTCGCGCTTTTCAATTCGCTGCATTCATTCTAAAAATGATGCGCGGACCTTCGGAGAAACTAGAATCCTTTTAGAAAATCGATTTTTCGAAGCGAGAACTTCAATTTTTCACTTTTCACTTTTCATTCTTCATCTTTCATTTTTCATTACCTTTGACTGTGAAATTCATTAAAAGCTTTCTTTTTGGCATAAAATCATACGGCAAAGCGGTAAAATTTATTATCGCCAACAAAATGTATTGGTATTTGGTCATCCCTGCGATATTGATGCTCGCTATTTACAAGGTTGGCGACATGATTCGTCACCATTACATTGCTCCCAAGGTTGAGAATATGAATGAAATTGTTTGGTATCTCATTTATGTAATGGTCGAAATTTCCATTGCCATTCTACTGATGAAATTCGCGAAATACTTAGTTGTTGTCATCCTTTCTCCACTAATTTCTCACCTGAGTATGAAAACGGAGAAGATTCTTACTGGGAACACTTACCCTTTTAGTTTTCGCCAGTTGGTCCACGATGTAAAAAGAGCAATGCGCATTGTTGTCCGCAACTTAATGTGGGAATATTTCTTCTTCATGATCATTTTTGTGGTGTCCCTGCTCGGTTGGGAAGATCCGAAATCATCGCCCATTTTCTACCTCACTTTTCTGATAGGATTCTTCTATTACGGCTTTGCTTTTTTGGATTACATCAACGAAAGAAGACGATTAGACATAGACCAAAGCATTGATTTTGTTAGAAAAAACAGAGGTCTCGCAATTGCCATTGGTTGCATTTATTCCTTGCTGATTTTAGTTCCTGTAGATATTGGAGCACTTTTTAATTGGTCAAACTTCTCCGAAGATACCCTCGGAACTTTGGGTCGATTCTTTTTGCACCTTCTTTTATGGTTTTTGGCTTCAACAGCGCCTGTTTTAGCAATTGTCGCTGCAACTATTGCAATGAACGACCTCACAGACCTAAAAAACAATCATTTTTCTAACAAAGTGGATAACTAATTCTGTATATTACAGTCCGTTTCGCTAATTTTTTCTTTTTTTGCATAGCTTTTGTATAGAGTAAGAAGTAAACACTTAAAAAACCAATTATGAATCAATTATTAAACATCTTTTTAACTTTCTGTATCGTTCTTGTAACGGGGCACTCATTCAGTAATTCTAGTTATACAACACCCCCAGATTCTACGACTTCGTTGGTTGATCGTTCTGCGGCTATAATTTCTGTAGAAGAAGGAAAAACACTTTTTAGTTTGGGTAGAATTAAAGAAGCATTGATAAAATTTAGAGAAGCTGTGAACAAAGATGCAAATAGCTGGAAAGCCAATTATTATATTGGTCAATGCCATTATTATTTGAATAATTATGGTTATGCGTTGAAATATGCCAATAAAGCCGTTAAAATGAATGAAGAAAAAGTGAACAAAGAAGTTTATTTTTTATTGGGAGAATCACATCATCGATTGGGACATGTTGAAAAAGCATTGATGCATTACGAATTGGCAAAAGAACAAATGCCAAAAGCAAGATCACGTGTTCTTTTAGTTGATCACCACATTGCAGAAGCAAAATATGCGATTGAAGAATTGAAGAAAGAAGCAAAATTCTCTCGTGAAAGATTGGTTGGAGACATTAATTCTGGATATGATGATTATGGTGCGATATTAAGAGACGGAGGCAAGACCATCTATTTCACTTCGCGTAGAAGTAACACGACAGGTGGTGGAATGAATCCTGATGATCAACGTTATTTCGAAGACACTTACAAAGTGACTTGGGACGATGAAATGAAAGAATGGGGTGATGTGACCAACAAGTTAGGGAAAATCAATTCAGATGGTTTTGATGCTGTAAATGTCATCTCTGCAGATGGACTCACAGGAACAATGACGCGTAACACGACGGCAACGGATGCAAAGACGACAACGAGAGGTTCTGATCTTTTTGAGCTTAAAATGAGCACAAAAGGAACATGGAATTCTCCTAGAATCATTAAAAACAAGACCATCAACACCAGTTATTTTGAAGGTTCAGCAACAGTTACAGCGGATGGAAGCACCATGTATTTTGTAACAGATAGAAAGGGGGAGAAATCTTCGACTGATATTTATGTGGTAGAGAGAAATGGTAAAAAATGGGGCACTGCTAAACCTTTACCAATGACGATTAACACAAAAGGTCGCGAAACAACACCTTACATTTCTCCAGACGGTCGTTATTTATTCTTCAGTTCTAACGGACATGTTGGTTTAGGTGGTTTCGATATTTATGTCGTTGAGAATCTTGGGGATTCTTGGGGAGAACCTAAAAACCTAGGCGTTGGAATCAATACAGTCAACAACGATACACATTTCTCGTACAGTCAAGAGTTGAAAAAAGCACTCGTTTCAAGTTACGAAATCATTGGAAAGAAAGCGTCTATTGACATTTACGAGATAGACATGACCAACTTTACGTTTGGAAAGTAACACAGAATTAAGAAGTTCAGTAAAAAAGTTAGGGTGGCCTAAAATATTAAGTTAGAGAAGCCTAAATTAGAAAAATTAGGAGTTAAGAAGTTATTGAATGGCACGAGTCAGCTTCCTTCTTAACTACTTAACTTCTATCCTACTTAACTCCTAAAAAAAACAATATGAAAGGAAAAACGGTAAAATCTTCACAGACTACAATTACGGAGTTAATGATTCCTTCCTATGCTAATTTTGGAGGGAAGGTTCACGGCGGAATTTTACTCGGTTTGATGGATAAAGTAGCGTATGTTGTTGCATCCAAACATTCTGGTTCCTACTGTGTTACTGTGTCTGTTGATGGTGTCGAATTTAAAGAACCGGTAGAAGTTGGCGATTTAGTTTCCCTTTCAGCGTCAATTAATTACGTTGGGAATTCTTCAATGATTATTGGAATTCGTGTGATTTCATTGAAGCCAAAAACAGGTGAAGAAAAGCACACCAACTCGTGCTATTTTACAATGGTGGCAAAAGATGAGCATGGAAAACTAGAAAAAGTTCCACCGTTGATTTTAGAGGAAGCCTTGGAAGTTCGACGCTTTTGTGACGCTAAAAAATTGAGAGAATTAAGGTTCAAAATACGTGAACTCTTAAACCAAGAAGTGAAAGGTCTATCGTTGCTGCAAATGAAAGAAATGTTGGCCGAGAATAGGTGCGAAATAACTTTCTAATACGCTCCTTTACAAGTTGAACGTTTTTTGTCTCTACAATTAAACATCGAAGATATTCTCGGAGAAACTTCTCTACTCATCACTGAAATAGACTCAGATTTACCTTTATTAACCGGCTCAACTGATTTTTTAGACTGTGCAATCGAAATTACAAGAACAATGACAGCAAGCAATGCTACTGTTAGTATTATTGATTTTGGTAATAAATTTACCTTTTTATTTGCTTTGTTTACCTTGTTATTCATCACGGATCAATTTCTTTTACATTGCAAATGTATGCTATTTATATACAAATAACAAATATTCGTCGATAAAAAATGTAGTTTCATCGAAAATCATAAGAAACTCGCATGACTGAGAGAAGAAAATTACCGAGCAACATCAATTTTCAACTTTTTGCCTTTTACTTTTTCGTTGCGAATACGTTGGAGAAGTTGCGAAACCAAATCTCGCTTAATTGCCACGAAAGACATTCTATCCTGAACAGTGATCAATCCAATCTCGTCTTTTTTCAGCATTCCTTTTTTGGAAAGAAAACCGACAAAATCAATTTTATTCACCTTGTCTTTCTTTCCTGCGGAGAAATAAATGGTGGTCCATTCTGGAACAACGGGATTGGTTTCTAAATCGTTCGTGTTGATTTTAGAAGTCGGTTCTTCGATGTATTCTGGCAACTGTGTTTCTTCACCGAAGAATAAATACGAATGACCACTTGCCGACATTCTTGCCGTTCTCCCCTTTCGATGGGTGAATGCCTCTAAGCTGTTTGGATATTGATAGTGAATGATGTGATTGATTTCTGGAATATCCAATCCGCGAGAACCCAAATCGGTGCAAACTAAAACGTTGGAGGTACCATTTCTGAACTTAATCAGTGCACGTTCTCTATCGACTTGGTCCAATCCACCGTGATAAAAAACGGAAGTTACACCCAAATCTTCGAGACGGTAAGAAACATCTTCTGAAACCTCCCTGTAATTACAAAAAACGATTGCTTTTTCATTCTCAAAGGACTCTATCAAGGTTGCTAATGAGCGAAGAATGTTTTTTCCAGAATGAACAAGATGCTCTGTAATTGCAATTTCATCATTGTCTTTCAAAGCATCAATTACTTGATAATCGGCATCCAAATACTCTGGAATTTCATCCATTTTAGTGGCAGAAGCGAGCATTCTTTTCTGCAAACCTCTCATTCTCTCGGCTATGAAGCCCATTTCTTCGCCAAAACCAAATTCTAGGCATTTATCAAACTCATCGATGACAATCATCGGGCAAGAACGTAAATCGAGGTTGCGTCGGTGAATGTGATCGACAATTCTCCCTGGTGTTCCCACAACGATATTTGGAAATTGACTTAGGCTATTTTCTTCTGTTTTTACAGAATGTCCACCATAGCAAACGGTTATTTTCTTACCTGTTTTTAAAGTTCTGAATACTTCTTCAATCTGCAAAGTCAATTCTCTTGATGGTGCTAAAATAATGGCTTCCAACTCATCAGAATCGTTCTCCATTTGCGCCAAAATAGCAAATAAAAACGCCAAGGTTTTCCCAGAACCTGTTTTAGAGTATAAAATTAGGTTGTCAACTTTCTGAATCGCTTCGATGGCATCTTCTTGGATTTGCATCATTTCAGAATGACCTGCATTACGCAAGAAAGATTGGAGTTGTTTGTTGTTCATCGGTCTCAATTTGTACTTGAGAACAAAAGTAATGTAATTAATTCAAGGGGACTTTTAAAATACAAAGCAATCCGTTTTCTGACTGAAAAGAAAGCGATCCTTTTAGAATCTCCGCTCGGCATTGAATACTTTGCAAACCAAAACCGTTCTTGACCTTTTCGATATTCATTCCAATTCCATCATCTTCGATGCAAATAATGAAATTTCCTTTTCGCTCATACATTTGAATACTCACCTTCTTTGCTTGAGAATGCTTAACAATATTGGTTGATAGCTCTTGAAAAACACGAACTACGTGCAATTTTTTCTCTGGTTCTGATTCAAATACATTCTCACTTAAGGACGCATCGTTAATGGAGAGGTCAAAATTCATTAGCATTTGCTCCGCAACATCTCGTAATAAATTTTTAAGCGAATTATGAACGATTCCTGAAGGTGTTAATTGGTGCGATAATTCTCTGGCGTCGTTGTATAATTCTTCAACAATAGCCGTGTTCAATTTTATTTTTTCTGCAACTTCTGGTGAAGTGTTCTCCAGTTCTTTTTGCAATTGTAATTGATTTAAACGAATCCCTGTAATTGTCTGACACAATCCATCGTGGATATCTCGACCGATAGAAATTCTCACCTCATCTTGCGCTCGAATCGTTTCACTAATGAGCTCATTCTGCATCTTAACCTTCAATTCACTTTCTCGAAGTTGTGATTTTTTTCTTCTTGATTTCAGAATAAAATAGAATAGAATCAATCCGACAATCGCCATAAAACCAAGAGCAAGTATCCAAGTCAATCGTGTTAAATTCTCATTTTCTAATGCTAATTTGTCCTGGTTGGCAATACTTAATTCTGATTCTAAGCTCTTTGTTTTAAATTCGGTTTCATAGAACATACTTTTGTCAGCAAGTGTCTGTGTTTGCGCTTTTTTATTCAAATCTGCCCTATTCATTTCATGCTCAAAAGCTTCTTTAAACATTGCTAATTTTTCATACCCCCTCGCCATGAGAACATTTGCATAGGAGTTCATGTTATAATTATCTGTCTTATCGTAATAAACTGCGGCACTATCTAGCATAGAAATCCCACTAAGTATGTCACCTTGAGCGATGATGTTTTGTCCAATATTAAGATTAACAAATGCTATATGCTCGAGGTTATTGGCTTTCTTTGCAAGAATCAAGGCTGAATCGAGCATCCAATTGGCATTGTCAAAATCATCTGCAAGAGAATTAAATGCACCGTACAAACAATACGTTCTACTTACACCTAAATCTACATTCAACTCTCTATTTTGCTTTAATGTAAGCTCATAAAATGTTTTTGCTTTTCTATAATTCTCTTGATTGCGTTTACTTTTATCTCCAGCTGAATATTTCTCATGATACAAAACAGCGATGTTAAAAGATAAATTTGCCGAAAGTAATAAATCAACATCTTTGACTTCTTCAAAAAGACTTTCATATTGGGTCAATGCTTTCTGCCGTCTCCCGAGATAATAATCGCAATTAGCAATCCCTAACACTGCCCATTTTTCAGGAACGAAATAATTGTCTTTTGCAAATTCATTCTTTGATAGGTTATATTTCAGAATTGCTTCATCAATCTTCCCATTTAATCGATAAAAATACGCTTCGCAATAATTTTTCACTCCTATATTAATTCTCCATTGTGTCGATTGCAATTTTTCATCAATAATTTGCTTTAACTTGTTGACTTTTTGGATGTCATTCTCTTTGCAAGTAAAATAAAAATTCTGCAATAAATAATACGCAGAATCTTTCTGTTGCTCGATGGATATAAACGGATAATTCTTTGCGTCTTTATGTTCTGTATATAGAGAATCTTGCCCGAAACATGAGAAAGTGCTCACTAACAAGAAAAGGAAGACGAAACGCATTTTTATAAAAATGGAGCTATATTTCGATAAATATAACTCCATTTTATTTGTTTTTGGTTGTTTGCTTTTAGTTAATTCTATTGTTTGATGAATCTCTTAGAGATTCTTTGTCCTTCTATTTCCAAAGAGAAGACGTAAATTCCACTTGATAAATTAGACACATCTATTGTGTTTCCATTAACAACAACGTTCATTTTCATTCCTTGCAGGTTGACTAATTGAACATTGCTAAATTCTTTTTGTGACTGAATTGTTAATTTACTCGTTGCTGGATTTGGATACAACCCAAACTCAATGTTATCAACTTCGTTAAGCGATGCCAAACCTTCATCCATTAAATACAATGAACCTCTCACAGACAACATTAATTTCCCGTTTTCCCCTTGAAAATTTGTGCTCGGAATGAAATATCTCATAATTTGTGGCGAAAAATCAGGGAATAATAAGGAATCTATTCCATCTTCGATAACTGTCTTTGTGACAAATGCATCCGTAGATTTATATATTCTCGCATCCTCTGACGCTAAATAAATCGCCTCATTTCCTTCAAAAATATTATCCTTATTTGAGTTGATAAAAGTTGATGTGGACAAAGAAGCCCCCCAAGTTTGCACGTCCGTTGAGTGAAAGAAACCATCAGGCCATGTTGCTGACCACACTCCATGTAAACCTTTGAACATATAATTAGCAGTGCTACCTGGATTTGTTCCGATTACCCATGTTACTCCTTCATCATCAGAATAAGAAGTTTCACCTGTTTCAAAAGTTGTTGCGTAAATTATTTTTGTTGTTTCATCTTCCCAAAGATGCACTCCATTAAATGAAGTCAGTGCATTTGAGCTAATGTTAAAATTAATGCCATCTGTAGAATAAAACATATTATTTAATGCAGAAACAATGATTGTCCCTTGACTGGTTTCTAAAATATCTTGACCATTAGGGATTTGATTTCCATTTTCAAAAACTTCAACCGTAGAATCTGTTGCGTCTTGCCTAAATAATCCGCTAGAATAATTAAGGCTTGAAATCGAATAAACTGTTCCGTTATCCAACACACATACACTCTTTGACCAACCCCCACTTCCACGAAGAGGGTTCCACGTTGTTCCATTGTCATCTGAATAATGCACCCATCCACTTAATGACGCAGCTATTCTATTTCCACTAAAACTAGCGTCGGACACCACTGACATGTCAATTCCAGAAGAAGCATTTGAAATAGAAAGATTATCGGAAGCAATTTTGACAATTGGCTCAGAGTATGTCCTATAATTACCATCGTAATACCCAAAGAATGTCCCATCTGATTTCATAAAACTACCATTTGGGACTCTGACATCATAAAGTATTTGATTATCATCTTTTGGAAACAGCGAACTCATGTCTGTCCATGTTGTTCCTCCATCAGTTGATCCAGACATCGTTGAACCATACTGTATTGTATATAAATTATTGCCGTTTGCATAGAATGCACTTGCGCCTGGAGTTGCAGGATTCAAAACTGGAAATGTAGCTCCTTGATCAGTTGACTTGTGAACATTAATTACACTTCCCACTCCTGATGCTAAAGCATACAAATCTCCTGAAGCGGTAACACTAAAATGAGGAAAACCTGAACTAACAAAACTAATTCTACTCCCAGCAGCAGTAAACGTTTGTCCAAAATCAGTTGTCTTATAGACGCTGTCATTTTCTCCAACATAATAAACAACATCACTATTTCTGTGTTTGTGGAAACACGCAAGACCAAATGCTTTATTAACGGGGTTTGGTAAAGTATTTGAAATCTCTGTAAAGGTTGCCCCTTCATCCGTTGAAATGTAAGTTCTGGTTGTTTGCACCCAACTTACCGATGCTTTTTTAGTCATCAGAATCGTATTATCACTAAACGACACCATTGATGCTGATTTCGGTACAGCCGTACTAAATGCTGCATAATTATCAATGTACTCAATCGTATTACTTGGAGTTAACCGCATAATGTACTGTCCATCCTCAAAAAGTATTTGCCCAGAAGGTGCAATTGTGAGAATTTCAATTCCAAATACATGTGAAGAACGTTCTGTCCAATTTACTCCGTTATCTATCGATTGAAAAAGTCCTTGATCACTGATCGCATAAAGATCACCATTGGGTGCTTCTTTAATGTCGTTAATTCTTGCGCCTGTAGATGGAAAGGAAACATCAGTCCATGTTTGTGCGTTTAAATTTACTTGTCCGATTAAGAACAGAATGATTAGGCTAGAAAATGTTTTCATATCTATCGGTTTTTATTTCTGCAAAGATATGGGAGACGTTCGGTCAATAAAATACGTAAAGTAGCGTATTTTTTCTACGTGTATTAACGTAGTTAAAGGTTATTATCAAGCGCAAACTTCACTAAAGACACCGTAGAATGGATGTCTAGCTTTCGCATTAAGTTCACGCGGTGTGTATCAACTGTTCGTTTACTAATAAATAATTGCTCGGCTATTTTAGGGTTAGAATTGCCGTCAACAATCAATTGAAGGATTTCGAGTTCTCGCTTTGTAAGTGCACTAATCAATGTTGATTTTACCTCTTCTTTTTTAGGTTCATTAGTCCGATTCATAAAAATCCCCGTAACTTCTTGCGAAAAGTAGGTTCCATCTTGATGGACGCGTTTAATCGCTTCAATGATTTCTGCTGGGTTGGATTTTTTGAGTAAATAACCTTTTGCACCAAGGTCAAGACATCTTCTTATCATTGATTGTTCTTCATAAGCACTTAGAAAGATAATCTTGGTTGGAGAATTCTTTTTTTCAACCACCTCAATGCCTGAAAGTTTTGGCATTTCGATATCGAGCAAAGCAATATCTGGTTGTTTATCCTCAATAATTGCTAAAGCATCTTCTCCATTATTGGCTGTTGCAATTAAATCGAAAAGTGGTTCACTCTTTAGAATTTGAGAAATTCCGTTGATAATCAGTTGATGATCATCTGCCAATAAAATTCTAATTTTCTCCAACTCAGTTGATTTATACCAACGAAGTTAGAAAAAATTAGTCTTTTAAAAAGAATTCGAATGAACTATTCTTTGATAAATCTCTTTGTCTCCAAAGAGCCATCAATATTAACTCGAACAAAATAAACACCCGGTTTTAAATCTTGAATATTAACACTCGTAACACTATTCGCTTTTGCAACAAGCTGTCCTTGCATGTTCAAAATTTCGATATTTGTAATATTCTCTTCTGATTGAATATTGATAAATGATGATGATGGATTTGGATAGATTTCAAACTTATTCAACGTGTTTTCATTGAGACTTGCTACACCTCCTTGATACACATAGACCAGTCCAGTCGAGGAAGTTTGATAAATTTTGTCATTGTAAGCATCTAGGTTATCATCATTTCCACTCGGATCAACAACAGGATAAGGTATTCCATTGAAAATTGTCGAATATTCTCCGCTCAAGTAGCCATTTGTATTTGTACCAAAATCCATTGATGTTGCACAAGAATATATTCCTCTAACAAAAAGCATAAAGCCATTTGCATTAACACCATTTAGTATTCTAGCTCCAGTCCTAAGAGCAGGAGCTGTAAATGACGTGTCTGTTGTGTACATTCCTTCAAATTCATCTGTGAAAAACAACTCATTATTTGATTTTAAACCAATGTATTTAACATCATTTGTCGTCGTGTATTTAAGGGCCCAAGATGCCCCTGCATCTTCAGAAACATAGATTCTACCAAAGGATTCTCTTATTCCGTACAACAAACCAAAAGGACCATCGATCACTTTATTCATAACACCAATTCCGTTATTTGTTCTTCCAGCAAAATTTCCATCTGTAAATGAATAATTGCCAACAAACACAGTGCCATTTACATCTACATGATGAACTTCTGCTCCTGAAGGATGCAATTCAACGAAATTTGCACCTCCATCCGTAGATTTCCATACTCCATAATCCTTATGCCCAACAAAAATGTTACCGTTTGCTTGATTTACTTCAACCGTTTGAGCCGAAACAATTGCAGAATTAACTGATCTCACTATTGGTGCATAAGTCCAACTGACTCCTTGGTTTGTAGATGTATAAACTCCATCTGTTCCACCATAATAAATAGTTCCATTTGATTGGTCTATTTCAATTGCTGGATCATGAATTGAGACGTTATACTGAGGTCTTGTCGGTAATGTGTCAACAGAAAATTGTGCTTGTGAACTAAGTCCAAACAAGATAATAAACGAAAGTGATAGGGTAGTTTTTCTTTTCATAATGTTTTTTATGCAAAATTATCGATAACTTTCCCTTTTAAAAATACGTCGTTTAACGTAGATTAAAAAAAAAAATGGGCAATACTCCAAAGAATACTGCCCATTATAAGAAATTTAATTAAAAACTTAAACCATCTCAATAACACCGGCTGCTCCTTGACCTGTACCAACGCACATCGTCACAACACCATATTTCTGGTTTCTTTTCTTCAATTCATTCATCATTTGCACCGATAATTTGGCACCTGTACAACCCAGCGGATGACCTAACGCCAATGCACCACCGTTAACATTTACAATGCTAGGGTCAATTCCTGTTTCTCGAATCACTGCCAATGATTGCGAAGCAAAAGCCTCGTTCAATTCGTACAATGAAATATCATTAGAAGTCAATCCTGCTTGTTTGATTGCTTTTGGAATTGCTGTCACTGGACCGATTCCCATGATTCTTGGTTCGACACCAACAACTGCATAAGAAGCTAATCTTGCAACTGGTTCTAAACCTAGCTCGTTGATCATATCTTCCGACATCACCAAACAAAAAGCTGCTCCATCAGAAGTTTGCGAAGAATTGGCTGCTGTCACCGAACCGCCTTGCGCAAATACTGGTCGCAAACGAGCCAATGCTTCAAAAGTACTTTGTCTAGGTCCTTCATCTGTGTCAACAACGTAGTTGCGTTCTTGTCGTTTTTCGTTCTCGTCTAGATAAACGTGATTGACATTAATTGGAACGATATCATCTTTAAAACGACCGGTTTTTATTGCTTCGATTGCTTTTGCGTGCGATTGCAAGGCAAAATTATCTTGATCTTCTCGCGAAACTTTGAACTGTTCTGCAACTGCTTCTGCGGTCAATCCCATTCCCCAATACCAAGATGGATTCTCTTTTCCAACCTTTGGATTGGGGACAATTCTCCAACCTCCCATTGCCATCATAGACATGGATTCTGCGCCGCCTGCAATGATGCAATCTGCCATTCCTGCTTCGATTTTTGCTTGCGCAATAGCAATTGTTTCTAATCCTGAAGAACAGTATCTGTTAACGGTCATTCCCGGGACTTTATCGGTATCTAATCCCATCAAAGAAATCATTCTCCCGACATTCAATCCTTGCTCTGCCTCTGGTGTAGCATTTCCGACGATTACGTCATCAATTCTATCTTTATCCAAATTCGGAACTTGCTTCATGATGTGTTTGATTACATCCGCTGCTAAATCATCTGGCCGCGTAAAACGAAAGCCACCTCTTCCGGCTTTTCCGACCGCTGTTCTGTATCCTGTTACTATGTATGCTTTTTTCATATTGATAAATTAGATGTTAGACTCATAAGAAGAAAGACAAAAGACTTCCCTTTCTTATGCACCTAACGATTTCTTAAATCCTGCAATCATTCTTTGCGTTTCGTGTATCTGTTCAATTATTAGCTCGACTTCAATGTCAAAAATGTCTTTTGCCAAAAGCAACTGAGTCTCCAATTCAAAAGAAGAAGAAATTGCGATATTCAAAAAGTGCTGAAATTCCTTATTACCTCCTCTTCCCGAACCTTCTGCAATATTTGAAGGAACAGAAACAGCTGATCTATTCATTTGACTTTTCAATCCAAATTTTTCTTCTACTGGCAATTTTGAAGTTACATCATAGGTCATTTTTGCAACCTTCATCGCAACTTGCCAAATCTTTAACTCTCTAAAATTATGTTTCAATCCTGCCATCGTCTGTCTGTCTTTTGTCTTTCGTCTTTCAGTCTTTCAGCCTTTTGTCTCCCAGTCTTTCGTCTCTCAGTCTATTTTTCTACCCCCCTAATTCCTCAATATCTTCCCTTTCTTCACGATACTTTCCAAACGCTCTAATGTTTTTCTTTCTCGGCATAATTCTAAAAAAGCTTTGCGTTCCATATCTAGTAAGTATTGCTCTGAAACAACTGTATTCTCCGATAAATCTCCTCCGCAAAGAACAAAACCAAGTTTTTCTGAAATCACTTTATCGTGTTCTGACATGTATTTTCCAGAAAGCATGGTGTCTGCACCAACGTAAACGATTCCCAATCCTTCGTTTCCGAGAACAGTGATGTTTTTTTCACGCTTTGGTGCTACGTATCCTTTGTTTGCCATATCTAAACACGCATCTTTTGCTCTTGCTAATTGATGGTCGCGACTAACAACAACCTCATCGATTCCTTCTCTCAAATAACCTAAATCAAACGCTTCGTACGCAGAAGTTGACACCTTTGCTTGACCAATAGTTAAGAATTTATCACGCATTCTATTGATTTTGATATCTCCTTGAGACAATTCATCAGAAAGTCGTTTTGCAAATTCTTTTGAACCTCCACCACCGGGGATAAGACCAACACCGAATTCAACCAAGCCCATGTACAATTCTGCATGTGCAATGACTTTATCGGCGTGCATTGACAACTCACAACCTCCACCTAGTGCCATGTTATGAGGCGCCGCAACAACTGGAATATCAGAATAACGAACACGCATCATGGTATCTTGGAACGATTTTACTGCGAAGTTGAGTTCATCAAAATCTTGCTCAATTGCCATCATGAAAATCATTCCGACATTTGCTCCAGCAGAGAAATTCTGACCGGTATTTGAAATCACCAATCCTTTGTAATCCGCTTCTGCTAAATCCAACGCTTTATTAATTCCTTCGATGACTCCACCACCGATGGTATTCATCTTTGTATGGAATTCAAGGTTGATCACACCGTCGCCTAAATCGACAATTGTTGTGTCAGAATTGCCCCAAACCTTATTTTCTGCTCGAAGAATATCTAACATCACTAAATCTTCCGTTCCTGGAATGACTTTGTAAGATTTCGAAGCAATATCGTAGAACATTTTCTGTCCATTCTCCGACTTATAGAAAGAAGTGAATCCAGCATCCTTCATTTCTGAAATCCACGAAGCTGCTTCTTTATTCTCTTTGGCAATTAATTCCAATCCTTTATCGAAGCCTAACAAATCCCATGTTTCGAAAGGTCCTAATTCCCAAGCGAAACCAGCTTTTAATGCATCATCAATTTTGTATAAATCTTCTGTGATTTCAGGAATTCGATTGGTCACATAAGCGAACAAACCTCCAAAAATCTTACGGTAGAATTCTCCCGCTTTGTCCATTCCCATCACAAGCATCTTCGTTCTCTGATGCAAATCATCGATTGGTTTTGCCATGTCTAAAGTTGGAAATTTTACACGCGATTTCGCTTTGTATTCCATTGATTCTAAATCCAGCACCAAGATTTGACTTTTGCCATTCTCATCTTTCACTTTCTTGTAGAATCCTTGATTGGTCTTAGAACCTAGCCAATTTTTCTCGACCATTTGAGAGATGTAGCTTGGCAATTCGAAAGAAGATGATTCTTCATCCGTAGGACAGTTATCTCGAACACCGTTGGCAACATGCACCAAGGTATCAAGTCCAACGACATCGCACGTTCTGAAAGTCGCCGATTTTGCACGCCCCATAATTGGACCGGTTAATTTATCAACCTCCTCGACAGTCAGACTCATTTCATTAACAGTATGGAAAAGCGACATGATTGCATAAACCCCTACTCGGTTAGCAATAAATGCCGGCGTATCCTTACACAGAACCGTTTTCTTGCCTAAGAATCGAGAACCGTAATCCATTAAGAAATCAATGACTTCCGAATTGGTGCTCGGCGTTGGAATGATTTCCAACAGTTGCAAATACCTCGGAGGATTGAAGAAATGCGTTCCACAGAAGTTCGCTTTGAAGTCATCACTTCGACCATCTAGCATCATGTGAATTGGAATTCCAGAAGTATTACTTGTGATTAAAGTTCCCGGTTTTCTATATTTCTCCACGTTGGTAAAAACTTGCTGTTTGATGTCTAAACGCTCGATGACAACCTCCATCACCCAGTCACAATCGGCGATTTTTGCTAAATCATCGTCGAAATTTCCCGTTGTAATTCTCGAAGCAAAGCTTTTTCTGTAAATCGCAGAAGGATTTGCTTTCAAGGTTGCTTTCAGTGCTCCGTCCACAATCTTGTTTCTGAACGCACGGCTATCTTCCGTTAAACCTTTTTTCTTATCGTCATCGGACAGTTCTCTCGGAACGATGTCCAACAACAAAACTTCGCAACCGATGTTGGCAAAGTGGCACGCAATTCTCGACCCCATGATTCCGGAACCTAAGATTGCTACTTTTCTGATGTGTCTTTTCATTTATTGTGTGTGTTTAAAAAGAAGGTTAGAAGGCAGGAGTTAAGAAGTTAGGAAGCTGACTTTCGCCACTCTATAATTTCTTAACTCCTGCCTTCTTACATTCTTAACTTCTTACTCTTAATTCTGCAACTCAATATCCAAGGTAATGTCTAATCTTTCTGCTACCTCATAAAATGTTTTTAACTTCGATTTTGGTATGCTTGCTATCAATTTTTCGTTGAAACCAACGACCACTTCTTTTGCTGTTCTTCTCAAATTTACGCCATCTTCTGTGAGAAAAATAAGGACTTTTCGCTTGTCAATTTTGTCGTTTTTACGGCAGATTAGTCCTTTATCTTCCATGGTTTTTAAGGTTCTTGAAAGGCTGGTAGGTTCCATGCCCATTTTAGGTCCTAATTGTGTGCTTGGCGTTCCTTCTTTTTCGACGTTCAAGAGAATGAAACCAATTGACATTGTTAAACCATACTCATTGGCTTTTTGGTTGTACATCCTCTGAATCTTGTGCCATAGGTGCCGAACAGCAAAATCCATGTAATATTCTTTTTCTATTTTTTCTTCCATTGCATAGTTTTAAGTCATTTTAGCAAGTGTAAAGATAGTAAAAGTTTTATGCAAGCATAAGGAAAGGGTGGTTTTTTTGGTGGGATTAGGTTAGAGATGTAATCTCGAACCAACGAGGATATACCAAGACCACACGAAAGGGTTCATGCGACAGCTTGGGGATTGTGATGTGATTTTTATTCTTTCATTTAAAAATAAGTTCTCACAGCAAATTCGAATTGATTGATAAAAATTTCTTTAAATGCTGAAATATTATTTTGCTCGTAAAAAAGCAACATCGATTTTTTGTAATCTTTCTAATTTCAAGCTCATAAATATAGTGTTTTTAGCTCAATTTTTGTGGTTTTTGAGCTAAAAATACATTTTGCTGAGCTAGAAAGAGGTGAAATAGGTTGGTTTGGAGAAATACTCTTTAAATAAATCGTAGCACTAACTCCGCTGCTACTGACGTGGTGCAAATGTAGTAAAGCTTAGACTTGGAAGTTTAAGCCTTATTATCAGCTTTATTCTTTTTTGGATCTATTCTATCTTCCATCATATCCATATAGATATCCTCAACATGCTCACGCGCCCACTTAAATTTTCTCAAAAATTTCAGGCTTACTTTCATTGTGGGGTTGTGTTTGAAACAGAGAATATTAACTTCGTCTGCTAGGTATTTCCAACCATAATGTCCAACTAGGCTTTCTAATATATCGACAAGTTTCACTCCATGCAAAGGATGATCAAGTTGTTCTTGAGTAGCTTGTCTTTTGACTTTTTTAATTTTGGGTGTTGAGCCTGTCGAAGTAGCTTTCTCTTGCTGATTGTCCGCTGTGTTGCTTTTGTCAGTGGGGTTGTTGTCGTTATTGTTTTCTGTTAACATTGTTGGTGTTGTGTTTAATACCCAGTTTTCGTTTTGCTTAAAACAGCTCAATATAAGCGATAGTTTTAATGCCGTTTATACAAAATTAGTGTTTTTTTTATTCAAAATACCAGATTGCCAATTTACCATCGCACTCAACTCTGGAGGTACCAATGATTTCAGTGATCGGTTCAATTGACTCATTTAATTGTATAAAATATCTATTTATCATTGGCGACTTTAATTCTTCTATTATGCGTAACTCAAAGAATTGATTATTATTTGAAACCCGAGTGAATCCATTAACTTCTGAGTACGAGTCATATCCTATTTCCTTTAAATAATTGATCACTTTTAAACTGTCATTAGTATTTAAACTTATCCCTATGCCAATGACATCATTCATTAAATAATTTGAAGATGAATCTGATTCTTGTGGGCTATTATAGTCAACAGGGGAAAAAGAAATGGAGTCATGGTACTCTTTTTTCGTCCAACTTTCATACTGTTTTTTTCTCATTTCCCAAGTGGTTATTGGGTTGATTGAATCTTCAGTAATTAATGATAAGTAATTAAAGTGGTCATCAGATTTATATTCGATAAAATCCAATTTTTCTTTACTTAACCCCTTTAGATAATTCGCTTTCAGAGATGCTAAACAAATCCAAATTTCACCTTTTTCCAATATTTCTCCCTCCATACTTTCTGGATGAAAAAACTCTAAATAATTTGTAGCACCGATTAGATAAAACCCTTGATAACCTGGAAGCTGTTTCTCGAATGAAAAGGCAAACTTGCTTAAGAATTCAGAATTTACGGCTTCTGCATACGTTGCGGAATCAAGAACAATTAACGAGTGATTGAAACAAACTTGGTTTCCAGTTTCGGCCTCATTTGGTATCACGGTATCGCTGACTTTATGTTTTTCTGATGCCGTACAAGCTCCTATTATGAAACAATAAAACACAATAGTGAAAAATATTCGGGCCATAATTTACGGGATGCTTCGGATGAACACTAAAAAGAGACGATCATTTTAAACAGTTTAGTTGCCGTTATCAAATATACCAATTTATCTTTAAACCCACTCAAAAAGCGAAGCGGAGTCCGAGATAGAGTATTGAACCAGCGGGTGTCATCATCAAATCATCCTGGTGTTCCTCGGTCTAGAACTTTCCAAAGCAGTTCATTCTCAATATTTATTTTTTCATTTCCCAGACTGTCGTAAAAAATCACCTTATCAAGATATATTGAAACTCTAGGCATAATATTTCCATAATAATCCGTTGGGTCACTTTTACCAATTACCAGGGTTCCTATACAGTTTGTATATTTATTTATGGGCTTTGCTACATTACCAATATGCATATCAGTACAAATATTGAAAAGACTAGCTTTTCCTTCTTCAAATTCTAGCAGTTCAAGACTTACCTCAAATGAATTAGTACCAACTTTAAGTTTTTTGATATTATCATATTCAAAGTCAAGACTCGGGCTAATTCTTATTACAAACCTCTCATCCAATATTTTGTAAAATCCAGAGGCACATCCAACTGAATAGTTTTTTTGAATAGTGTCGAGGCTTTGGAAATATTCTTGAAATTTTGAATTCAATTCATTCTCAGTATCACCTTGGTTATTCTGTTCACTGTTTCCCGTACAAGACGCTAATAACAATAATCCTAATATGGCTACAATGTTCTTCATGTTACAAGCAGCTATAATTCATTAAACGTTTAAGCCGCTTCCCAAATATACCAATTTATCTTTAAAACTCCTCAAAAAACAAGCATCAACGCAATTATACGGTCGAACTGTCAAAAAGCAAAGCGGTCGAACACTCAAACACTCAAACACTCAAACCTACCACTCCTCCCCCGAAATAAAAACCGATCCTTTAAACTTCGATACCAATTCCCCGCTTTCATCAAAAATATCTACCGTATAAATCCCTATCGTTTTCCCTCTATTAATCTCCGTGCATTTTGCTGTCAAAACCTCATCGACTTTCACAGAACGTGTATGTGAAATGGAAGTTTCGATGCTCACGCATTTGTAACCATACGCATTAGACGCAAAAGCGAGTAAAGAATCAGAAATAGAATAAGTTATACCGCCGTGCAAAATAGCAAAACCGTTGAGCATCTCTTTTTTTGCTTGGCAAGTTGCTACGCAAGATCCTTTTCCGATGGCAGTCACTTCGAGGTTCATCCATTGACTGAATCTGTCGTTTTGCATCATTAAATCGACTATTTCTTGCGGTGATTTCATTCTTTGATGGCTTTATTCATCAGTGAAATCATTGCTGCAGTGACAATGAACAATTGCGTTGCTGTTTCGTCGTCGAGAGAAGAACCGTCATCGTCTTTGGTGCTGATTTCTATCATCATGAAGCGAATTAATTCTGGTTGATCGATGAAATCATTGAGAACTTCTTCGTCGTCGGTGTCAAAATATTGGTCAAGCACCTCGAAAAAAGGTTCTTCAAAGGCATCAATGTCATCTTCTGAAACGGCATTCAAAAATACTTTCTCCTGCACAAAAGCCTCTGAAATCAAACAAAAATAATAGATAATTAATCCTTCTAATTGCTCATTTTTGTATTCTTGCGCCGCAGACATGGCATAACCTAATAAGGTTTGTTGAGCCAATGCAAAAGTTTCTGCAACTCTTTCTAAACCATCGTCTTCGAGGTTGTCAATTTTGTCTATTGCTTTGTCTATTGCCGTTTGTTGAATATGCTTCATTGAGATTTTTTTTGTAAAAGTAAGAAAAATAGAGCGCTGGGAAGTTGGATTGTTAGAGTTTTAGAGCATTCGAGCTTTAGAAAAGCCAATGCTCCAAAAATAGAACGCTGATAAACGCTGATTCTTATGATTCACACTGATGGTTGTAAATGCGTAGTATGATTTTCCGCGTGAACTATCTAATAATCCAAAGTTCGAAAGCTCTAAAACTCTTTTTTTTCTATCTTTACACCAATTTGGCAAGAACAAGAAGTTAGAGAATGGTACAAGTCAGCTTCCTCCTTAACTTCTTATATTCTTAACTTCTTACATTCTTGTAAAAAAAACAACAAAATGAAACTTACATTCAAAATTTTAGTCGCAGTTATTCTACTTTCAATTGTTTCTTATGGACAGAAAACAGAGTTAACACTAGAGGATGCCGTGATGGGGCAATACCGCCAATTTCGTCCACAGTCATTGGCAATGTTTAGCTGGGTACCGAACACGGATTGTTATACTTATTTAGAAAGTTACCAAAAATTGATGAAGGCATCTGTAAAAAATACGGAGGCAAAAGAGATTTTGTCTATTCAACAGTTAAACACAGCTTTAGATGCAGAATTGAACTGGTTTTCTGGCTTTGAATGGAAAAATGAGAATGAATTTTGGGTAAACAACGGTCTTAAATTCTACAGTTACAACACCGTAGATGAAAAAGGAAAATTAATTCACGATTTGGATGATTCTGCGGAGAATACTACCTTTCATAACGGAACGGAGCATCTTGCTTTCACCAAAAATAACAACGTGTACATTCATTCTGCCAAAGGAGAAGAAATCACTGTCACAGAGAATGAAGATGAAAATATTGTTTCAGGTCAGGCGATTGCGAGAAGTGAATTTGGAATCACCAACGGCTTATTTTGGTCGCCCGATGGCAGTGCTTTGGCATTCTACCAAAAAGACGAAACAGATGTTGCAAACTACCCATTGCTAGACAACACTAAGACTCCAGGAGAGCTTATGCTTATCAAATATCCGATGACGGGACAGAAATCGGAGAAGCCAAAGGTCGGGATTTACAACATCGCGACGAAAAAAACAGTGTTCATTTCTCCAAGAGAAGGCGAAGACAATTACTTGACCAACCTCTCATGGACGCCTGATAATAAATACGTTCTTATTGCAGAAGTAAACCGCGACCAAGATCATTATTGGTTGAATGTTTTTGATGCAACAACGGGTGCTTTTGTCAGAACATTATTGGAAGAAAGCAATGATAAATGGGTAGAACCTGAGCACAAAGCATTCTTCCCAAATAAAACCTCGAACGACTTTGTTTGGATTTCAGAGAAAAGTGGATTTAACAACCTTTACTATTATGATTTTAAAGGGAATTTAATCAAGCAATTAACCAATCATGAATTTGTGGTAAAGGATATCATCGGAGAAAGAAATGGATCTATTTATTACACAACAACGGGAGAAAATCCACTTGAAACGAACGTTTATTCTGTTAACTTAAAAGGGAAAGTGAAAATTTTAACGAGAGCTAATGGAACACACTCCATTGATATTTCTTCAGACGGTAAATACTTTCACGATCATTTTTCAAACCATAAAGTGCCAAGCAAGGACTGGATTATTAATGCAAAAGGATTGATAGTTGAGAAACTAATGGAAAGCCCCAACTTACTTGCCGACTACAAAATTGGAACGGCAGAAATCGGCTCAATTACCGCAAAAGACGGAACTAAATTATACACACGACTCATTAAACCAAGCGACTTTGACCCCAATAAAAAGTATCCTGTTTTGGTTTACGTTTACGGCGGTCCTCACGCGCAATTAATTACCGACTCTTGGCTCGGAGGCGCTAGTTTATGGATGTATTGGATGGCAGAACAAGGTTATTTGGTTTTCACTGTTGATAACAGAGGTTCTGGAGAACGTGGTTTCGCTTTCGAATCGCAAATTCACAGACAGTGCGGAACGGTAGAAATGGAAGACCAAATTTCGGGTGTTGACTATTTAAAATCATTGCCTTATGTTGACGGAGAAAGATTGGCTGTTCACGGTTGGTCTTACGGAGGATTCATGACGACTTCTTTGATGCTTCGAAATGCAGGTGTTTTTCAAGTTGGCGTCGCTGGCGGTCCGGTGACCGACTGGAAGTTCTACGAAGCAATGTACGGGGAACGGTACATGGATAGACCGAAGCAAAATCCAAAAGGTTATGAAAAAGCATCGCTTATGACACATGCGCAGAACTTAGAAGGCAGTCTTTTGTTAATTCACGGAACAGTCGATGACGTAGTCGTGATGCAACATAATTTGGCCTTGGTGCAACGCTTTGTGGAGGTTGGAAAACAAATGGATTTCTTTCCTTACCCGATGCATAAACATAATGTAAGAGGGAAAGATAGAGTTCACTTGATGACGAAGGTGTTGGAGTATGTGATTGAGAAGAATAAGTAAGAGCGTTGGAGTTTTGGAGCATTAGAGCGTTGGATCTGACTTCTTATAAAAACCTACTCAACTCTCTGCGAACCTCTGTGTCTCCTCTGCGTTTCTCTGTGAAAAATAGAGCATTAGAAAATGAGTGAAATTATAGACCAAGAATCACAGTCCAGTAAAAAAAGTTATCGATTGTTGTATCGAATTGTGACATCGATTGGTTTTATTTATATCATTTACTGTTTTTCGAGGTACTATTTCATAAAAGAGAATTTAGACTCTCCACTACTTCCCGCATACACAACTGGACTCATATTTGGGCAGCAAGCCTTACAAGGTTTCATAGCTTCCATAGGGTTGTTTATAGGTCAGTTATTTCATTGGAATAAAAAGAATATTGTGGCAATAATCATAATATTATTTGGGTTAATTCTCGCGAAATACATCCACCTTATTTTGTTTCTTTTAGCAGGGGAATGAATAAGAACCGACAAGCGCATCTAAAAGCACAGTGTTTCTAAAAGAAAAAAAATATTTTTTTCTTTTATGCATGCATAGTATCTAATATTTTTCGTATCTTGCGAGCAGATTCATAATTATTATTATTCACAATGTCAGAAAACACAATTAAACCCATTAAAGGAGGCGAATTTATCATCAGAGATACCGCTCCATCCGATATTTTTATTCCAGAAAGCTGGACAGAAGAACAAAAAATGATTGGCGACATGTGCCTTGATTTTATAACTGCTGAAATTCTCCCAAATCTAGATAGAATTGACAGCATGGAAGAAGGTTTAATGCCTTCCTTGATAGAAAAAGCAGGCGAATTAGGCTTAGTCGGAATGTCTGTCCCTGAAGAATATGGAGGAATGGGAGTTGATTTCAAAACCGCACTTTTAACCACCGAAAAATTAGCCCACGGCTTCTCATTTTCTGTTGCGTATAGTGCACACACAGGAATCGGAACTTTGCCATTGCTTTATTATGGAACAGCGGAGCAAAAGAAAAAATACATCCCTAGATTGGCTTCTGGAGAATGGAAAGCAGCTTATTGCCTAACAGAACCAGGATCCGGATCCGACGCAAACTCAGGAAAAACAAAAGCCGTTCTTACTGAAGACGGCAAACATTATCTCGTTAACGGACAGAAAATGTGGATTACCAACGCTGGTTTTGCTAACTTTTTTACCGTTTTTGCTAAAATTGATGACGATAAAAAATTATCTGCCTTTTTAATAGAAGCAGATAGTGAAGGAATTACATTGAACCCTGAAGAGAAGAAAATGGGAATCAAAGGCTCTTCCACACGACAAGTTTTCTTTAACAATGTAAAAGTACCTGTTGAAAATTTACTTTCTGAAAGAGAAAATGGCTTTAAAATTGCCTTGAACATCTTAAATATTGGCAGAATTAAACTGGGCGCTGCCGTTATGGGAGCTTCCAAAGCTGCAATTGCTGATTCTGTTAAATATGCTAACGAAAGAGAACAGTTCGGAAGACCAATTTCTAAATATGGCGCAATTCGTTACAAAATAGCCGAACAAGCGATACAAACATTTGCGGTCGAGTCTGCGATTTACAGAGCGGGGCAAAATATAGATGATGCCATTGCAGGCTACATTGCAGATGGAATGGACAAAGAACAAGCTACCTTAAAAGGAATCGAATTATTCGCCCCAGAATGTGCAATCTTGAAAGTTGCCGGTTCAGAGGTATTAGATTACGTTATAGATGAAGCAGTGCAAATTTTTGGAGGAATGGGCTATTCGGCAGAATCATCTGTTGAAAGAGGCTACCGTGATGCAAGAATCAACCGAATCTTTGAAGGAACTAATGAAATCAACCGATTATTAGTGGTAGATATGGTTCTTAGCAGAGCCATGAAAGGAGAATTAGATTTAATGGGACCTGCGATGGAGGTTGCCAATGAGTTAATGAGTATTCCTGATTTTGCAGAAAAACCAACTTCTGTTTTGGGCAATGAAGAATTGTACCTGAAAGGATTCAAAAAAACAATCTTAATGATTGCAGGTTCTGCAGTACAAAAATTGATGCAAACGATGTCTAAAGAGCAAGAAATATTGATGAACATTGCTGATATTTCTATTTGGACTTACTTGGCGGAATCTTCACTGTTGCGTGTTCAACAAATGATAGCAATGAAGGGAGAAGAAAATTGCCAAGAGCAAATTGCGATGGTGAAAACCTATTTCTATGACGTTGCAGACAAAATTAACAAAGCTGGGAAAGATGCTCTGAATTCTTTCACAGAAGGCGATGAATTGAGAATGATGTTGATGGGCTTAAAACGTTTCACGAAGACAGAAGCTTTCAACCCAAAAGAGGCACGACAATTAATTGCCGTGAAATTAATTGATAAGAATGATTATTGTTATTGAACATTCGCTTAAATTATATTCTAAAAGGCTGTGAGTTTTACAGCCTTTTTTTTTAACTTTGCACCCAATCAATTTATTACATGAAAATGAAAAAAATAATTTACCCTATTGCACTAGTTGCTTTTGCTCTAGTTTCTTGTAAAAAAGACTACACGTGTAGTTGTACAGAAACTTCAATATCAACTTCACCAAGTAACGGTTCAACATCGTCTACTTCTTCTTCAAAGACAACTTTTAAGGATGTTAAGAAAAGTTTTATGTCAAACAAAGCAGAATGTTTCTCTACAACCTCTTCTTACACTTATGAAACAACTGTTTTCTCTGGAGGAGTTCCAACAACAGAAACAGTTAAAGTTACCAATACTAATGATTGTTCAATCGAAAAATAAACCAATTATGAAAAAAATATTAATCGCATCGTTAGCTGTTATAGCATTAGCTTCTTGTAAAAAGAATTACTTATGTGAATGTACCCAAACTTACACCAATACCTCAGGGACTTCTATTTCTACAAGCTCAACTGAAATAAAAGATGTAAAGAAAAAATACGTTGAATCTAGTTATGACTGTGTGTCATCCGAATCAACATCAATAAATTCTTCAGGGGATGTGTCAACAAGCAACATTGATTGCAGTATAACTAAGAAATAGGTATAAGACAATATATTGAAAAAGGGAGCAATTAATACTCCCTTTTTTTTTATGCCTTAAATCTAATGTTAAAAATAATTGATTGATTATTTTTAACATTAGACTCACTATTTCTTCAACGTAATTCCATCAGCTTCAAAACCAACTTCGAACTTAGGTTCTGTGATTGCCGCAATTTCTTCTTCACTTTTTCCAGCGTCTTCCGCAAAATGTTGCAATAAATCAACAGGGATAGTATCCATATGAGCAAATCCATGAATGTAAGCTCCTGATCCAATTTCTGTTTCTGGAGGAATCGTGAAATGGTCCTTGAAACGAACCATGAACGTTTCCCCATTCCCTTTGTCAATGTTTACCCAGCAACCTGCTTTAGAACAAACTTCATTTAGCTCTGCATCAATTGTAAATTCATTCTCTTCATTATTTGCGTAAAAAGTCTTTAACATCTTCTTTACAGAAATAGCGTCATCTATGTTTACTTCAAATTCGCCATAGCTCTCGCCTAATTCAACTGTCTCAATAACTTCTTCAACTGCCTCCGCTGGAGATTCAGAAGAACAAGAAGCTGCCATCAATGCAACTCCGGTAATAATTCCTAATACTTTCATTTTTGTTTCGATTATGTTTTTGCAAATATCGTTAGAACTAACAAATAATTCAACTATTAAAACAAAAAAAGCCGCTTCTATACAAGAAGCGGCTTTTTAAAATGTTTTTTTCTACTTCAAATAAGTCCTCATAAACTCATCCAATGTGATTGTGCTTTCATCAACTTTAAGCTCTCTAACTCCACAAGAGCTTAAAAAACGTCCCATGACCATTTCACCTTTCTCTGCTTCAGAGTTCATTGTAACAACTGCCTCTTGTGTTGAAGCATCAAATGCAATGGTAAAATACGAAACGTAATATTTTGATACTTTTTTCACGTACTCCTCTGTAACATGAGTTGGCAAAGTGTAGGTATATTCTCCTGAAACTTTGCTTTTTGCCAATTCAGCTTTTCCTTCTGTGATTGCTATTTTCTCAACGTCTTGAGAGAATCCAGTAACTGTTAACGTTAAAACAGCAATCAATGTAAACAATAATTTTTTCATAATTTAAGTGTCTTTGTTTAATAATAACGAATAAAACTTCTAAAAAGTTGTCTCATTCTTTGGCTAAAATACAATTATTTTGCCAATTTTACTCCATGAGCAAATTGTTGCCGTATTTTAAGAAGGGAAAAGTAGAGGCGGGCTGCGATGAAGCAGGTCGTGGATGCCTTGCTGGACCTGTTGTTGCGGCGGCTGTTATTCTCCCAAAAAACTTTAAAAATGACCTGCTCAATGATTCTAAAAAATTAACAGAAGCACAACGGAAAAAACTTCGCCCGATTATAGAAAAAGAAGCAATTGCCTACGGCGTAGCATTTGTTGATGAGAAAGAAATTGACCAAATCAACATCCTCAACGCAAGTTTCACGGCAATGCACAGAGCAGTTGATCAATTGTCTAAAAGGCCTGAATTATTACTCATCGACGGCAATCGTTTCAACCCTTATCCTAAAATTGAGCATGAATGCATCATCAAAGGGGATGGAAAATATTTATCCATTGCTGCGGCATCTGTCTTGGCAAAAACCTACCGCGATGATTTCATGGAGAAGTTAGACGAAGAATTTCCAATGTACGATTGGAAGCAAAACAAAGGTTACCCAACCAAGAAACACCGCCGAGCGATTTTAGAACACGGTGATTGCAAATACCATCGTAAGACTTTTCGTTTGTTGCCAGAGAATCAATTGTCGCTTTTTGAGGACTGATTCTACACGTTTTAAAGTCCAAATAATTTCGGTTCCACTACTTTGTATTTATTTGGGAAATAAACCTTTAGAATCGCGGTGTAATAATTATACGGTTTGTGATTCTGACTCATCGAAGTTTTTTTATACACTGACTTATTCTCAAAGACGCCGTTTTTATCTCTTGGATTGTCCGCAAGGAATACATCATCCTCCAAAATAGTTGAATCTTTTAGTTCCAAAGGATATTCTGGCGGGGGAAGTTTAATAACATTCCCTATCGTTGCATAATTCATCTCTTTTTTAGTGTCAGGCATGGTGATTTCTCCTAATTCGCTCTCAATTTGCTTTTCTACTGACTCACTAAATTTTTCAACAGTTGCTTGTAATTTTTTTTGAAAAAGAAGCGTTAATCCTTCTTGGATCATCTTGTTTTGACTAAATTCTTCGTTATCAGAGAACATTGCCATGATATGGCTTTTCCAATAGGTAGAATCATTGTAAGAAAGTGGCATTTTAGGAACCATATCCTCTGGATTGATAATAGAATAACTCATTTTCGATGCACAGAATGCCTTGTTGTATTCTTCAACAAACTCTATATTTCCAACCATAGGATGCGCAAAAGCATAGACCTTAAAACGATTTTTTTTGTCTAATTTTCTTTTTGAGAGGTGAGAAAAATAGGCGTTCGTTAAGAGAGCAAGAGCTCCTCCTTGGCTATGTCCCGTGATTATTATATCATAAACTCCATGGTCATTCAAATGTCGAACTTGTTGCATGATTTCTTTTTGCAAATACGCCAAAGCCAATGTGTACCCGCTATGCACGCCTGCCGCTGTGTCTGAAGCGAATTTATAGTCGAAGGTATTACCTTTTGTTTTTATGGTTCCTTTTGCCGGAATTATTGTAGAGCTCATGTTCTCTAACCAACTTGATTTTTTCTCTGTAGAACCTCTAAAGTTAATTACTCCAACATTTCCCTTTCGATAAATTTGAAATACATTATCCATACCAATAACAGGAGAAGTGAATAGTTTTTTATAGCCTTTTGGTAGAATTTCTTCATCACTGTCATACAAATCAATGTAAGTGAAACTGTTGCATAGTTGTATCATGTCTAACGCCTCTTGGGAGTTAAATCCCGGTTGCAAATCAGATGAAGATTGAGAAAAAGCGATATTGAGTGACAGAATAAAGGTCAATATAATTAGGGAGAATTTCATACAGTTTGTTTTTTTGGTTTTGGAGATATTATTAAAACGGATTTTTTTGTAATTAATTGTTTACAAGAAGTTTGCCATTGACGGTTGGCGAGTAGTTAGCTTTTGTCCATTGGTTTTTAGCTTGACCTCTTGTACAACTTACAATCTATTTTTTTCTTTCTCAATAAACAAAAAAATGAAAAGTGTTGTTTTTCCACAAGGTAAGCCAAAAGCTAACTGCTAAAAGCCAATCGCTAATGGCCAACCGCTCACTTCAATTTCTCATTATCCAAATGCCTGGTCGCATCGCGCTTCGTTTTCTTTTCAAAATTCTTTGCAATTGCATCTTCTAAATTGATGCCTGTTTGATTTGCCAAGCAAGTTAAAACGAATAAAACATCCGCTAATTCTTCTCCAAGGTCTTTGCCTTTGTCACTTTCTTTCTCGGATTGTTCACCATAACGACGCGCCATTATTCTTGCTACCTCGCCCACTTCTTCCATAAGCATTGCGGTATTGGTCAATTCATCGAAGTAACGAACGCCGTATTCTTTGATCCATTCGTCAGTTTTTTGTTGGAGTTGTGTGATTGTCATTTTAAAAAGAAGTTAAGAATATTAGAAGGCAGAAGTTAAGAATAATTTGGAGATTGTAGTCTTCGAGAGCCTCAGACTACAATCTCCAAATTAAAAAGTTTCAATCTCCAAATCACAATTATTCCTATATTTACTTCATGAGATTATTACTCTTGCTGTATTTCATTTTTACTACTGCTGCGGTTTTTGGACAGGAAAAAGGAGTCATTACTCTTACAGATGAGAATATTGGCACTTCTTTTACGCAGCAAATTCTAATTCTTGAGGACAAAAGTCGTTCTATAGAGATTGATGACATAGTTGCAAAGAAAAATAGTGCGTTTTATCAATTGGATAAGGACAACCCTTCGGTGAAATTTGCAACTTCGAGGTTTTGGGTAAAATTCTCCGTAAAAAATGAGTCAGATGTACGAGAACTTATTTTGGAGACTGCTCGACCGATAACAGACAAGGTTTTTCTCTATCAAATTGAGGATGGAAAAGTGATACAAGAATTCGTAAACGGTGATGATTTTAATTACTACAAAAAAGACATTCTGCACCGCAAAAATTTGTTCCCCCTTGAATTAAAAAAGGGAAAACAGCAAGAATTCATCCTCGAAATATCGAGTGGTGGTGAGGGAATTAACATCCCTTTGAGGATTCATTCTGCGAAAGAATTTTACCAGCAAGATTACAAAGACCAATTCCGCAACGGTTTTTATTACGGAGTAATGTGCCTCATTATTGTCATTTACTTCTTCTTTTTCTTACTACTGAAGGACAGAACCTTCTTGTTTTACATCCTCTATGTTCTCTTTCAAGCCTTGTTGCAATTTTCACTGGATGGATACGCACACCAACATTTTTTTATCAATAATGCCTATTGGGTCAATCGATTTCCGCCTTTTGCCGGAGCAATGGCAATTATTTTCATGTTGGTCTATGTGAATCATTACCTCAGCATAAAAAACAACTACAAACGATTTCACACGACTTATAAAGTAGCGGGTATTTTGATGATTCTTTCCATCATTTTCTTGTTTTCTCCAGGGAAAATGCACGCGATCTCCTACCCATTAATTAATGCCTTCAGTTTGCTCAGTATTTTACTTTCTGTCATCAGTATTTTCTATTTACGCTCGAAAAAAGTCAAAGTGGACAACTATTTCACTCTTGCCTTTGTGATTCTTATTTCTGGCGCAGTGATTTTCATTTTGGGCAACTTTGGCGTGATTAAGAATTCTACACTTTCGCTCAATTCATTAAAAATAAGTTCTGTTTTGGAGGTTGTAATTTTGAGTATTTCGATGTCGTATAAGTACAGAGAGTTGCAAAAAGACAAAGAAGAAGCGCAAGCAATCGTCTTGAAGAACTTGCAAGAACGCAATGCTTTTATGGATGCGCAGAATGTTAAATTAGAACAGCAAGTCGTAGAAAGAACGGCAGAAATTAATTTACAAAAAGAGGAATTGGCAGTTATCAACGACGAAGTTTTTAGCAGTATAAAATATGCAAAACGCATTCAAGAAGCCATTCTTCCGTCCGATGAACAAGTCAAAAAATTATTGCCCGATTCTTTCATTCTCAACAAGCCCAAAGATGTTGTGAGCGGTGATTTTTATTTTGTGGAGAAAACGACTTCTCAAGAAGGACAAGAATGCGTTCTTTTTGCAGCAGTCGATTGCACAGGTCACGGAGTTCCTGGCGCATTTATGAGCATCGTGGGAAGCAACCTTTTATCGCAAGCAGTTTTGGAGAAAAACATCCATTCTCCAGCAAAAATACTCGACTTCTTAAATGAAGGTGTCAACGCAACTTTAAAACAAAACTTGGATAACAGCACCGTCCGTGATGGAATGGATATGGCACTTTGCGCGCTTAGCAAAGATTTCAAGCACCTTGTTTTTTCTGGAGCAAAGAACCCAATTTACATCATTAGAGCTTCTGCAAAAGATGCTAAAGGTCTTACAGAAAAACAATCACTCGATGGTCTTTCGGTTTATGAAATCAAGGGCGATAAACATCCAATTGGCAAGCACGCCGATGATACTTTGGAAGCATTTTCAGAACACGTTGTTGACCTTCAAAAAGGAGATCTCATTTATATCTTTTCGGATGGTTATGCCGACCAATTTGGCGGAGAACGAAATAAGAAGTTCAATTATAGACGATTTAGAGAATTGCTGATGAAAATTTCTCCTTTAGAAATGACGGAGCAAAGTGCTATTTTGGAAGAAGAATTTGAAAAATGGAGAGGGATGCACCTCGACATACTTCGACAGGCTCAGCAGAGTCAGCTCGGCAACCAACAAGAGCAAGTGGATGATGTTTTGGTTATTGGAGTTAGGGTGACGTAGATTCGTGTTAGAATGAAGACGTAGGCTCATGTGAAAATTATGAATTGTGAAGTTGATTATAGTTAGGATTATGAATTATTTAAGTAGATAGTTGTGAGATTTAAGATGGTGTTTATTGGTTTATGTTTGTTCTTGCTACCATCTTGTTCGGTACTTTTTATAAAGATGTACGGATTAAAACGAGTGAAATCGGTTGACACAAAAATGATTGCAAAATTTGAACGTAAATACAACATCCCTAGAGAAGACTCCTATAAAATAGACTCGGCATATATTGATTTCATCCAAACAATCGACACAGTTGAGCATAAGCAAGAGAAAAAGAATCACTATCAACCCTTGCAAGCTCTTTACTACCAGAATGAGAAACTTATCTCTTATCAGGTTAACTGTTACGCTGGTGGTTTTCCAAATTTAAAATGGGAAAGAGATTCTATATTTGAGTCTTTTCCTCCCAAACAACAAGCTCCGTTAGATACGATTCTATCATTGCAAGCGCATCTTAAATTACTAACACCTGTTTCAGAAAGAGAAACATTCTCTCCTGAAAACTACGACTCCGTTGTAATTGTTTACTGGAATAAATTAATGGGCAGACAAAGTAAAAGATTTATAAAAATTGTTCAGAAAAATCTAAAATTAGCAGGCAACAAAAAAGTCAAGTTGCTATATGTAAATAATGACATTCTGTATCTAAATGATGGGTTCTAATTAGAGTAGAATTAAAAATTTCAATGAATCCCGATTAGTTCACAACTATCTACTTAAATAATTCATAATCTAACACTACTTTACGTCTAACACCTGCCTGAATTCATAATCTTAATAGGTCTCAACTTCTAACACTTATCTACGTCATAATTCATAATCCTAACAAATCTCAACTTCCCTCTTTCGTATCCAAAACTATCGTCACAGGTCCATCATTTACCAGCGAAACCTGCATGTCTGCGCCAAATTCTCCCGTTGCTACTTTTGCTTGAGATACTTTTCTTAGTTGCTCGATGAAATACTCATAAAGTGGAATTGCAACTTCGGGTCGTGCTGCTTTGATGTAACTTGGGCGGTTTCCTTTTTTGGTAGATGCCTGCAAAGTGAACTGACTGATGACCAAAAATTCTCCGTTGATATCTTTGGCAGAAAGGTTCATTTTTCCGTCGACATCAGAGAAAATTCGCATGTCCGTGATTTTCTTGACGAGCCAATCTGCATCCACTTTTTCGTCTTCGTGTGCGATGCCTAAAAGAACGAGAATCCCCTTTGCAACCTCACCAATGACAGCGCCATCAACACTTACAGAAGCCTCTGTGATTCTTTGTAACACGACTTTCATCCAAAAATATTTTTGCGGTGAATCTCATTTTCGTCTTCTTCCATCAGTTGAATGTAAGTCTGGTAGCGGCTCTCGTCAATCTCAAAATTCTCTACTGCTGCTTTCACCGCGCACTTCGGTTCGTTGATGTGTTGGCAATTGTTGAACTTGCATTCTCCCATCAAATTTCGCATTTCTGGGAAGTAATGAGAAATCACTGCCTTGTCTAAATCGACAATGCCAAACGCCCGAATTCCGGGGGTGTCAATGATGTAACCGCCCGATTGCAACTTGTGCATTTCTGCAAAGGTCGTGGTGTGTTTCCCTTGATTGTGTGCATCCGAAATGGCGTTCGTCTTAATGTCTAAATTGGCATCCAAGGCATTCACCAAGGTGCTCTTCCCTACTCCACTGTGCCCAGAAATCATGACTTGTTTGCCTTTGATTTCATTCTTCAGAAAGTCGATATTCTCTTTGTTTGTGGCCGAAATTTTATGTCCCGGATAACCGATTCTAGCGTATAAATCAATCAAGGCATCGACGTATTCCAATTCTTCTGGAGAATACGCATCAATCTTGTTAAAAAGCAAGGTTGTTGGAATGCGAAAAGATTCTGCAGAAACCAAAAAACGGTCAATAAAAGCAATGTGCGTCACTGGAGAATGAATCGTCACCAATAAATAAGCTCGGTCGATATTTGCTGCCAAAATTTGCTTTTGTTTGCTCAAATTGGTCGATTTCCGCACGATGTAATTGCGACGAGCTTCGAAAGATTCTATCAAACGATTTCCTTCTTCATCAATAGTGTCATTAAGTAGCACAATGTCGCCCACAGAAACAGGATTGGTCGATTTTAACTCGTCCAAACGCATCTTTCCACGAATTCGGCAATTCACAATAGAACCGTCTTCCAATTCTACGTGATACCATTTCCCAGTTGATTTTAGAACTACTCCTTTTTCTTGCATCTTCACAAAGGTAATTTTTTATAGTATTAATTGATTCGCGAAATTAAATATAATAGGTATAGTACGGGCGAGTCGCGACTCGCCCGTACTATACCTATTATATTCTATAAAAATGATTAAATTCGCCATTCAAAACGAAACACATGTCAATAGAGGTTAAAAACCTGTACAAATATTACGGAGAGCAAGCAGCGGTGAAGAATATTTCATTCTCGGTGAATAGTGGAGAAATTGTTGCTTTCTTAGGTCCAAATGGTGCTGGGAAATCGACGACCATGAAAGTCATCACCGGTTATATTTCTGCTTCAGAAGGAGAAGTCAGTGTTTGCGGGATGCCTGTAACTGTCGATTCTCTCGATACGCGCCAAATTATTGGTTATTTGCCAGAAAACAACCCCCTTTATTTAGACATGTACGTGAAAGAATACCTTGCGTTTGTGGCGAAAATTTACAAGATGTCTTATGTTAAAGACCGTGTTTCTGACATGATTAAGAAAGTCGGTTTAGAGGTAGAGCAGAACAAGAAAATCGGTGCGCTTTCTAAAGGTTATCGACAGCGTGTTGGATTGGCGCAAGCAATCATTCACGACCCAAAAGTGTTGATTTTAGACGAGCCAACCTCTGGTTTGGATCCTAATCAACTGGTAGAAATTAGAGAACTCATTCGATCCATTGGAAAGGAAAAAACGGTGATGCTTTCTACGCATATTATGCAAGAAGTGGAAGCTATTTGCGACCGCGTAGTGATTATCAACAAAGGAGAAATTGTTGCTGATGACAAAGCAAGTGTGATTGGATTGGATACGAAATTACAAACGGTTTATGTTGAGTTTGACAGTGCTGTTTCTAAATCGCAACTGAGCAAAATCACTGCTATTAGCAAAATTGGAAAAGTAAACGACGGTTGGTTGTTGGAATCGAAAGAAGAGTTGGATTTAAGGAAAGTAATTGCTCAATTCGCTCAAGAAAACAACTTGCTAATATTGACATTGAAGAAAGAGGAGAAATCACTCGAAGAAGTATTTAAGAATTTGACACAGAGTTAGATATTGAATTGTATTAGTTAAGAACAAGAAATGAGATTTTAAGACTCCGAGATATTAAGACTGTAAAGATTTCAACTACAGTCTTAATATCTTAACGTCTTTCTCTCTTAAAATCAGAATTAAATGCCTGAAAACTTTATAAAAGAATTGCAGTGGAGAGGAATGATCCACGACATGATGCCCGGAACAGAGGAAGCACTTTTGAAGAAGGTTTCTGCCGGTTATATCGGGTTTGACCCTACGGCTGACTCCTTGCATATCGGAAGTTTGGTGCAAATAATGACCTTGGTTCACTTTCAACGAGCGGGCCACAAGCCTTATGCTTTGGTAGGCGGTGCAACTGGAATGGTGGGCGATCCTTCTGGGAAGTCACAGGAAAGAAATTTATTAGATGCCGAAACATTGAACAAGAATGTTGCAGGTGTCCGCAAGCAATTGGAGCAATTTTTAGACTTTGACTGCGGGGAGAATTCTGCCGAAATGGTCAACAATTACGATTGGTTCGAGAACATGAGCTTTTTAGAATTCATTCGCGACATTGGAAAACACATCCCCGTTAATTACATGATGGCAAAAGATTCTGTGAAATCTCGCTTGGAAACAGGCATGTCTTTCACAGAATTCTCTTACCAATTGGTGCAAGGGTATGATTTTTACTACCTCAATAAGCACAAAGATTGCATCTTGCAATTGGGAGGTTCTGACCAATGGGGCAACATTGTGACGGGTACAGAATTAATCAGAAGAAAAGGCGGTGGCGAAGCGTATGCAGTGACCACGCCATTGATTAAGAAAGCCGATGGAACAAAATTTGGCAAATCAGAAGGTGGCAATATTTGGTTGGATGCGGAGAGAACTTCGCCTTACCAATTCTACCAATACTGGTTGAATGCTTCTGACGAAGATGCAGAGAATTATATCAAAATATTTACGCTAAAGAGCCAAAAAGAAATCTCACAGCTCATCTCGGAGCACAATGAGAACAAGCACTTGAGAGCTTTGCAAAGATCTTTAGCGGAAGACATCACTATTCGTGTTCACGGAGAAGAGGCTCTAAAAACGGCGGTTGCTGCAACAAAAATTCTCTTTGGAAAATCAACCTCAGAAGATTTAAAAGCACTTTCTGAAAAAGACTTTTTTGCCATTTTTGACGGCGTTCCACAAGCGACCGTTTCGAGAGAAGATGTCAAAAACGGACTGGGAATCATCGACGCACTTTCTGCAAAAACCGGATTTTTAAAATCGAACGGAGAAGCGAGAAGAGAGTTGAAAGGAAATGCCATTTCAGTGAATAAGGAGAAAGTGGATGATTCGTTTTTGGTAACGGAAGATGTGTTGATTAATGGTAAGTATGCGTTGTTGGGGAAAGGAAAAAAGACGAATTTTATTTTGGTGGTTGAGTAGGGTAGATGCGTATAACTGCGTTAACACTTGTTTTTCAAATGCTATCGCATTTTTTCTTGCTGTTAGATTCGTTCGCAGGCGAACTGTTTGAAACATTCGCAAGCGAATTCTTAGATACACTCCTTCGTCTCGACCCTGCTCGATGACCGCGTCGCTCTTAGACTTCGTTTTGGGTTGAAATTGAATTTTTTCTTTGATTTTTCAGGAAGTGATGTGTAGGTGGGGATATGGTTAATGCGATGACAACACCATTAAAAAGTATTATTCAACATCGATAAGCTATGATTTTTAACGGGTATTTAAAGTAGGCCTCTAATTTTAGTGTTTAATGGGGATGAATATGCCAACTGGACCTATTCTGTCTTGAGAACCTTCGGGAAATTTATTATCAACATAGAGCTGAACTTTTTTCTGCATTTTTTCCACTTCCTTGAATATCTTGTTTAGGTCGATGAATTCTTTTTCCATTTTAGAATTGACAATATAATATTCTAACGATTGAGTTACCAATACTTTAATAGGTAATACAAGTTCCCATGAATCAAAATAGTCTTTGTAATTCAATGTCAGATTGTAGAGAATCAACTTCTCCTTTACATTAATATCGCCTTCGATTAATTTATTCATTAGTACATCAATACGCTCGTCGAAGTGTTCTATACTATTTCGAGCACTTGTCTTAAACAGTTCCCTTACTCCTCTTTGTTTGCTTAAAAAAATTTTTCGTAGTAATTGTCCACGCTCTCTTCGGAAGTCGTACTCACTTTGAGTCTCTTTATCACGTTGGTTTGCAATAACAAACAACTTTTCAAGCCTACTTGCGTTGTTGAGAATGGAAGAGATAATCTCGTGTGGCTCTATATCAGGTGAGATGATATTATTTTCGGAGTCTGAACATAGAATTAAAGCATTGGAAGCAAGTAAACGATCTCTTAGAGATAAAATCGAGTTGGTTATTGCCCATATCTCATTTCTATAAATTGTGAGATTTCTATTTAAAACTTCATTATTCATGTATCTTCAAATGGATTACTAATGAGCAATACAATGGATTCGAAGTAATCAGATTTAAAAGCTATTGACCTAATTTCATTAAAAGAGAATCTATAGTCATAACATTTTTCTAATACTCCTTTTGAATCAACCATATCTATTGAAAATTCATCACCATGAATATTTATATTTTTAGCATAGAATAAATCATCTGAATCTGAATCTTGAAATTCGACCAGACCGAGTTTCTTTTCAATTTGATTAAGAATACTATGGGTGTTATCAAGTTTTAAACCTGATGGGATAGCTGAATCAACATTCTTCAGTTTTAGAACGTGCTTGATTTGTTTTTCTTTTAATCCAGATTTGCGCGCATCAATCCATTTTTTACAATAAATTTTGTACCCATCAATTTGATAATCTATTGGAATATGTTTTACAAGAATCCAATCGTCATTCTCATACAAAAGAATACCCGTTTCCTCATCTTCCCATCCATTTATTTTATATGTCTCTATTATCATGGAATCACACCTATTAACGGGATGCTAATTTAGCATCTACAATATTCCCATAGTCTTTTTCTTTCAAACATAAGAAATCTAACTCACTTTCTCTACAAAAAAGTCAATCCTATTCTTCTATTCAAACCTTGCTCAAATATTCTTATCAACGTTGATAATTGAATGTTTCCTTTGGCATTTTCAAGTTTTGAAATGTAGCTCTTTTTTGTGCCTGTTTTCTCAGCTAGTTGTTCTTGCGTTAAATTCGCTTCTTTTCTTGCTTGCTTTAACATTTGCGAGATGATGAACATTTGTGTTCTTTCATCAAATTCATTTCTTTTTTTTGAGCCGATTTTTCCGTGTTCAACTTCAAGAAGCTGATCAAAATTGCTAATGTTTTTGTATTTGTTTTCCATTATTCTTGTTCTTAATTTCAAAATACTTTTTCATAAGTCGTTTTCCTTTATCCAGCTCCTTTTTAGGTGTTTTTTGTGACTTTTTATGAAAACCATTAAATAACACAACTAAATTTCCGTCATCAAAACAACAAAAAATACGATATATGTTTGACTGGTATTCAATCCTTATTTCATATAATCCATTTGTTCCTTCTAAATGTTTTAAGAATTTTTTTGGAACTCTTTCAACTTGCTTTATCAAAGAAAAAGTATACTGAATTTTATCTTTTACTTTACTATCTTGACTTGCGTAAAACTCAATGAAGTGTTTTTCAAAGAATATTATCTTTCGTGCCACAATGCAAAGTTAACTTAAAAGATAACATTTTGCAACTATTTCTTCAGTTCTTCTAAAGAAAACTTAAAATTAAGCATCCCGAAGAATCAAAACACAATCCTTGTTCTCAACCAAAAACAAGTCTAAGAGCGACGCGGTCATCGAGCAGGGTCGAGATGAAGGAGTGTGTCTAAGAATTCGCTTGCGAATGTTTCAAACAGGGAGGAACGACCGAATCTAACAAGTCGCTTGCGACTGCGTCTAGTAAATCACTTCCCACAAAAACAATCCTCCCGCCGGTGCTGAAATTGCCGCAACTTGCCTGTCTTTTTTCTCCAGAATAATTTTCATTTCTTCGGGTTGCACTTTTCCAAGACCTATTTCGACAAGCGTTCCAACCGTTGCTCGAACCATGTTTCTCAAAAAACGATTTGCCGTAATTTCAAAATAACAGTCATTCTCGGAGACCTTTACCCACTTGGCTTTCGTGATGTTGCAAATATTTGTTTTGACATCAGTGTGTGCTTTCGATAGGGATGTGAAATCCTGTTCTCCTAATAAATAGTTCGCTGCTTCATTCATTTTGTCGAGGTTCAATTCTTTTTTTAATAACCAACTTTGGTCGACCAAAAAAGGATTTTTCTCTCGGTGAATAAAATAACGGTAGGTTCTTGATTTGGCATCAAAACGAGCGTGTTTGTCAGCATCAACTTCATAGACCTTGTAAAAAACAATGGCCTTAGGAAGCATCTTGTTCATCTTGTTTAAGAACAGACCTTTGTCTTTTATCTCGGGCAAATCTGTGTGCAGAATAAAATGCTTGGCGTGAACACCGGTGTCCGTTCTGCCGCAACCTAAAACTTTAATTGGTGTGTTTGAATGCAACTTAGATAATTGTTCTTCGATAACTTCTTGCACAGAAATCTCTCTTGGTTGACGCTGCCATCCAAAAAAATCAGTGCCGTTGTAGGCGAGTTCTATGAAATATCGTTGCATGGTGCAAATATAGTAGAACTGATTTCAAATATTCTCGAAATGAGGTTAAAAACAATAGTATTCACAAAATTCTATTTTTTTATTTCCACTTTTTTTTGCCTAAGCAGAAAAAAAAGTTCGCAAAAAAACTGCATTGCGCTGAGATTTCTTCATTCACTCAATCTTCATCAATATTAAGTTAATGCGCCTGAGCTCCTTTGTCGCTAGACTTTTAACTAAAATATTGACTTTGATTTCGCTCTTTCCAAAATCAAGGCGCGAGATCCCGCTTCGAAATATCGGTAATCTAAATAACAAAATTTTTTGACCCTTAAAATGATGCGCGGAATCTTGCTTCGAGACTAACGATTCTCTATAAGTCAACTTTGGACCGACTTCAAATCTTCCCAAAAATTGGGGTAACTTTTGGCAACAGCCTCGGCATTGTGAATTGTTAAACCTCCTTCAATTTGCGTTCCTGCAATTGCCAAGCACATCGCAATTCTGTGATCGTTGTGAGAATCGACTTCTGCAGAATGTAAAATAACGCCTCCATGAATAATCATTGTGTCCTCTTCGAGGTCAATTTGCAAACCTAATTTTTCGAATTCTTTTTGCAGAACAAGTCCGCGATTGCTCTCTTTGTTGGATAATCGGTGTAGGCCTTTTATTCTTGACTGACCGTTGCAAAACGCTGCAAGTGCCACCAGTGCTGGGAATGCGTCGGGGCAGTGAGTTGCGTTAAACTCAAAAGGAAACCTGAATTCTCCGTTAATACTGAGTTGCTCGCCTTCCCATTCTACTTCGCAATTGGCTAATTCGAGCGCATATAAAATTGCTCTGTCCGCTTGCTTGCTCAATGGTTTCAATCCTTGCACGGAGAAATTCTCGGACAAAGCAGCCGCCACGAGCCAACAACTTGCGGCACTCCAATCTGCTTCTACAAAGTAATTACACGATTGATAATTCTGTCCTCCTTTGATGAAATAACGTTCGTAATTCTCATTGACAATTTCAATTCCGAAGCATTTCAAAGTGTCAATTGTCATGTCGATATACGGTGTGCTGACAGCATTCTCAACAAAAAGAGTCGTATCGTTTTCGAGCAAAGGCAAGCCCATGAGCAATCCTGAAATGTATTGCGAAGAATGACTCCCGTCAACGGTCATTTCTCCGCCTCTTAACTTGCCAGAAAATTGAAAGGGCAGAAAACCATTGTTGGAGTTAATTTCTACGCCGTATTTTATGAAATTATTCTCAAAAAAGTTTTGTTCTCTTTGGAGAATAGAACCTTCACCGGTAATAATTTGCTCTCCGTCATGAACGGCAACAATACCTGCAAGCAAGCGCAAGCCCAATCCACTTTCGCCTACATTTAATTCGATGTTTTTCGGGAAGCTTTTAATGCCTTCGATTTGCACTTTCTCGTCCAAAAAATCAACCTTTGCTCCCAAAAGTTGTATGCTTTTCAACATGGCTTTTACATCTTTACTTTGTCCGACAGTGTGAATCACACTAACTTCTGAAGACAAGTCGGCACAAAGGATAGCGCGTTGAGCATCGCTTTTTGAAGGTGGCGGAAACAGCTTTCCAGAGAGTGCAGAAAATGCAACATTAACTTGCATCATCCTCCTTTTTTGGTGGATTCATCACGGCAGTTTGGCGACGGATAGATTCTTGGTGAATGGCATCCATTAATTGTCGAACAAAAACCGTTGTCAGTTGATATTCTCCGCTACTATTCAAGCGTCGATTAATGATTTTTGTCCAGTGTTCTTGCTGCAGAATCGTGATGTTATTCTCTCGTTTTAATTGTCCCACTTCTTCGCTAAAATTCATTCTCTCACTGAGTAAATCGAACAATCTATCGTCCAAATCGCTCACTTTATCACGAATTTCTCTTATTTGCGTAGCGACATCTTTCGAAACTATGGCAGAACGGAGAACGATTGCCTCCAAAATTTCTTTCAATCGAGTGGGTGTAATCTGTTGCGCTGCATCTGACCAAGCATTGTCTGGGTCGGGATGCGTTTCTATCATCAACCCATCAAAATTCAAATCCATTGCTTTTTGAGAGACTTCAAACAACAATTCTCGATTGCCAGTGATGTGACTCGGGTCGCAAATAATAGGCGTTTCGGGTCGTTTTTCATTCAACGCGATGGGCAATTCCCAGCTCGGAACATTTCTATATTTTCGGTGATTGTAAACGGAGAATCCACGATGAATTGCCGTTAAATCCGTCACTCCAACCTTCTCGAAGCGCTCGAAAGCACCTAGCCACAGGTTCAAATCTGGATTCATGGGATTCTTAATCATCACAGGGATATCGACACCTTTTAAAGCATCTGCAATTTCTTGCACCGCAAAAGGATTGACTGTCGTTCTTGCTCCAATCCAAAGGCAAGAAACGCCTGCTTTTAGTGCTAATTCTACATGACTTTTTTTCGCAACCTCGATAGTTGTAGGGAGGTTGGTCAATTTTCCTGCGTTAACAATCCACGCTAAACCTTCTTCTCCGACACCTTCAAAACAACCTGGTCGCGTGCGTGGTTTCCAAATCCCAGCACGCAGCATTTGCGCAGAATTATTCTTTGCAATCTCTTGACAGACAGATACAGTCTGCTGTTCAGACTCCGCACTGCATGGGCCTGCGATTACAAAAGGACGATTTCCTTGCTTTATTTTTTCGGATAAATTCATTTTTTCTTTCCTGCGATAAAATCTTTTAGATAGAACGGTTCCCAGTAGGCAACATTTTCAAATTCTTTTTTTGCTAATTTTTCGTGCGCCAATTTCACTTGTCCCAAAGCGGAGGATTTTATAGTCGTATCAAAAGTGCACTCTTTTTCTTTCCAGATTGTTTTTAGTTTTTCTGCACCGTCACCAAAACAAACAAATGGGGTGAATTCTGCATAAGAATCCGCATCAATGATGTCTGCCGAAATACTTTTTAACGCTTCCTTATTCTCATTGGAGAATAAATTATAAACTTCCATTCTTCGCGCATCTATTACAGCGCAATAATTGATTCCTGAATGCTTTTCGCTTGCTAATTCTGTCAAAGAAGTCAAAGCATCGATGGCAATTAGCGGAATATCTAAGGCATAACACAAACTTTTTGCCGTTGCTGCTCCGATTCTGAGTCCTGTATATGAACCTGGACCGGAAGCCAAAGAAACTGCCGATAAGTCTTTCAAAGTTATTTTTCCTTGCTGGCAAACATCTTGAATAAATAAATTGAGATTCTCACCATGCGAATAACCGTCTTCTTGCGTTTCTTTGATGGCTACTAATTCTCCATTTAAAGACAAGGCAACAGAACAAACTTTCGTTGCTGTTTCAAGGTGCAAAATGTACTTTTTCTCCATTATTACTTGACTTCTAGTTTAAAACCGATGCCGTGCACGTTTATAATTGATATTTTTTCGTCTTCCTTAAGGTATTTTCTCAATTTCGTGATAAAAACATCTAAACTTCTACCAACGAAGTAGTCATCTTGCCCCCAAACGCCGTTTAGAATGATTTCTCTAGCGGCCACACTGTTTTTATATTTGCAGAGAAATGTTAAAATTTGCGCCTCTTTTTTCGTTAAACTTTTCTCGAAATTCGGATGAACTAGCGTAAAATTAACGGTGTCAAAAGAGTATTCTCCGATAGTGAAAACCGTTTCTGTTTCCGATTCGGGTTGAATGTCAATTCTTCGCAACATTGCTGCTACACGAAGTTGCAATTCTTCAATATTAAAGGGTTTTGTGAGGTAATCATCTCCGCCAGCTTTAAATCCCGCAATTTTATCTTCATCAGAAGATTTTGCCGTCAAAAATAATATGGGCACTTTTTTATCGATTTTACGAATGTCTTTTGCCAATGTGAAACCATCTTTTTTAGGCATCATTACGTCAAAAATACACAGGTGAAATTTCTCAGAATTAAAACGCTTGCCTCCTTCTACTCCGTCGCAACACAAGGTAACGTCAAATCCATCCGACTTTAACTGATCCGATACAATAAATCCTAAACTGGCATCATCCTCGACCAATAAAATTTTAACTTTCATAAGTTTCTGTTTCAATTGAGCCAACAAGATATTAATTTGAATTTGATTGAAGGTTAATGTTCTGTAAAAAAGAATGGGAACGAAGATTGGCATCTTCATTCCCATTACACTAATCAACCTAACCTACTACTACGTGACAAATTTAACAGAAGAAATTAAAAGTGCAACAACATTTTATGCTATAAAAAAAGCATCACTATTTATTAGCATCCAACAATGCTCTACATATTTTCAACCTTTTTTAAAATCCAATAAAGACGTGTTATATTGGAAAGCGCTATTATTCAAACTATCCAAGTCGCTTAATCGATTTAGCAAAGACGCGTAAGTTTATAATTGTGTGTGCTTAAGAATCCAAGAGTTATATTTATATTTGAACAATAAAAATTAATTTTTTGCTTAAAATCGATGCATGGAATCAATACTAATCATAGATGATGAATCAGATATCAGAGAAATTTTAGGATACAACCTGAAAAAGGAGGGTTATAAAGTTTTTTCAGCTTCCAATGGAGTTGAGGGGATTTCTATTGCAAAGAAAGAGCATCCCGATTTAATTTTACTGGATGTAATGATGCCAGAAATGGATGGTATTGAAGTCTGCGAAATTCTAAAAGAAGACGAGACAACCAAAAATATTTTAATCTGCTTTCTAACTGCGAGAAGTGAAGATTACAGTCAAATAGCAGGTTTCAAAGCCGGTGGAGATGATTACGTATCGAAACCTGTGAAACCAAAAGTGTTAATCAGCAGAATTGAGGCTATTTTAAGAAGAAAAATAAGCGTTGAACCTGCAAAAGACAATGCTAAAGGCTTGGTAATTGACCAAGAAAAATATGAGGTCTCAATTAACGGAGCTGTGATTCATTTACCCAAGAAAGAATTTGCCCTGCTCGAATTACTTGTGTCTAAACCGGGTAAAGTCTTCAAAAGAAACGTGATTTTAGAGACCGTTTGGGGAACAGATATAGTGGTCGGCGATAGAACAATTGATGTTCACATAAGAAAACTGAGAGAGAAAATAGGTAATGATTATATTCGTACAATTAAAGGCGTTGGATATACATTTAATGAAAAGTAATTTGTTGTTTTGATAGAACGCAGATGACGCTGATTAAGCTGATTAAAATATGATTCGGTTGGGTGTATGATTTGAAGCTAAAGCTTGGTAATAATTATATTCGTACAATTAAAGGCGTTGGATATACATTTAATGAAAAGTAAAAAGAGCCAATTAGATTGACTCTTTAAACATGCTTGAAGAGAATTTATTTTGCTCGGAAAGTGTATGAAATCGACCCTGTTATTACCATTCCTTGATTAAACAACTCGTACAATTGTGAATCAGCATTGTAAGACTCGTAATATTTCGCTCTTTTGCTTTTTAGCAAGTTTTTTGCAGAGACACTCGCAACCCATCTTCTGTCAATTCCCAATGTTTTAGAAATTTTTATGTTCAGACTGTGAAATGGACGCTCGTAAACATCAGGTAATGATCCAACACCAACAACCGCTAATTTCTTACCTTGAACATTGTAACTTGCATTAACAATCAATCCTAAACTGTCATTTTTAAATGTTAAAAAACCATTCACTATATAAGGTGACTGTCCGAACATTGGTCTGTAGTTGCCGATAACTTCTCCTTCTCTAGCATTCATCTGACGAACTTCTTTCTCTGTGTATTCCGTTCCTCCGACTGACGTTTTGACTTGGTTCATATCAATTCGAGATAGCACATACGTTAAATTCGCTCCTGCAACAAGACTTAAATGAGTTCTCTTGTTGAATCCAATTGCTTTACGAAACTCTATTTCTGCTCCATAAACATCAGCAACTCCTGCATTTACAGGTTGTACTTCACTTGGTGCGGCAACATTTGCTACAACTTCAATCGGGTTAATGAAATGCTTGTAGAAAACACTCGCAGAAATCAGTTCCGTTCTTCCGTAAAAATACTCATACCTTAAATCTGCATTCTGAATAGACGTTTGCAATAAATCAATATTCCCATTGTATCTACGTCCTTGAATTGGGTCGTATATTTGCGAAATTGACTTCTCTTTAAAGGAAGGTCTTGCTACCGTTTCAGAATAGGCTCCACGTATGTTTGTATAGCGTGCTGCTTTTTGCTCGGTTGCTTCTTTCTCAATTTTGTACACCACATTTAAGGATGGTAGTACACTTAATTCATCTAAAACTCTCTCGTTAATGTATTGAACACTACCGAGGTTGTTTTCTCCTGTATAATTGTTTATCGCATACTCTACACGTACTCCATAAGTTGCTTTAAACGCTTTTGTTATTGGCAATTCATTCATCACATAAGCACCCATCACATTTTGCGACGCAATGAACGAATTCGCTTTTTGTTGCTCACCAGTACCATAAGTACCCGTTCCTCTTTCACTTGTCCAAATATTCTCTTCTTGAAAATACCAATTTGGGTCTTTACTATAAGAAGTTGGATTATACACATTGAAAATATAATCATAAACATCAAAAGTTCTCTTCTTAAATGTATTTAGTCCTCCAAATTGAAGTTTACTTGGCAAAGAATCCCATACTCTAAAATTGTATGATAAATCAAAACGACCGCTTAGGTTGTATTCTTTCAAATCTCTAAAAGTTCTTCTGATTTCTGCCCCAACACTTTGATTTAATGCATATACAGCTGTTTCACCATTACCAATTTTTTCAAGAACAGTTGAGCGAATATCTGGATCACTAATTGTAGAATATGTTGGACTTAACTTCCAATCGAGTTTCCATTTACTTTTCTGACCTAAAAAATGACGACCATTTAAGTTTGCTGTCGAAACAGAGCGTTGTGTATATTGTAAACTCTGCTTAACAAGTGTTGCAGGATTACTTTCACTATTCTCTTGCGTAAGATTCGAAGCTGAAGATTGCCCATTCTGCGTTCTCATAACAGTGAAAGCAATCTTGTTCTTATTCCATTTTACAGCTTGTCCTATTAAGGCCGTCCACATAACATCATTTTGAGCTAATTCTCCTTTTGATGTTCTATCTTGATAGAGTGATGTAACAGAAAGGTCTGTGTCCTTTCTATACTCATTGAACTGAACATCTTCAAAAAAATTGTTCGTATTCTTATAATTGAGAACAACATTGTATCCGTAATCTAAATTTGATTTATTCTTTCGAACTTTCGAAAGTCGATTACCATAAGAAATGGCATAATTTTGATTCAAAAAGCTTTTTGATTTCTCTGTTGCCATAATATTGCTAAATGCAGAAGTTTGCCGTGTCAATGAAGGGTCATTCAGAACAGGATCTACGAACTTGTCTGTTGTTCTGATTGGCAGTTGCCTTGTTCCATCATCAAAACCGAGAAAATCGTACTTACCCCCTTGGTAAGAAATATAATTGCTATTAAACGTCGCCGCAGAGTTATAACCTAAGCTAGCTTTTACCGATAAATTTTCTGTTGAAGGGAAATCTTTGGTTGTAATATCAACCAGCCCTCCTGTAAAATCACCCGTTAAATTGGGGGTGAATGTTTTATAGACCGTAATGTTGTCAATGATATTCGAGGGAAATATATCCATTTGAACGGAGTTTCTGTCTGGATCTAAGCCTGGAATTTCCATTCCATTGAGAACTGTTTTTGTATAGCGATCGCCCAAACCACGGACATAAACACTTTTCCCATCTTCAACGGCAAGTCCTGGAACCATTTGCAAGGCATCAACAGCTGTACTTGCTCCAGTATTTTGAATTTGCTCTTTCGTTATTCCATCTGAGGATCCTTGTGCATCTCTTCTGCGTTTATCATCTGCAGCGACTGAGGTTGCTCCTTCTGTTTTGACATGACGAACAACCAACTCTTCAATCTCTTGATAAGAACTTGACTTTGCTAATTGAATATTGATTGTAACAATTTTATTGTCTATAACAGAAATTATCTTCTCTTGATCCTCATACATATCTGCCTTCATGGAGAATAATAAAGTGACTTCACTCGTTGTCGTTTTAAGTTTATAAAGCCCATCAAAATCCGTTAGCGCACCATTGTTTTCTCCAACTACCTTCACTTTAGCAAAAGGGATTGCCTCTCCGGTTTTTACGTCTGTAACTTTGCCTGTAATTGTTCCTTGAGCAAACAAGTTGAAACATAATACAATACTTGTAATCAATAATCCAAAACTTCTTCTCATCATGATCTAGTTTAACTGACAAATGCCTACCGGTATTTCCGGAAGGCATTTTGTCTTATTTCTTATTATTATAGCTTTCCTTTTATTGAGCACCAAGTCCAAGCATAGCCCGCTGGATTTGCTCCAGTAGCAACTGTACTTGTTATTGCACCTTGAGCATTGGTTTGATCAGCGGGGAAGACTGTGCAACTTGTTACACCCGTGTTATCAAACGAACCTGTATAAACAGATACGGCAACAAACTCAGTCCCTGTAACAATTAATGTAGGGGATGCATTTGTTAAATGTGTGAATGCATCCTCTTTTGCAGCTGTACAATTACTTTGATAACTCGCTCTTACTTTAATTGTTCCCAACTTTACATTTGAGATCGTGCCTTGCGCTTTTGATTTTAAATCAGCATTAGCAGTCGTTCCTCCAAAGGTTGAGGTTGTTCCATTCTGTAAAGTGAATAATCCTGTAATGTTTGTTGTCCCCTCTGGTCCATCAATCTCCAATGCTTCATCAGATGCTGCACCATTTATTACGATAAATTCAGAAACGGTTCCTGAATAGTTCATATCGATGTCTATTCCGTCATCTCCTTGAAAGCCAATTACAACATTTGTTACGTTGACTGTTCCTCCGAAAAACTCAATCCCGTCATCTAAATTTGCAATTACTTCAATGTTAGAAATAGAAGTTCCTGTTCCTACTCCACCAAGTGTCAAACCATTGATTTCATTTCCTGCTCCGATAAGAGCTCCACCATGGCGAATGGAAAGGTAAGCAAGCGTTCCAGAATTATCAGCAGCATTGGTTCCTCCAAAAGCTCCATAAGTATCTGTTACCGGTATGCCTTCTATTTGAGATTGTGTGTCGCCATTGAGTGCAGAAATAGGTGCGTTACCTAAAACAATAACTCCTCCCCATTTGCCATTGTCTGTTTCAGAAAGGTTGGTGCCAACTAACTGCCCCTTCTGTATATTGTCTAAAACAGAAGTAAAGATAATTGGAGCACTAGGTGTTCCTACTGCATTTATTTTTCCTCCTTTTGCAATAACCAAAGCAGATGCGTTTGCGCCTGTTCCTTCTGCACCTTTTATAATTGTTCCTGCTTCAATTGTTAGCGTGACTCCATTCTGAACGACCACTTTACCATTCAATTGATAAATTTCTGTTGCCACCCATGTTTCATTTGAAGTTATAAATCCAGATTTGACAACGTTCCCGTTTATAACAGGAGCGAAATTACAAGACCCATCATCCTTTTTTGCATTTTGATTGTAGTTAGTTGCTGTAGGATCCGTACATCCTTTCTTCTTACAAGAAACGTTTACTAGTAGCAACGTAGCTACTAAGGCAATCATTCCTACTTTAATTGTGTTTACTTTTTTCATCTTTTTAAAAGTTTAGTTTTTTATCTTTTTGTTGGTACAAATTTCCGTTAGTTTTCCCGAATTAATGTTCTCTAGTTTTTATCGTTGCAATAACTTTTCATGAAGCGTACATTAAAATGTTAACCCTATGTTAAGGATGACTCTATAAACTCCATTTTTAACGGAGCTTCCCTTAACTATTACATAACATTTCAGCTTTATTCTTAACTATTCAATAAGACTCTACTAACTCTTTAAAATTAGTATCTCCCTACCTTTGAATAAATACTAACGTCATGGATAATGAAATAAAAAACACCACAATTCTTTTGGTAGATGATGAGCAAGATATACTTGACTTTTTATCATATAGCTTAAAAAAAGAAGGATACAAAGTACTCACCGCCAACAATGGGGAAGAAGGAATTCGGATAGCTAAAGAGAAGAATCCTTCATTGATTATTCTGGATGTCATGATGCCCGTAATGGACGGTATTGAAGCTTGTCAAGTTTTGCGCAGAGAATTAAAAACACGCCCCATTATCGCTTTTTTGACTTCTCGCTCCGAAGATTATTCGCAAATAGCAGGTCTTGAAGCGGGGGCCGATGATTATATTTCTAAACCTATCAGACCGAGGCTCTTGGTGAGTAAGGTGGCCTCATTATTATCACGACTCGACAAAAAAGAAATAAACGAAGACATAGTGTACTGTTCGTCGATTAAAATTGATAGAGAAAAATACATTGTAGAATCTAAAGACGGTCCTTTAATTCTTCCAAAAAAAGAATTTGAACTCTTAGAATTACTAGCAACGAAGCCTGGCAAAGTATTTACACGTGACCAAATTCTGTCACTAATTTGGGGAGATGATACTGTGGTAGGTGAACGAACAATTGATGTTCACATTAGAAAATTACGAGAAAAGCTTGGTAATGATTATATTCGTACAATTAAAGGCGTTGGATATACATTTAATGAAATTTGAGAAATCTTAAACCCATATATATCGTTCTTGGAGGAAGTGTAATTACTACCCTTATCACTTTTCTGGTGCAACTTATTCTGACTGAAACAATAATCACAGGTATCACTGAAGCTATTACTGTGTCTGCCATTGCGGGGTTTGCAAGTTTTATTACCTTCTATATTCTTGTTAAATTATTCATCACTGAGAAGTTGAAAATACTGTACCGTTCTATTCGAAAAGGGAAATTTACGAATGATGATAACAAGAATTTCAGTCTTCAAGAGGATGTGATTGAAATGGCAGAAATAGAGACCAAAAAATGGTCGGAAGAGCGAACGGAAGAAATTTCCATGCTAAAAGAGCAAGAGGAGTTCCGAAGAGAGTTCTTAGGAAACCTCGCGCATGAACTAAAAACACCTGTTTTCTCCATTCAAGGTTACATTCTCACGCTACTAGACGGTGGATTAGAAGACGAATCTGTCAATCGATTGTTTTTGGAAAAAGCGTCGAAAGCAACGGAGAGAATGACGATGATTCTGGATGATTTGGACAAAATCACCAAAATGGAAGCGGATAGAATCAACCTAGATTTTAAGGTTTTTGATATGAAAGAACTCGTCACAGACGTTTTTGGTTCTTTAGAAATAATGGCAAAAGAAAAGAACATTTCGCTAAAATTTGCCAAGGATTTCGATCCTGTTTTTGTTCGAGCTGATAAAAATAAAATTAATCAAGTCATTTTTAACTTACTCAATAATTCTATCAGCTACGGAAATGAAAATGGCACCACAGAAGTCCGTTTTTACATCATGAACGACATTGTAACCGTCGAAATTTCTGACGACGGAATTGGAATGGATCCTGAAGAACTGCCCCGTTTATTTGAACGTTTCTACCGTGTTGAAAAAAGTAGAAACAGAACTGACGGCGGATCAGGCCTCGGACTTTCTATCGTGAAACACATTATTGAATTGCATAAACAAACTATTAGCGTGAGAAGCACTGTCGGAATTGGCAGTACTTTTACGTTTAGTTTGGATAAAGGGAGGAAGTAAGATTCGGAGATTGACGTGGTTGCTTGTTATGATTTGGAGATTGAGAAATTTGGAGATTCGGAGATTAAAATAACACCTACTATGGGCATCAATCTCCGAATCTCCGAATTTCTCAATCTCCAAATATTTATCCCCCTACTGGACGATAAATTGTTTGTTCACAACAACTTCGTTCTGATTGTCTAGCAGCTTATAGAAATAAACTCCTTTTTCTAATTTAGACACATCAATCGTTGTTTTTGTTGCTGTTAATTGTTCTGATTGAACCAAAACTCCACTTATAGAATACAATTCAACTTTCGTGATTGCATTGTTATTCAATTCGATGGTTAAATCACCGTCTGTTGGATTTGGATAGACTTTTGCATCATCAACATCATTCTCAGAAAGCAATAAAGTAGGTTCAGCTGTCAACCAAGTTACGCCAAAAACAGTTCCGGCATTATCGTGCTCGAATTCTGCAACAGGAAACCCTGTAGTCGGATCATCTGACCAAAATACATAGTTATAAGTAGTTGTGTCTCCGTTATCAAATAAAGATTCTATTCCAAAAAAGTAGGTCCATGTAGAATCAATGGCATTCACTGTTTCGTTCACTCTTAGAACGTCAAAACTACCATAAGGTGTTGTCATATTTCCCCAGGCGTCGATAGATACAATTTTTGTTGTGTACGTTTTGTTGATGATTGAATCAACAGGTGCACCAACATCCGAACCCAAAATAGTTACCGATTGAATTGAAGTTGTCGTATAAGAATCATTCATATTTGCTGGGAATCTTAAAATTTCATCCGCTGGGTTCATATAAATTTGTTTTTGTCCTGTACCAAAAATATCGCCGGCAACTCCAATGAATCTTATGCTTGCGGCATCGATGATGGAGTAAACCTCAAAGCCAGCCTGATCTGTTGCAGCAATGTTAGCTGTTGGAAAAAAACTTGCATTTATTAACCAGTCAGGGTTGGCAAATGACAAAGTATTGACTGTATGTTCCACAAGACCTGTAGAATAGTCCCACGTCTGGTTGGTTCCTCCTGTTGGCGAGGCAACTGATGGCAAGGTGTCATTGCTTTGAACAACAATGTCTGAAGCCGAAACCATATTTGCTTGTGTGATGGTTACTTGCGAAAAAGCAATTGTGCTTAAAAAAGAGACGGAAAATAGTAGTAATTTTTTCATAGTATTTTAGTTTTATCCAAATTTAAGAATAAATCCCTCATTGGCAAAAAATAGTTTTGGGGGGTGGTCACTTTTCAGTAAAAAAAGAATGTCCCTAAGGTTATGAGTTTTTTTGTATATTTGATGAAATCTAGTATATACTTTATGTGAAGTATTACTATTAATACTACTCAATGAAACTATTTTTATCAATTTTATTTTTAGTGTCTTTTTCTACAGTTAAAGCTCAACAATTTATTGATGTTGCCAGCACAAATGGTATTCAAAAATTTTATGGTTCACCCAGCTTGTTCGGAGGAGGAGTAAGTTTTTGTGATTTTAACGGTGATGGATTGGATGACCTTTCGTTTGCTTCTGCAGCTGGAGATTCATTAAGTTTTTATCAAAACAATGGTAACGGATTCACGAAAATGGACTTTGGAATTTCCGATACCAACGAAGTAAAACAAATTAATTGGGTAGATGTGGACAATGATTGAGATAAAGATCTTTTTATAACGAGATTCAACCTAACTCCGAAAATCTATGAAAATATTGGGAATATGTCTTTCACTGATGCGTCTTTTGCAGCGGGCTTTACAACTGCAATAAAAGCATTTGGTTCTTCTTGGGGCGATATTAATAATGACGGACTACTAGACTTATTTATATGTGCTCGCGATACTGATACAAACAATTTAACTGGTAACAAATTATACCTAAACAATGGAAACTTTAGCTTCAGTGATATCTCTGTAAGTTCTAATATTGAAGATTTGAACGACATGTCTTTTTGTGCAGCATTTATAGATTTTAACCTTGATGGATTGCTTGATATTTACATTGCCAATGATCGATTAGTTCCCAATGAATTATTTAAAAATAATGGAGATTTAACTTTCTCGAGCATTGGTTTATCTTCAAACACGGATATCATTATGGATGCAATGAGCACCACTATTGGAGATTACAATTATGATGGATTTCCCGATTTCTATACCACAAATACGCATGCTGGAAATGCAATGCTCCGAAACAATGGCGATGAAACTTTTTTAGAATTAGCCGATTCACTAGGTGTTGCTTTTAACAGTGTCGCATGGGGCGCGGTCTTTCTTGACGGAGACAACGACATGGACTTAGATTTATATGTCAGTGGAATGCTAGGCCCTTCTAGCGGCGATTTGCCTTCTGCCTATTTCGAAAGAACTTTGACGGACACGTTTGTATTAGAAACCCTCGGTTTTGAATTGGATACCGCTGCTAGTTTTTCAAACGCAATTGGCGACTTGAACAATGATGGGTTTCCTGACATTGCCGTGTCGAATAAAGAGCCTATTAATCATTTTGTTTACCAGAATGTACCTAATTCTAATCATTGGATAAAAATAAATTTAGAAGGAACCATTAGTAATCGAGATGCCATAGGAGCAAGAATTGAACTTTCTTCTGGCGGTCAATTGCAATACAATTTCACTTTATTAGGCGAAGGCTTTTTGGGTCAAAACAGTATGACTGAATTTTTCGGAATCGGACTAAACACAACAATAGATAGTATTACAGTATATTGGCCAAGTGGACTAATCGATAAAGTATATAGTCCATCTATTGATCAAACTTTAGATTTAATAGAAGGCTTCTCTCTTGGTTTGAGCGAGTTGAATAATCAATTCATTTTCTATCCAAATCCTTCTTCAGATGGTATCTTTTTTATAGAGAACAACTCCAACGAAGCTATCAGCGAAGTCTCAATTATTAATTCAATTGGTCAAAAAATTTCAACAGAACTTCTTTTGAATAATTCCCTAAATATAAAGGCGTTTGGACGTGGAATCTACTACATCTCCATTTTGAACAGTTCAAGCAACTCCATCATTAAGGTAGTGTATTAAACAATTGCAACCTTCTTTACAGAATGTTTTCACAGAATACGGTAAGTTTCAGCATGCATGAAAATACCACACAAAACATCTTTGAGAGTTAAATATGGAGATACAACCAATTTCCTATCGTTTCTGAAATTAATCGTAAATTATTGAATTTTTCAGCTTGCGTTTTTCATCCAATTGAGCGATTTTTTCTTGATTTTTCGCAAAATTCAATTGAATTTTGCGAAAAATGGACAGTTTTAGCCAAAAAATGTTAAAATTGGAGATAGGAGTTTTTGTCGGAGGTTAAGGTCAAATCACACGAAAGATTCGTGCGATAGCCTGGGAATATTCTATAGTGAAGTGATGCGTTTGGTTAATGGATAATGTATAGCGGATAGTTGAATTGGATAATTGTTAGGTTATGAGTTAAAATACGTATTTGACGAAGAATATTTTGAAGAAATTCGCAAAAAAAATAAGCAAAATAATCTAGCAAGCCAATATCCAAAAAACGATCAAAAATCTCAAAATATTCTTGATTTCTAAAATGCAAAATTTATGATTTGTTGAAAAAGCACTATATTTACCAATGTTCCCTATAAGGAACGCTTTTGAAAAGGATTAATTAAGCGGATGTGGTAGTGAATATGGTAGATTCAAGAAATATAGAGATAGGTTCAAGTCCCGCCTCGAGTACTACTTCGTCTAACAATGGCGAACGATGTCATAAGAACCCTAGCAAACGCTAGGGTTTTTTTGTTTCTAATGAGACATGGTTAGACATATATCGACAAAACTTCCGCCCCTATTTCCGCCCCTTTGTAAATTATGCTTCTTTTTTGTTGAATATCTTGGTTTGTTTGGAAGCGAAAGAAATCTCTTCGAAAGAATATTTTTTTACTTCCTGAAAGCCTTATGGATAAAGGGATTAATGCTTTGAATAGAATGTAATGCCAACTATATTTCTAACAGTTAATGGTGCTAACTGTTATTAGTATAGAAATAAACGACATGAAAAACTATTTTAAAGTAAGGCTTGTTTTAAGAAAAGATAAGCGACGAAACGATGGGAAATGTGCAATTTACTTCTACCCGAATTTGAATGGTCGAGAATTTAAACTCTCTACTGGTAAATGGCTGGAAATTTCTAATTGGGATTTTAAACAGCGGAAACCTAAATCTAATTGTGCAAATCTGAGAAGAACTTTAAACCGTGAGTTAATGGATATTGAAGATTTCTATTCAGATAGAATTGCAAGGAATAAAACCGTAACAATCGAAATGGTTAAGTCTTTTTATCGAGGTGTTGATGAACAAGATTTTTACCCTTATTATGATAAATTTTTAACTCTGAAAAAACGTACTGAAAAAGAGAGTACTGTTAAAAGTTATATTGGAACATTGAACCATCTAAAAAAATTCCGTAGGCGAATTCTAATAAATGAAATTGACGTAAATTTTATTGAAGCTTTCGACTACTATTTAAGAGTGAAGGTGAATATGGGTAATGGCGGAGCATGGGCAAGACATAAAAATTTAAAAACCGTAATTAATAAATTGGTAAAAGAAAAATTACTGGAAAGTAATCCTTACAGTAAGGATGAATTCTATGTGCCTAGACCAAAGTCTGAACCTACTTTTTTAGACGAATATGAAATTGAAAAAATTGCATATCTAAGAGACCGACTTTCTCCTAAAATGGGTGTTAATATTGACCGATTTTTGTTTGCCTGTTTTACTGGCTTTCGTTATAGCGATATGGTTACCTTAAAGTGGAGCGATGTAAAAAAGAATGGAACGATAAGAAAGCGAATGATAAAAACTCGAAACGAAGTTGTTGTGCCAATTTCGGAAGGGGTGCAAGAAATCTTGAATCGCTATGAAGGAAAGAGTAATGAACTTGTTTTCCCGAAGATATCTAATGATAAAGTGAATAAAGCACTTAGGATTATCTGTAAACTCGCTAAGCTAAATAAGCACGTAACTTACCATGTAGGAAGACATTCCTTTGGTTATCTTCTTGGTAAGAATAGTATAAATGCTTTTAAGATAATGGAGCTGATGGGACATACGAATGTGAAACAAACTATGGTGTATGTACAAGCCGATGTGAAAGATTTATCCTCAGCGATTATGAGTATCGAACTATTTAAGAAAGCGAGTTAAAGAAATCTTGTAAACTAATCTTATGAATGTCTAGTATTTTGAGGAGGGTTTTAATCGTGACGTTTGCTCCGCTTTCTACTCTCCAATATTGGACTCTGTTAATTTCGTTATCGAATGCAAAATTTTCGGCACTAGAGTAGTTAGCATCTATTCTAAGTTGTTTAATACGTCCTGCTATTAGTAGTATCCTTTTGTCCGTATTTTCTTTCTCTTTTGCCATTTCTCTGATGCAAAATTGAGAACTAATCCTATTTTATGTAACTGCATATATGCGGATTAACTACTTTTGTACTGACTAATTGTTAAAAGATGAACATAGAATTTGTACGGTCTTTCTTGTTGACAAACGGAAAGTATTTCCCAGAGAGTAAGTTAAACGAGATAAGTTCTGATATGGAACTGTCTAGTGAAAAGGAATTTGTAGTAAATCTTAGTTACCGAAATCCTTTGCTGATTACCGTTTTATACTGGTTCTTACCAATATTCTGGGCTTTCGATAGGTTTTTCGTGCGAGATTACTTCGGTGGACTAGTGAAAGCTCTATACCCCTCCCTTTTGATTTTATCTGGAGTTATAGTAGTAAAAGCACCGAAGGAAATTGAAGAATGGGGATTACCAATAATATTTGTAATGGCTGGGGTCTATTTTCTTTGGGTATTAGTAGATGGTATAACGATTTATGGTCGAGTGAAAATGTCGAATTATAGAAAAGTAAAGAATTCGATTGGATGTGGAAATTTTAAAAGACGACTTCGATTAATCCCTGTTGTGCTTCTTGTGATTTTAATAGCTACAGTCTCTGCGGTTATTTATGAATCTAAGTTTGATAGTAGCTATAAGTCCGACGTTGAAAATATGGTAAATGACACTAATGAATCGAGCGATAAGAATGAAGGAGGGGAATTTGTTGAGGAAGAATTTGATTATTCTGAATACTGTGGCACTCCCGATTTTGAGAATAATGCTGACCTCGAATTAACGGACTATGAAATGCCATCGGATGTTTTTAATAATCCTAATGTTGAACCCACTGATAATGAATTGAACGAATCGAGTGTTTTTGATAATAATAGAGATGGTGGAACGGGAATAAATGCTACTCCGATAATAATAAAAAGAGAGATTTTTGCTAAACCAATATTCAGTGATTTAAACGTTATAGAAAAATGTAAAGTAGAGTATAAACTACTCGTTGACCCCGAAGGAAATGTAAGAAATGTAGTCTTTATGGGCTATCGTACTTTCTCTAGTAAAGACTCTTTAAGTAAAAAGGAAAAACGAAAGCGAAAAAGTGCAAAAAACATATTACTAAACGACTTGAAGAATAAGATTCTTATAGGGTTAAAATATGAAATAGGAAGCCGAACATACGAGCGTTATTCGGTTGCTCTAGAAAAAACTTATTAACACTACGAAACCCTTTATTGAAAAGAGTTGTAGCCATTTTAAGGTCTAAATATGCTATGTAAAATGGCAGTTATTAACAATTTCGTTTTCCGAAAAATGCTTTACCAAGTTATTAAACCTAGAAACAAATAAATTTTTAGGTTATGAATGGGAAAAATATCGGAAAATTAATCCGTAGTTATGTAAAGAATGAAGTGTTTGTCGTTACGGCAGAAATGTACGAACTGAATAAAAAAGAAATGTTCTCGAAAAAGGATGTTGCTGAATTATTCTCGGTTAGTGAAAGGACGTTGGATAGGTGGCGACATGAAAATAAAATCGTTGCTTTTGAAAATGGAGAGAAAGGGAAGGTTCTTTTTCCTAAAAGTGAAATACTGAGACTTCTAAAGGAAATGAGAAATGTTTGATAATACTGAAATACGCTTCTCTTTAAAGGGGCGAATACGTGAATTTGGATCGGCTAAAAATAGAGGTCGTGGTGTCTTTGAAGTAGAATCTTTCTTACCTCCTCTTATTCTTGACGGAGTACTCCTAAATATTGAAAGGAGAACTCATCCTTTGTGGTTAAAGACATTTTATAACCCTAAAATAGATGAAACAGTAGTTGATATTTATGGAAGTTGGAGAAAGTGGTATTTAGGTGCTGGAACGACACGAGACTTATTCTTTAAAGATGCTATTCATTGTATTGAGGCTATTGCCCAGAAAATTGGTGTTCCGACCGATAAAGTAAAGTATGCAAAGATTATTAAAGTCGAATTGGGTATGAGTCTACGTTTTTGGGAAAATATGGGAGGAATTATAGATGGTTTGGTTTACTACAAAGGATTTGAAAGAGACTTTGAGCATGAACGGGAATCTGTCCGATTTGGTAGCTCTGACTATAGCATTGTGTTTTATGATAAACACTCCCAGCTAATGAGTGTTAGTGAAAAAGAATTGAAGAAGAAAGAAAAAGCCGAGGCAAGAAAAAAGGGAGAATATGTAAAAAATAGACGCTCTAAGAAATTACTCGCTAAAAAGTTAAATGATAACAGTTTTTCTCTTCGCTTTGAAGTGAGAGTTACAAAGGTCGAAGGATGCCCTCCCGAATTTGCAAAAGGAACAGGTAAAAATAGAGAGGTTTTAATAAAAACTCCTGCGGATATTTTAGAGAATTGGGATACACTTTTAGATGGATTGAATACCATCTTTTGTAATGTGCAGTTTTCGGAATATAATCTAAATGTTGGAGTAGAATTTTTAAAAGATAAAGGGGTAACAGAGCTTAGCATGTATGAGTCGCATATTACTGCAATGGCTGTTGGCGGCGCGAATAACTATGTCCAGATTCTAATGAGGCAGCTTGATAGTGGACATCGTAACAAAAACATTAAAAACCGAATTGCTATTTTGAATTCTCCTCCTCCCGAATTAAAGAAAGCACTAAAATCGTGTAGAAATAAAAAGAAGTTGCTGTTTGAAACGAAGGACAAACGCATTGAAGAACTGCGAAAAAGGGGCTGAGTTATTCGGTTGCATAAATATATAGAGAATACCCCCTTACTTGTACCTAGTGTTTAATGAGTAGATAACAAGTAAAGGGCAAGTAAAAAGGAGCGATTTGACAAGTATAGACACGTCTGATTTGTTGTCCACCGACTTGTTATCTAATTCGACCGAAAAATACTCCCCGACCAGAATAGCCCTCGAAGCTTGTGGTGTCGTAGAGGGTGGAATGTTAATTTAAGAGCAAGTCGAAAACCTAGAATGTGAATAGAAGTGGATATTTGACGTTTTAAGCGTTGTTATTAATCCGAACGGTAAAAGATAATTCGAACTGATAATACTGGCTTTAAATCGTTGCTTATTAAGCTGAATAATTTAACTCTTTACTATTCTTAACAATCTGTTCTGTTGTTCTATTTCCCATCTCCTTTTTAGGCAACTTATTTGATAGAAAAACGTCTGTTAATTAGAAAGAATATAGACTAGATTATGAGCGAAGATACTGAAGAAGAAAAACGAGATATAGCGATTGTAAAAATGCGTGATTATGCTGAAGAACAATACGACAAACTACTAGTGTATCTGAATAGTGGTGCTCTTGTTCTTACAGTAGGATTTGTAAAAGATATTGTTGAAATTACTGATGAAACGAACACTACTCTTTTAAAGATTTCGTGGATCTGTTTTACTGCATCTCTGTTAGTTATTTTAATTTCCCACCGAACTGGAATAATTGCAACTAATTTTGATATTAAGGGAGCAGAGAAAATAAGTAATGTCTGGAATAATTTTACGAAATTTTTGAATTGGCTAGCAATGATGACGCTCGCCTTTGGAATAATAACATTTTTAATATTTGTATCTAAAACTATATAGTATGGCTAACAAGAAACTACAAACTGAAGGAAAAACGATAGCACCTACGAAGACTGTAAAAAAAGCAACGAAACTAGGTAAAACAATACCTCCTAAAAAGAAGTGAAAAATGGCGTAATCCGCCCCTATTTCAGCCCCTCGAATAACTGAACCTTTATTAAGTGAGATTATTACTGGGCATTAGAGTTAGGGTTGAATTCCCGCCTCGAGTACGGATGCATTATCAGTAATAGGTCAAAACACTAAATATTGGAATGATTTTAATAAAGTTCATATTGATGATATAATTGCTAATGGTGGTGATATTAGATTTATTCACGACCCTAGATTATCTGTAAATCAGTTTAATCGTGTTTCAGATATGTTAAATGGCCCTTTTAAGACTAAATGCATGAATGAGGGGTTAGTGAAAATTAAAACATTCATGAAAATGGAATACGATTATCTTCTTTCTAAGGGTTATCTTTTACAAGAAAACGGTCTAATGATAAAACCATGAGCATGATAGATTACAAAGATTTTTTTTCAGATTGTTCTTATATTATTGAGTCTTATCTAAAAGGCTATGGGTTTAAACTTTATAAACAAGATGAAGATGAATTCATTAGTTATTATTCCAATAATAGCTATTGCATAATGATCTCAATGTTAGAAAATTTCCCCCATATAGGTGTTTCATGGGGGGGTTTAGATTTAAATTTTAACCTGATAAGTCCAAGTTTAATCGCCAACTCTCTTAAAATTGATCCGAAAAAGGAAATGTTATTTTATGAAGAGTTTCAATCATCTAATAATTTGATTAATTATGCTTCTGAAATGCATTATATTGTTGCTGTAATGGAGAAGTTTTATAAGCCGATTTTAACAGGAGAAATAAATCTATATGACATTAAAGGATTATAGAGGTTTCCTCAACTCCATTAGGTGATAAACAAAAATTAGGTAAAGCTTTATATGATTTATTAGGGAATAAAACGCTTCCTATTCTGGAGAAATATAGAATGACTGATCTTATAGACTAAGTAATGAAAGAAAATTTAAAACAGATACTTATTAGGGCTTCTAATGACTTAAATTCAAATCAATTAATATATTTTGTGCATTTCAATTATGGATGGGCTTCTCATTCATTAAAAATTAATAATGTGGAACTTTTTCAAAAATATCAAATTCCGAGTGGATGGGATGGGATTGGAGAAAAAGAACTTATACAATTAGAAAAAGAAGGATTTTTAAAGAAAGTATCTGAAACAATTGATGAATGTTGTCCCACTAGAACTCGAACCCAGACTCTTCATAAACCCTTCTACTATATTCTAAATTTATAAGGCACAAAAAAACCTCCATCAAATAAATGATGAAGGTTCTTAAAAGTGGCGTCGACTTACTCTCCCACCAGAGAATGCGATTATTGAGCATTCGAAGACGAAGGCTGGTTCCACAGAACCAAAAGCCTGAGGTAAAAACTTGCTTTTGAGGTTTAAAACTTAAAAAACCCTCACTCCAAAAAGGAATGAGGGTTCTTAAAAGTGGCGTCGACTTACTCTCCCACCCTCAAAAGGGCAGTACCATCAGCGCAAGTAGGCTTAACTTCTCTGTTCGGAATGGGAAGAGGTGGACCTTACTGCTATAAACACCTAAAGTTG
>NVXU02000040.1 GCA_002734065.2 Fluviicola sp.
AAACTAATTTTTTTATTTTTCTCATAACTCATAACTCATAACTCATAACTCATAACTCATAACTCATAACTCATAACTCATCACTCATCAAATGAAATCACCACTTTTTCACTTCTCGGAAACGCCTGACAGCACAAAATATATCCTTCTTCCACCTCAGAATCCGTTAACGTATAATTCATTTTCATGAACACATCACCTTCCAAAACTTTTCCTTTGCAAGAACTACAAACACCACCTTTGCAAGAATACGGAGCGTCAACACCTTCATCAATTGCTTTTTCGAGTATATTTTTTTTAGCATCCAATTCAAAAGTAGTTGCTTCACTATCGACCATCATTGTGACAGAACTTGTTCCTTTAAAGTCAATATCTTCGGTGTGACCATCTTTTTTCATTAAGACAGGTGTAGTGAACAATTCAAATTTGATTTTATCTTCAGAAACACCGAACAACTTCAACGTTTCATTGATTTCCACAATCATTTCTTCCGGTCCGCAAATGAAGAATACATCTGATTTTAGAATGTTTAAATCAGCCTTGATAATTTCTGTAAACGATTCTTTTTCAATTCTTCCGTTTTTGCAACCTTCCTTTTCTTCACGACTTAAAAAATGCGTGCAGTTGGTTTTGTTCAATGCTTTAATCTCTTCGGAGAATAAAATCCCATTAGAAGTTCTGTTACCGTAGAATAATTCTACCGAACCGTCTCCGTCCTCAATTGATTTGGCAATCGACATAATTGGAGTAATTCCACTTCCTGCAGCGATGGCAACAATTTTCTTTGCGTTGGCAGGAAGTATAAAATTTCCTTCCGGTTTCGATGCGAGAATTTCTGTTCCTTCTTGCACTTCAGAATTGAACCATGTAGAGATGACACCTTCTTTGACTTTCTTAACGGCAACTGCCAGAGGTTCATTGGGACCACTGCAAATAGAATAGGAGCGACGGTAGTTTTTTCCGTTTACGTCAATGCTAAAGTTGATGTATTGTCCCGGAGTGAATTTGAATTCACTCTTTAAATCTTCCGAAACTGAAAATTCAACTTTTACAGTGTCTCCACCAATTTTGGAAATTTTATTTACTGTCAAAACGTGGAATCCTTTTCCAGAATTCCCTTTGTCAGACTTGCCAAATAGTTTTTTAAAAAATGCCATAATTCTTAATTTATTGTATTCGGACTTCGAGAGCCTCAGTCCTCAGTTTTCACATTGAGGGCTGAGGCTCTCGAAGTCCCAGTTCACAGTTACTCATCAAACGAAATTACCAACTTCTCTGTCGTTGGATGTGCTTGACAAGTTAAAATATATCCATCTGCAACTTCCTCTTCAGAAAGCGCATAGTTTTTAATCATTTTTGCTTCGCCTTCCATTACTTTCGCTTTGCAAGTACAGCAAACTCCTCCTTTGCAAGAGAATGGTAAATCTAGTCCACTGTCATTACCAGCTTCTAATAATGAATCGGCTTCTGCGATTGTGTATTCGTATTCAAATTCATCATCGTCGATGGTTACAAAGACCGTTGCTTTTTCAATAGAAGAATCAAAGGTGTTGTCTGTTGGTAACGAACTACTAAACAACTCAAAGTGAATTTTTTTTTCATCTACCTGATTCTCTAATAAGTAATTTTTAACCGAGAGAATCATTTCTTCAGGTCCACACATGTAAAAGTCATCCGATTTGAGGTTCAGTACTTTTTCTGAACTTAATTCTTTGCACTTCTCCGCGTCAATTCTTCCTGAAAACTGATTGCTCGTATTTTCTTCTCTTGTGAATAAATGATGAACCGTCAATTGATTTGGGAAAGTGGCAACCAGTTTATCCAGTTCGTCTTTAAATATTACGCTTTCCTGGTTTCTATTGACGTAAAAAAGAACGACCTTATTATCTTGTCCGTTGAATAATTGTTGCTTGATGATGGAAATAATTGGAGTGATTCCGCTTCCTGCTGAAAACAAGGTCAAAGCTTTTCCATTCTCGACTAACTTGAAATTACCAATTGGAGGCGCGACGCTCATTCTCGTACTTGCTGCCAAACCATTGTTAGCAAAGCATGAGAATTTCCCATCCTCAATTTTTTTCACAAGCACAGATATTTCATTCTCAAAAGGCGCTTTCCATATAGAATATGCACGTCTTACTTTCTCACCATTAATTTCTGCTTCTAGTGTTAAATATTGCCCAGCAGCAAAAGAAAAACTCTTCTTATACTCAGCGGGAACCTCAAAAGTAATTGAGACGGCATCGCTTGTTTCTTTTTGAATGCTTTTAATAGGAAGACTGTGAAAATCCATTTATTCTGTAAGTTATTATATACAAGAATACAAAAATATAACTTTTATCGGATTAAGGTGTAAATTGGAGCATTGGAGTTTTTGAGTGTTGGAGCATTGGATGGAGTAACTTCTCAATGCAACTCTATCGGTATAAATCATCTCATAGAATCTTCAAATCATTCTAATTACCTACTTCAACAATTCATAATTCATAATCCATATTTCGACATACTTCGACAAGCTCAGCAGAGTCAGCTCAATAGAAGTAATCTAACAAGTATCAACTTCCTCCCTCAAACATGACAAAAATCAGTATTTATTTAACGAAAATATCGTATCTTGTCACCGAAAATAAAACACGAATTTATTATGTCGGATTTAGATAAATTTCTTAAAAAAATCGAGAACAACGTAAAAATTGAACCTAAAGACTGGATGCCTGATGGATATAGAAAGCATTTGCAAGGACAAATGTCGCAGCATGCGCACTCTGAAGTAATAGGAATGCAACCTGAAGGGAATTGGATTTCTCGAGCACCAAGTTTAAGAGCAAAAGTGATTCTGTTGGCAAAAATTCAAGATGAAGCAGGACACGGGCAGTATCTTTATTCTGCTGCAGAAACTTTAGGTAAAAGTAGAGACGAATATATCAACGAACTTCAAACCAGAAAAGCGAAGTATTCGAGCATTTTTAACTACCCAACTTTAACGTGGGCCGATATGGGTGCAGTAGGTTGGTTAGTTGATGGTGCTGCTATTGTGAATCAAGTTTCTTTGCAAAAAACATCTTACGGCCCTTATTCAAGAGCAATGGTGAGAATTTGTAAAGAAGAAAGCTTTCACCAAAGACAAGGATATGAGATAATTTCTCACATGGCATTAGGTACGCCTGAGCAAAAAGAAATGGCGCAAGATGCATTGAATAGAACTTGGTGGCCATCTATTATGATGTTCGGACCTCATGATGCTGATTCTGCAAGAAGTGGAGATGCAATGAAATGGGGGATTAAAGTAGAGTCGAATGATGAACTTAGACAACGCTTTATTGACAAGACTGTTCAACAAGCAGAGTTAATTGGTTTAACCATTCCTGATCCAGATTTAAAATGGAACGAAGAACGAGGAAGCTATGATTTTGGCGAAATCAATTGGGATGAATTTTGGGCGGTTGTAAACGGAGATGGTCCTTGTAATGACCAACGAATAGATCATCATATCAAAGCGCACGAAGAAGGAAGATGGGTAAGAGAAGCTGCCAATGCTTACGCTCAGAAAAATAACTAAGAATTAATTGATAAAAAAAGATATAATGGATAATCAAGGAGACGTTTGGGAAGTATTTATTCAAAGTAAACCAGGTTTAGCGCATAAGCATGTTGGAAACATTCATGCAATGGGTAAAGAAATGGCTTTGCAGAATGCGCGAGATATGTACACTCGCCGACAAGAAGGAACTTGTATTTGGGTGGTTAAAATGGAAGATGTAACTTCTTCTGTTCCCGAAGAGGACGGAAGCTTTTTTGAACCTGCTAACGATAAAATTTATCGTCAAGCAACTCATTATGTAATGCCAGAAGGGTCAAAAAACATCTAAAATCATGGAGAATAAAGAAGCTTTAGTAAATTATTGCCTAAGAATTGGCGACTCTAGTTTAGTTCTTGCTCAACGTTTGGCAGAATGGTGCAGTAATGGCCCAATGCTGGAAGAGGATATCGCGTTGACAAATATTTCACTCGATTTATTTGGGCAATCAAGAATGCTTTACAATTATATTGCAGAATTAAATGGTAAAGGAGAAACAGAAGATTCCATTGCTTTTGGAAGAAACGAGCGCGCTTTCTACAACGTGTTATTATCGGAAAGACCAAACGGTCATTTTGGAGACACCATTGTTCGAGGATTGTTAGTCGATGCGTTTAACTTCCATTTTTATACGCAATTGCAGAATAGCAAAAATGAAACATTGGCAGCATTTGCAGAAAAATCATTGAAAGAAGTTACCTATCACTTACGACATTCTTCAGAATGGGTGGTTCGTTTAGGTGACGGAACGGAAGAAAGCAAAGAAAAAGTTCAAGCTTCATTGAATGACCTTTGGAAATATACGGATGATTTATTTGAAATGAATGAAGATGATATCGTTCTAGTTGCTGACGGAATTGCGATTGATTTAACCGCAATTAAACCTTTATGGTTGGAAACAGTTACTTCTGTTGTGAAAAGAGCAACCTTGACTTTGCCTGAGAATGGTTATATGCATAAAGGCAGTCGAAAAGCTGTGCATTCTGAATATTTAGGTCATCTTTTATGCGATATGCAATACTTGCAAAGAGCATATCCAGATGCAAAATGGTAAGCAACCCACATAGTGACAGCTGAAGAAAATATATGGAAATTATTGGAAGAAGTTCCGGATCCGGAGATTCCTGTAATTTCCATTATTGATTTAGGAGTCGTAAGAACCGTTACTGTTAACAATGATGAGGTTGTTATTGAAATAACATCTACGTACAGCGGTTGCCCTGCAACGGATGTGTTTATTGCTGATATTCAATCAAAATTACAAGAGAATGATTTCAGGAATGTGGAAGTTAAAATGAAATTCTCTCCAGCATGGACAACAGACTGGCTGACAGAAAATGCTAGAATTAAATTAAGAGAATATGGTATTGCTCCGCCAGAAGATGAACTCGATAAAAGTGTTCTTTTTGCCAAGCAAGTAGTTGTTCCTTGTCCAAGATGCTCTTCTAAAAACACGAAATTAAAAAGTCAATTCGGTAGCACAGCTTGTAAATCATTGTATCAATGCAACGATTGTCACGAGCCATTCGATTATTTTAAGTGTTTGAAATAAAACGCTATATTTGATTTTTAAACTTAAATAACTACTTATGAAAAAAATTACAATCTCATTGTTGAGTATCGCAGTATTGACTTTGTTGGGGTGTAGCTCTAATTCAAATGCAGATTTAACTAAAGATTTGGCAGCAGCAATGCAAGATTTGCAAGAAGAAATTGATGATGTTTCAAATACAGTCACTAAAGAAGTTGGCGGGTTGTATTCTATTGATATTCCTGCGGATTTAACCATCACTACAAGTTTGAATGACGATGCTTCGTTGCAGTACAATAACACTTATGCTGAAAAGTATGTTATTGTTATTGATGAGGACAAGCAAAACTTTATTGATGTTTTAAAATCGCTTGGGGCTTATGACAAGGATAAAAGTCTTGCGGATGAATTAGCAGATATTCAAATTTCTTCTTTTGGTGAGAACATGACAATTAGCAGCCAGTCAAAAGTAATTGAGACAGAAATAAACGGTATGGATGTTCGCCTATTCGCATTCGATGGTTACGCGCCGTCTATAGATCAAGGTATCAGCTATTGGACAGGATATTTTGTTGGAGAAGAGAATCTTTATACAGTGATGATTTGGACATTAGAATCTTCGAAAAGTGTCTATGAGGATGAAGCAAATGCTATGTTGCAATCCTTGACAGAATTAAAATAAGACTTAATTACGAATTGAAGCAAAAAAAACGGGATGACAATGTCATCCCGTTTTTTGTATTGTTATTTTTCTATCCTAAAAATGGATACCTATAATCCGTTGCAGGGATGAATGTTTCTTTAATTGTTCTTGCAGAAACCCATCTTAACAAGTTCATAGGCGCACCTGCTTTATCATTTGTGCCTGACCCTCTTGCACCACCAAATGGTTGTTGTCCTACGACAGCCCCTGTTGGTTTGTCATTGATGTAGAAATTACCGGCTGCATTCTCCAACTTCTTCATTGCTAAATTGATGGCGTATCTGTCGTTTGACATAATTGCACCTGTCAATGCGTATTCTGAAGTTGAATCAACCAAATCTAAAGTTGCTTCGTAATCATCCTCATCGTAAACTAAAATTGTTAAAACAGGACCAAAAATTTCTTCGCAAAGAGTTCTGAATTTAGGATTTGTCGTCACAACAACAGTAGCTTCCACAAAGTAACCTTTTGATTTATCATAATTGCCGCCGACGATAATTTCAGCATCGTCTTGCGTTTTGATGAAGTCAATGTAGCCTGCAATGTTATCAAATGATTTCTCATCAATAACAGCATTCATAAAGTTAGAAGGATCTTCTGGAGAACCCATTGAGAATGAATTCACTTGTGAAATGATACTTTTCTTAACATCGTCCCATAAGTTAGAAGGAATGTAAGCTCTAGAAGATGCAGAACATTTTTGTCCTTGAAATTCAAATGAACCTCTAACACATGCCGTTGCAACGGATAGCGCTTCAGCCGATTTGTGAACCATGATGAAATCTTTACCACCTGTTTCTCCAACTATTCTTGGGTAGCTTCTGTAATTGGCAATATTTTCTCCCATTTCTTTCCATAAATGTCTGAACACACCTGTAGAACCTGTGAAATGAAGTCCACCAAAATTTTTGTGTTTAAATACTACGTCACCTGCAACCGGACCGTCGACTGAAATTAAATTGATAACTCCAGGAGGAACTCCTGCAGCTTCAAATAATTCCATTAAGACCTGTGCAGAATACATTTGAGATTCTGCTGGCTTCCAAACAACAACATTCCCCATCATTGCAGGAGCAGCACAAAGGTTTGCACAGATTGAAGTAAAATTAAACGGAGAGATAACAAAAACGAAACCTTCCAATGCTCGATATTCTAAACGATTCCACATTCCTGGTTGAGAATCTGGTTGCTGAGAATAAATTTCAGTCATGTACTGAACGTTGAACTTAAAGAAGTCAATCAACTCGCATGCAGCATCAATTTCTGCTTGCATTACATTCTTCGACTGTGCTAACATTGTAGATGCATTTACTCTGTCTCTAAAGGGACCTGCCAATAAATCAGCTGCTCTTAAAAAAATTGATGCCCTTTGTTCCCATGGCAAGTTTGCCCATTCATCGCGAGCTGCCATTGCTGCATCAATTGCTTGATTCACATGACTGGCATCTCCAAAATTATAATGACCCAAGACTTTTTGATGGTCATGGGGAGGTGACATGGGTTTCTTGGTAGATGTTCTAACCTCCTTCCCTCCGATATGCATAGGCACATCAATGGGGTCTTGGTTATACATTTTTTTATATTGAGCAAGTAAGCTACTTAATTCACTAGATCCTGGAGCATAAGCTTTTACAGGTTCATTTACTGCTGCTGGTACTTTAAAAAGTGCGTTTGACATATTAAATGTGTTTTAATTGTTTACAAAAATACATATAGTTGACAAGCTCTGCAATCTATTTTTTACTAAATTGCACGACGATTTGAAATGCTTAGTAATGCTTAAAAGAATTCTATTTTATCCTAATTATCTCTACTTTGAGTCGCTCTCAAATTAGTTATACGAGTTTCTTGTCAGAAAAAAACGAAATAGTTCAAGCAGAAATAGCGTATGAATTACTAGAAAATTATCGCGTAAATGACCTAGATTCGCTTAAAATCGTATCCGTTGACCTGATTGAAATAGGTGAAAGAAACTCAAATCAATTTGCTATTGCCACTGGACTTTCTGGGTTTGGAAGTTATTGTATTTTATCAGGATCTGTAAAGCCTGGAATAGATAACTTAAAAATAGCTTTAAAGTACTTCGAAAAGAATGAGGATTGGTCTCATGTTTCTCAAATTTTCAATGAAATAGGGAATGCTTATTTGATGATAGGTGAATTTAATAGTGCTATAGAAGCTTATTCGATGTCTTTGGAGATAGGCGAATTGTCAGATGACGAAACCGATGCTTTTAGCGGTGAAATTGGATTAGGAAAGGCTTATGTTGCAATTGGCGACACTACAAATGGGGTTTCATCAGTGTCATCATATAAGATGAAAGCGGTAGAATTGAACAAATATGAAGCGGCGGCAAACGCAAGTTCTTTTTTGTCTACAATTGCACAAGATAGAGGTGATTTAGAAAAATCATTGGAGTATTTAGAGGAGAGTCTGCGCTATGGAAAGATGTATAATTCAAAGTTGGTCATTTCTCATGGACTAACCAACAAAGCAATTCTTTTCATTTATATGCAAAAAATTGATTCGAGCTTAATTCTTTTTGAACAAGCATTGGAATTAAGAAAAGAGCTAAATAGACCTCGGCAGATTGTTGAGGCGTATTACAATTTATCTAACTATTACATGGTAGTAGAGGATTATAGCGAGGCTATGAAACAAGCAAATATTTCTATTCAAATAGCTCAAGAAAACCAATTAGTTGTCGATGAATACGATGCTTTAGAGTTGTTGAGTGAGATATATGGCGAGTTGAATCAACAGGAAAAGACGGAAGAGGTTGAGCGAAGAATGGGATTATTGAAAGTCAAATTGGAGAAAAAAACGGATGTTGATGAGGAGTTAATCAATTACATTAATGAAATTAACACCTTAGAAGTTGATTCTACAGAAGTGAAAAACCAATCTTCGTCTAGAAATTATTTGTGGTTACTCTTATTAATACCTGTTGGAATATTTTTCCTGAGAAGAAAGAAGTAACTAGTTGAGTTTGCCTGGAAATTCTAATTTGAATGTCGGAACAATAACCTGAAAAAGTTCATCAGTTGAAAGGTTTTTAAAAGTATAGAATCCCTTCATTATTCCTAGTTCTGAACGTAGTTCACAACCGCTCGTATAGGTGTAGTTGTCATCAGGAATTAAGATAGGTTGTTCGCCAATTACACCGTCTCCATTCACAATTTGAGCGTCATTCAAAGAATCAAAAATATACCATTCTCTCGAGATAAGCTGGACATTGAATTCATTCGCATTGTGGATATCAATCCTATAGTTAAAAAAGAAGACACGATCACTTAAAGACGAAAAGTCTTGCCGAAACTGTGTTGTGACAGATATTTTAACCCCAGATGTTATTAATGTCTCCATTTTTATATTCTAAATTGTAGAACAAGTTAGGAATTTATTTGAATATCAAATGATATGATTGTATTTTTTTTTTTGAATTTAGGCAATCACCTAATTTTTTTTGTGTTGTAATAGCTTTATCACTATCTTTACAATTATGAGAAAGTATCGTCTAACATATTTGATTAGTATATTGTGTTTTTTTGTCATTCTTCTAGCTTGTAAGAAAGACTCTCCACCAAATGACAATAAGGATTATATAAACATGACATTTTCTTTTGCTCATGAAGTAGACGGTTTATCTTTGGATTTTGACACGATAAAATACACCAATTCTATTGGTAATAATTACAGTGTTGCCACTTTAAAGTATTTTATTTCTGATATCATTTTACATAAGTCAGGAGGAGGGACAGTCCTTATTGATGCTGAACATTACATTGATGCGGTTGATCCAACAACATTATCATTTTCTCCAACGGATATGATTCCTAATGGTACTTATACTTATCTATCATTTACTTTCGGTTTGGATAGTGCGAAAAATGTTTCTGCATCCTATCTTAACCCCCCAGAAAATAACATGGAATGGCCACTAGCCATGGGGCCTGGTTATCATTATATGAAGTTAGAAGGAAAGTATGATTCGCTTGGAATTATTAAAAATTATCAATGCCACACAGGTCAGTCTATGGGGAACCCTTACTTTGTAAACTTAACCCTACCTGTTTCTAGCTTTACAGCAAACGGGAAAAATTTAGCAGTTGAATTGATTATGAATGTGAATAAATGGTGGGAATCACCGAGTCTGATTGATCTAAACGATGTCACAGGAATAATGGGTAACCAAGTAATGCAGTTACAATTTATGGGGAACGGAGCAGATGTGTTTAGAGTTGGCTCTATTCAATAAACGATTTATAATGAAAAGGTATCAAATTCTTGGTGTATTAGTCATAGCAGGCTTGTTTTTTACAAATTGCAAGAAGGACCCTTTAATTGAAGATGTTTCATCAGGGAGTTCCGGACCAACACCTTATAACTTAATTACCCCAAATGGATTTCCTTTTATGAACATCCCAGCGGACAATCCGTTAACCGTAGAGGGAGTTAGCCTTGGTAGAAGGTTGTTTTACGATCCTATTTTATCTGGAGACAATACCCAGTCGTGTGCAAGTTGCCATACGCAGGCCTTTTCATTTTCTGACAATGGCAACCAGTTTAGTACAGGTATTGACGGTTTTCTAGGAGGTAGAAACTCACCCGCGATTATCAATGCTGGTTGGTCGTCAAGTTTGTTTTGGGACGGTAGAGCCGCGAGTTTAGAAGAACAGGCTTTAGGTCCAGTGCCTAATCCTATAGAAATGCATTTAACTTGGACTGATGCCATGGTTAAATTAAATGCTCATCCAGATTACCCGACCTTGTTTAGTAAAGCTTTCGGAACAATTAGCATTGATTCAATTCTGGTAGCTAAAGCGATAGCGCAATTCGAAAGAACTCTAATTTCGAATGACTCTAAATGGGATAAGTATTTAAGAGGGGAGGCTTCTTTGACAGCTTCTGAGGCAAGAGGTTTTGATATTTTCTTTACGGAAAAAGGAGATTGTTTTCACTGCCACAGTACAATATTATTTACAGACAATCTTTTTCATAATAATGGGCTTGATGATATTTTCACTGATATAGGATTGGGAGCTATTACTGGAAGTTCAAATGACAATGCGAAATTCAAATCTCCAACCTTGAGAAACGTTGAATTTACAGCCCCTTACATGCATGATGGAAGGTTTAATACGCTAGAAGAAGTGATTACTTTCTATAGTGAAGGGGTTAAGTTTTCACCCACAATAAGTCCTCTTATGAAGAAGGTAGCTCAAGGAGGTTTGCAATTGAACCCTTTGGAAAAACAAGATTTGCTGTCCTTTTTAAGAATGCTTTCAGACACTACCTTTGTTAATAACCCAGATTATTCAGACCCTTTTTAGCAATGAAATTAAGTTATCTATTTGTATTGGCAACCTCGCTGCTGTTAAATTATGCCTCTGCTCAGTTAAGCTTTGTGCGATATGATTCTATCCCCGTTACCATAACTGGAGACACGTTAAAAAACCCATGGGCTGGAGGTTTAAACAGTCCTCAATTTTCTCAGATTGACTTAAATGGAGATGGGATTAAGGATTTATTTGCTTTTGAAAGAAATTGGAATGGCAAGGTGAGGACCTATATTAATAGAGGGACACCTAATTTGGCAGACTACATATATGCACCTGAGTATCAGTCTAAATTTCCTCCAATGAGAAATTGGACCTTATTGGTTGATTATAACTGTGACGGTAAAGAGGATATATTTACGCAAACTACAGCTGGTATTGCGGTTTATAGGAATGATTATGACGCTGTCAATGGACTCTCATTTACTCTTGTTTCACCACTTATTAATACTGCGAGTTTTAGCGGCAACGTGAACCTCTATGTCAGTTCAATCGACATTCCAGCTATTACAGACATTGATAATGATGGAGACCTAGATATACTGACTTTTGGTATTTCTGGCAGCCATGTTGAGTATCACAAAAACCTTTCTATGGAGAATTATGGGGTCTGTGATAGCCTTGTTTTTGAATTAAAAAACACTTGTTGGGGATACTTTTCTGAAAATGCTTTGAATAATAATGTTACTATTAATGATACGTGCACGGGAAATGTAGCAAGCCCAGAAGGTGCTGCTCACAGCGGTTCAACATTGTTGGCGCTGGACTTGTTTGGTAATGGTGTAAAAGACCTGGTGCTAGGTGATGTCGCTGCTAACAATATGGTCATGCTTACAAATGGAGGGACAACAACAAATTCAGGTATGACTGCTTTTGATTCGTCTTTTCCATCAAACACGGTTCCAGTTGACTTAACGATTTTTCCGGCTGGCTATTATTTAGATGTCGATAATGATGGTTTAAAAGATCTGTTGGTTGCCCCGAATAGTACCAATACCGCAGAGAATTTCAACGGTGTCTGGTTTTATAAAAATACGGGAACAGTATCTATTCCTACCTTTATTTATCAAAGAGATGACTTTCTACAAGGGGAAATGATTGAGCTTGGGACAGGTGCGAACCCTACTTTCTTTGACTATGATAGTGATGGACTTGATGATATTGTAATAGGTAATTACGGTTATTTTAATGGCGGAAGTAGCCTTGGTGAGTTGTCTCTCTATAAAAATACAGGAACTATTTCAAATCCTTTTTTCGAATTAATTACAAGGGATTATTCAGGCGCTTCTAGTTTAAATGCAAACGGGTTATATCCAACATTTGGAGATTTGGATGGTGATGGTGATAAGGATATGATTTTAGGCGACGTTAATGGGATACTTTATTTTTACACCAATACTGCGGGAGCTGGTAATACAGCAAATTTTGTTTTATCACAACCAAATTACAAAGGAATAGACGTGGGACAATTTTCCTCACCTCAGCTTGTAGATGTGAATAGAGACGGACTGCTCGACTTATTAATAGGTGAAAGAAGTGGAAACTTAAATTATTACGAAAATATAGGAACCGCTTCTGTTGCCGATTTTAGTTCTTCAGCTACCAATGATTTTTTTGGAGGAATAGACGTTATGGTACCATGCTGTACTGGATATAGCACTCCTTTTATGATAGAAGACAGCCTTAATAATTACATTCTATATGTCGGTTCTGAAGAAGGAAATCTCTACCAGTTTGACAATATTGGCGGGAATTTATCAGGCAATTTTAACCTTGTAGATTCTTTATACTTAGACGGATTGAATATTAGCGTTTCAGGAACAGATATCAACGGCAACGGAAAGTTAGAACTAATTTATGGACAATGGTTTGGTGGAGTTACCATCCTTAAAAATGGTAATCCGAATACAGTTAGTATTGATGAGATGGAAGGTTCTCAGATTGGCATAAGCCTTTTCCCAAACCCAAGTGCTAATAATGTTTTTCTACTAATAGATGGAGCCTCGGAAGGTCAAGAGCTTACAGTTCAAGTTGTAAATGCTCTAGGCCAATTAGTTATTCAGAGAAGAAAAGTCGATACTGATGGTGAAATGGAGCTTAACACAAGTGATTTATCAAATGGAGTTTACTTTTTAAGAATAGGAGTAAACGGACAAGCGCTCACTAAAAAATTGATTATACAAAAACACTAAGTCGCTATCCGTAAGAAATCTACAGTTTATTTTTTGCTCAATTAACTTGTTTAAGTAGGGTTTAGACGTACCTAGGAGTACAAGATTAGTTTCTTTTTTATTTTTTGAATCCATCAATAATTTGTACCTTTCCATATTCAAACTATAATTTTAAAACTCTCCAAAATGTTAAAAAACTCCTTTTTAGTATCGATTTTCTTACTGTTATCTATTTCTAGCTTTTCACAGCTTAACACGAACTTACTTTCCAATTATGTATTCCCCGGTTCTCGAGGAGAATGTAGTGATATTTGGGGGTACGTTGATCAATCTGGTAATGAGTATGCAATTGTAGGAAATCAAACCGGTGTTGCCATTGTTGACGTAACAACTCCAACAAGTCCTTCCGAAGTTTTTTATGCACCAGGAACGGTTAACATATGGAGAGATATAAAAGTATGGAATAATACAGCTTATATTACTAATGAAGGTTCAGGTGGACTAATGATAATAGATATGTCGAATTTACCTGGGCCAATAACTGGTGCTGATGTGTATAGTTATTCCGGTTCGACCTATCCATTCAGTACAGCGCATGATTTTTTTGTAGATAGTGTTGGAAGAGGCTATGTTATTGGAGCTGACAACGGTGTTGGTGGTGCTATTATCCTAGATTTAGTAACAAATCCTTTAGCTCCAATAGAATTAGGGAGGTACAATGACTTCTATTTACACGATGCGATGGTGAGAAATGACACCTTGTGGGGAGCGGCAATAAATAATGGTTTTTTTGTTGCAGTTGATGTCAGTAACCCTGCTGTTCCGGTCACTATGGCTTCGCAAATCACTCCCAATAACTTTGCGCACAATTGCTGGATTTCTGATAACGGTAGAACCTTATTCACAACAGATGAGGTAAGTGGCGCTTTCATAACATCCTATGATGTGAGTGACTTGTCAAACATTACTGAATTAGACCGAATTCAATCAAGTCCGGGTAACAACGTTATTCCGCACAATACATTTTTTATGAATGATTACGTCATCACTTCATACTATAGAGATGGCGTTGTGATTCATGATGTATCTTCTCCATCGAACATGATTGAGGTTGGAAATTATGATACATCTCCAGCGATGTCAGGCAACGGTTTTAACGGTGTTTGGGGAGTTTATCCTTGGTTGCCATCTGGTAATATTATTGCCAGTGATATTGAGAAAGGACTTTTCGTTTTAGGGGTGAATTACACACGTGCTGCTTATTTGATTGGTAACACAACAGATGCAGCAACGACTTTTAGTTTGAATGGGGTACAAGTGGATATCGTTACAACAACTGCAACTACGTTGTCAAATGCAGCTGGTGATTATGAAACAGGAACCCTAACCGCAGGAACGTATGATGTTACATTCTCGAAATTTGGGTATATTTCTCAAACAATAAACAATGTGGTATTGACGAATGGTGCTACAGTAACGGTTGATATTGCATTATTGCCCCTTGGATCAATTACACTGTCAGGACAAGTTGTGGATGATAATTTAGTTCCTGTACCGGGTGCAATTGTTGATATTTCAAGTACGGGATTTTCAACCTCACTTCTAACAGATGGTTCTGGAAATTTCTCAATAGCAGGATTTATTGAAGGAACTTACGATGTAAAAGTGGGTAAATGGGGATACAAAACGAACTGTGTTGGTAATCAAACGCTGAATACTGCAGGAAACCCTTATTCTTATCAAATTTTGGTCGGTTATGCAGATGACTTTTCACAAAACCTAGGTTGGACAGTCTCAGGAAATCCATCCACTGGCGACTGGGTAAAAGGTGTGCCAGTAGGAACAACTTTCGGAGGCAACCCTGCTAATCCAGGTTCTGATTCACCAACTGATTGTAGCGACGAAGCTTATGTTACTGGAAATGGAGGAGGTTCTGGAGGGTCAGATGATATAGACGGAGGCGAAACTGTACTTCTTTCGCCAATTTTCGACTTAACAACCTACACCAATCCTTACATTAATTACGAGAGATGGTTTTTCAATGACGGAGGAGCGGGAACACCGAATGATTCTTTGGTGGTTGAATTATACAATGGAACTACGTCAGTTACACTAGATATTGCTACTTCCTTCAGTTTCGATATGGGGCAATGGGTGTCTAAGAACTACCGCATTTCTACTTTGATAACGCCCACAGCGAACATGCAACTCAGAATTAGAGCGATGGATGTGTCTCCAGGGCATATTTCAGAAGGCGCTTTCGATAACTTCTTTATTTCTGATTCTTCTATCCTAAGTTTAGAGTCATTGAATAATGGTTTTGAAATTAACGTTTATCCATCTCCTTTTTCTGACAAGTTGTACGTTTCTGAGATTCCCTCGGTGGAGAACGTTAAAATACAAGTCATTGAAATCAGTACAGGACGATTAATTGACGAACTTGAGTTTGAGAATGGATATAATATCATTTTTGAAACCAATTATTCTTCGGGACTGTATTTCGTGAGAATTTTCAGTGATAATATTCTGCTTGAAACAAAGAAAATTGTTAAGCTTTAGTTAATTAGTGAGCTATTCCGTAAGCTTTCTAATTTAGAATCGTTCTAAATTAAAGAATAGAGTAGGAGCGAATGACTTCATCCCTATGAATTTTTTATTTTTGTGTTTGGAATAAATTAAACGCTTTAATAGCATGTCTAAAACAATAAAGCTTAGAAAAGGGCTTGATATTCGATTAGTTGGTATAGCAAACAAGGTGAAAACCGCTGCAGCAGCGCCAAAGACGGTGTCAATAAAACCATTGGATTTTCATGGAATGATCCCAAGAATGCTTGTGAAAGAAGGTGAATCAGTAACAATTGGTTCTATCGTTTTTCAAGACAAGTACAAAGAGTCAATTAAATTTGCATCTCCAGTGAATGGAAAAGTCGAGGCAATTGTTCGTGGCGAGAAACGCCGGATTTTGGAGGTATTAATTTCCTTAGATGAGAATCAAGAAGCATCAAATTCTGGTGCCATTGATATCAACGCACTTTCTGGAGAGGATGTGAAGGCAAAAATGCTCGCAGCAGGTTTGTGGCCATTTATGCGTCAGCGACCTATCGATGTTATTGCAGATCCAAAGAACGAACCAAAAGCAATTTTTGTTTCAGCATTTGATTCTGCACCTCTAGCAGCAGATATGGACTATGTTCTCCACGGAAAGAATGCAGAATTTCAAGCAGGTTTGGATGCTCTTTCAAAATTAACTTCAGGGAAAGTTCATTTAACATTGAATGGGAAATTGCCAGCAGATGCTACTTTTAAAGAAGCAAAAGGAGTCGAAATTAACACCATTTCAGGAAAGCACCCGGCAGGAAACGTGGGAACGCAAATCCATCATATTGATCCTATTAATAAAGGAGAGTTTGTGTGGACAGTGAACACACAAGATGTGGCAAATATTGGTAGCTACTTCTTAAACGGGGTTTATTCTGCAAAGAAAACAATCGCCATCACAGGTTCTGAAATTAAAGACCCTGCTTATTTGGAAGTAATTCAAGGAACAAATGTTGCAAACATCTTAGAAGGACAAATTACGTCAGATAACGTTCGTGTTATCAGTGGAAATGTTCTCACCGGAGATAAAATAGCAGCAGACGGACATTTAGGATTCTATGCTAACCAAATTACAGTAATTCCTGAAGGGAACCAGCTGAAATTTGTTGTTACGAAAGGATGGATGGGACCTGGATTTGATAAATTTTCAAATTCTCGCTTGTTCCCTACCTATTTAATGCGGAAAAAGAGATTTACTTTGGACACCAATACAAATGGTGAAGAAAGAGCATTTGTTATGACAGGAGAGTTGGAGAAAGTATTTCCTTTTGACATTCTTCCAATGCAATTAACAAAAGCGGCAATCACAGATGACATTGACGGAATGGAAAACTTAGGGATTTACGAGGTAGCTCCAGAAGATTTTGCATTGTGCGAGTACGTTTGTACGTCGAAAATAGATATTCAAGATAAAATCCGCCAAGGTTTAGACCTGATAGCGGAAGAGTGCATGTAATATAAATTAAAGATAAATTACAGTGAAATTCTTAGAAAATATAGTTCATAAAATGGAACCTAAGTTTGCCAAAGGTGGGAAACTTGAAAAATGGAATCCAATATTTGAGTCGTTTACGACTTTAGTTTTTACTCCAGCGCATGTAACGAGTAAAGGTACTCACATCAGAGATGGTGTCGATTTAAAAAGAACAATGATGACAGTTATCATTGCGCTTCTGCCTTGTCTTTTATTCGGTATTTACAATACAGGACATTGGGAAATGGTGGCTGCTGCAGGTGACAGAAGTCTTGATTTTTGGTCAAATGGTGGCGATAAAATGATTGCTGGACTGATTGTCGTTCTTCCACTGATTGTCGTTTCTTACGGAGTTGGTTTAACAATCGAGTTCATCTTCGGAATGAAAAACGGACACTCTCTACACGAAGGATTCTTGGTGTCAGGATTGTTGATTCCTTTGATTATGCCTGCTGATGTTCCATTGTGGATGGTAGGTGTTGCAACAGCATTTGCAGTGATTATTGGAAAAGAAATATTTGGAGGTACAGGGATGAACATCCTAAATGTTGCCTTATTGTCAAGAGCTTTCTTATTCTTCGCTTATCCAACTTCAATGTCAGGTGACAAGGTATGGATGGCAGGAGTAGAAAACACTAACGTTACTGGTTTTACAGGTTCAACGGCTTTGGGAGATTTGGCATCTTTCATGTCGGAGAAGCCCGTTTTTGAAAATTTAGAAACCTTTACGAATAACTATTCCCTCTCAGATTCAATCTTTGGATACATACCTGGTTCAATTGGAGAAACTTCTATGATTGCTGTTTTGATTGGAGCAGCCATCTTATTAATCACAGGAATTGGTTCATTGAGAATCATGGCGTCTTTTTTTGCTGGTGGTTTATTGATGGGCTTATTAATGAATGTCGTAGGAGGAAATGATTACATCATGCTTCCACCACTGTATCACATTGCTTTGGGCGGATTTGCATTCGGAGCTGTGTTTATGGCAACGGATCCTGTGACGGCATCGCAAACAGCAACGGGTAAAATCATTTACGGTTTAGTTGGTGGTATGTTGGCAATTCTTATTCGTGTATTGAATCCAGCTTACCCAGAAGGAGTGATGTTGGCAATCTTGTTCATGAATGTGATGGCACCGATTATTGATCATTATGTTGTTCAATCGAACATTAAACGAAGATTAAAAAGACTTAAAACAACTTAATTATGGCAATTAATAAAGATAGTAACGTATATACAATTGGTTTTGCTGTTGCATTAGTAGTTGTGGTTGGTACCATTCTCGCGATGTTATCAATTGGACTAAAGCCAATGCAAAAACAGAATGAAGTTGTCAAAAAGAAAATGGATATTCTTTCGGCAATGCTTACAGAAATGGAAATGGAGAACATCAGTAGAAAAAATGCTTCTGATGAGTTTGACAAGTACGTGGATTTAAGCAAAGCAGTTGTTCTGGACATGAACGGTGAATTAAAAGACGGAAAAGAGGCTTTTGAAGTTGATATCCGTAAAGAAAGAAGAGATAAAAACTTAGCTGAGGCTGATAAAAATTATCCACTTTTTATATGTGAAAAGGAAGGGAAGACCATGTTTGTTATACCTATCGTTGGGAACGGACTTTGGGGTCCTATCTGGGGAAACATTAGTGTTGGAGAAGACATGAGAACAATTTTAGGCGCTTCATTTGGTCACAAAGGTGAAACACCTGGTTTAGGTGCGGAAATTACACAAGCTTTCTTCGTTAACAGATGGTTAGGAGAAGAGATCTCAGATGAAAATGGGGAAGCTACAAAATTCGAAATTGTAAAAAACAGTTCAGGTTCTGAGCCAAAGAAAGTGGACGGCATTACAGGTGGTACAATTACCTCTGTAGGTGTTCAAGAAATGGTAAATAGATGTTTGAAACCTTACGTTTCTTACTTTAATAAACTTAAAAGTAATTAATCATGAGCGAAGAAGTGAAATCAAAAGCACCAAAAGAGCCATTATTCTCTAAGAAGAATAAAAAATTGGTTACCGATCCTTTGATGGATAATAATCCTGTAACTGTGCAAGTTCTTGGAATTTGTTCTGCATTGGCAATTACGGTTCAAGTGGAGCAAGGAGTAGTAATGGGAGCAGCCGTTCTTTTTGTATTGGTTCTTGGAAATTTAATTATCTCCTTGTTGAGAAACTTAATTCCTTCAAGAATAAGAATCATTGTACAATTAGTTGTTGTTGCAGCGTTGGTAATTATCGTCAACGAAGTACTGAAAGCATTCTTACCAGATGTTTCTGAGAAATTATCCGTATTCGTAGGGTTAATCATAACCAACTGTATTATCATGGGTCGTTTTGAAGCATTTGCAATGGCAAACAAACCATGGCCTTCAGTTATGGATGGTATCGGAAATGGACTGGGTTATGCTGGCTTACTTATTTTAGTGGCTGTGTTTAGAGAGTTTTTCGGTTCGGGATCATTGTATGGTATTCCAATTCTTGGAAGTCCAATCCCAACGCCAGATTCTCCTCTTGGATCAGGATTGTACGAAATGGGCTACATGAACAACAACATGATGATTTTGCCTCCAATGGCATTGATTATTGTTGGAATCATTATTTGGGTTCAACGGATTAGAAATAAAGATTTAGTTGAAACTCATTAAGAAGAAATAAATAGAAATTATGGAAAGTACATTTGATATATTCATTAAAGCGATTTTCTCGGAGAATATGATCTTCGCTTACTTCTTAGGAATGTGTTCTTATTTGGCCGTTTCTAAGACCGTAAAAACAGCAGTTGGACTTGGTGCAGCCGTAATCTTCGTGTTGGTAGTGACAGTTCCTGTCAATTATTTATTGGAGAATTACATGTTGAAAGAAGGGGCTTTAGAATGGTTAGACCCATCGTTAGCAGAAATTGATTTAAGTTTCCTTTCATTCATTATGTTTATTGCCGTGGTAGCATCCATTGTGCAACTGGTAGAAATGTTGGTAGAGAAATTTGCACCAGCACTTTACGGAGCATTGGGAATTTTCTTACCATTGATTGCCGTAAACTGTTCTATCTTAGGCGGTGCATTGTTTATGCAAGATCGTCAGTACTCAACTATTTTGGATGCAACAGCATTCTCACTTGGTTCGGGAATTGGTTGGTTTATTGCCATTGTTGCCATTGCAGCCATTCGCGAGAAAATTCGTTATTCCAATGTTCCTGCACCGCTAAGAGGATTGGGAATTACATTCATCATTACAGGATTAATGGGAATTGCGTTCATGAGTTTCATGGGAATCAAATACGGTTCTGAAAAACCAGCAGATGAACCTGCTAAAACAAGCACTTTAGAAGCTCCGATCAATAATGGAACGGCGCAGGCAACAAATACTAACACTTATAAATCGTTATAAAAATGGGATTAACTGTAGGAATTGCAATTGCCGCCTTTTTATTGGTCGTATTGATACTCGTAGCAATGCTTTTATTCGTAAAGGCAAAGCTTTCTCCATCTGGAACAATCACAATTGACATCAATGGTGGAGAGCGTGTTCTTGAAGTAGATGGAGGAAACACGTTATTAAGCACACTCAGCAATAATGGAATCTTTTTACCATCCGCTTGTGGTGGAGGTGGAACTTGTGTCCAATGTACATGTCACGTCTTAGAAGGTGGCGGAGGAATTCTCCCAACAGAAGAACCTCACTTTTCTCGAAAAGAAATTGCTGCACACATGCGTTTGGGTTGCCAAGTAAAGGTAAAAGAGAACATGAAAATTGAAATCGAAGAAGAAATTCTCGGTATCAAAGAGTGGGAAGCAACGGTTGTATCTAATTACAACGTGGCTACTTATATCAAAGAATTTATAGTGGAGATTCCAGAAGACATGGATTACAAAGCTGGAGGTTATATCCAGATTAAGATTCCAGTTTGCGAGGTTAAATTTTCTGACATGGACGTAACGGCACATCCTCAAGATCATCCGGGAGAACCAGACAAGTTTAACAAAGATTGGGCAGAAGGTAATTTTGCATTGAGAGAATTAGTCATGAAAAACGATGAAGAAGTTGTTCGAGCTTACTCAATGGCTTCTTATCCTGCTGAAGGACGTAGAATTATGTTGAACGTACGTGTTGCTGCTCCACCATGGGATAGAAATCGTAATGCTTGGATGAATGTAAATCCAGGAATTGCCTCTTCGTACATTTTCAACTTAAAAGAGGGAGACAAAGCCATTATTTCAGGACCTTATGGAGAATTCTTCATCAATGATTCTGACGCAGAGATGTTGTACATCGGAGGTGGTGCAGGAATGGCGCCAATGCGTTCTCACTTGTACGAATTATTCAAGACATTAAAAACAGGACGTAAAGTGACCTATTGGTACGGAGGACGTTCCAGAGCAGAATTGTTTTACATACATTATTTCAGAGATTTGGAGAAAGACTTTCCAAACTTTAAGTTCTTCTTAGTTCTTTCAGACGCATTAGAATCTGACAACTGGAAAGCAAAGAAAGATGTTGATGACACAGAAGGCGATGGATTCGTAGGATTCGTTCACCAAGTTGTGATTGATCAATATTTGGAAAAACATGAAGCACCCGAAGATATAGAGTTCTATTTCTGCGGTCCACCGATGATGAATCAAGCCGTTATCAAAATGTGCGACGATTGGGGAGTACCTGAAGAGAATGTCCGATTCGATGACTTCGGAGGATAAGCAAAGAATTAAATCCCGCTCAGATGAGTGGGATTTTTTGTATATTGGGATGTGAAGCTAAGCAAGACCACGCGAAAGGTTCGCGCGGCAGCGTGGGGAGCTGAATCTGAACAAATAAGAAAGAGTGATAGTCCAAAGCCGTAATTAAATTCAAGATTAATGAGAAAGAACAGGGGAAGAATTTTGATTTATTTTGTCTGGCTTACTACACAATCATTTTGTCTTTTTTCACAAGGTCGAGGAGACACTTTTTTTGGAGTGAATAATGTGAAAATAGATTTAAGAGAACTCTTAAATCAGCACCAAGGAAAGGTTGAAAGGCTTATAGATTTTGCGGAACATAGCAGTAATAAAAAAGTGCCTTTTAAAAAAAATAGTACCCAAACATCTTTGGGAACAAATTTTTTAATAGAACATAACAGAAGAAAAGAAGTGAAAATATTCTATAAGGATAGTTTAATTTTATCCATAAATAAAAAATGGAAGAAATTAATTGTAGTAGAAACCTATGACTGGGATATCCATTTAACTTATGAATATTCTATATTTGGAGTTCTAAAGAAAGTTAAAGTTCGTGATAACAATCAAACAAACGGATGTACTTTTTTTATCAAAAAAAACCAAAAAAGCTGTTATCCTGATAAGTTCATTAGAAAAACTTCCAAAAACATTGAGGAATCAATAATTTATTATAAAAAATTATTGATTCTGTATTCCCTCAGCTAGTCCGGGTAATGCCCCAAAGCTACCGCGCGAACCCTTTCGCGTGGTCTTGGGCATCCAAGGCCAAATTACTTTTCTAAAAAATAATTTCTTCCTTCCAAACTAATTTCTTAACTTATTAAGCATGAGCAGAAATTACAAGTTCCATAATCCAGAAGCAGCCTACTTCGTCAGCTTTGCTGTGGTAGAAAGGCTAGATGTTTTCACCAGAAACGAATACAGAGACATTTTAGTAGAAAACTTACAATTTTACAGCAAAGAAAAAGGAATGGAAATTTATGCTTGGGTAATCATGAGCAATCCCCCCCGCTAGTCCACGAATAACCTACCCAACCGCTGGTTCGAGATTACATCTCGGACCGTGGATTCCTATCTCAAAATTTATTGTGTGGATTAGGAAACCCATAATTCACACCAAATTTCAATCTTCTTTTATCGACTTTGGGATTTGTTTCCATTTCTGTTCCTGGAGGCAAGGACATTAAGTACTTACTTGGTTTCTGGCTCGAAAATAGATGTCTGTCGAGCCAGTACAAAAACATTGTTGGCGACATTCGACCAGCTTTTACTTCTTTTAAAAAGATTGGACTCATTTGTTTAAAATAAATGGGGTAATCAGCTAGATGCAAAAGCAAAATAAAGGAGGATGATGATTTTCCGGGGTAGAACTTCTCACCAGGAAATCCATAAGTGAGAACAATCTTCTTAAATTTAATTCCATTCAAAGAATCAATTAGAATCATTTTAGCACGGTTAATCTCACTTTTATCTTCGTTAAACTTATCTCGCACTTCAGCATCAATGTTGCCCATAGAATCAATAACACCCATAATTGAATCGGCAACTGGCGATTTTTTTAATTTGGCAAAATTTTCATATCCTTCATTGACTAACAATTTCTCAGCCTCATTAAAATTTTCAACGATGATATTCGGACGTAGTTCAGGAATTTCAAATAAATAACTAAAATCTAATGAGTAGTTCGACCATGCCAATTTAACATTCTCGGCACATTCCAATGAGTTGTTCAGCTTTTTATAAGCATAGGCTTTTAGCATATATTCTTCACCAGTAAGAAAACCATATTTTTTTTGAACCTTTTCCAAATGCTTTATAGCTTTCAAATAAGCACTATCTTTTATAGCAGCAACATAGGCCTTGTTGCATGATTTTTTATAGGTAATATAGTTGACAGTTTTCTGAGCAACTGTTTGAAAAGATAGGAGAACAGAAGCAACGAGGATGATTGAACGGATTAGTTTCATGATAAATAATATTCTACATTATTCATTCATCAGTTAGAATGAGTTTAAAGATACTTAATAATCGTTAAAGAGGTTCTAATTGATGTGTTGGTTTGAAATGCAACGTGGTACAAATCCAGCGGAGCTATAGGGCCAAATTCCGTCACTTTAATACCCAAAATCACCTCAACCAATTTTAGCATTTTTTGTGAGAAACGGTCCATTTTTCGCAAAATTCAATTGAATTTTGCGAAAAATCAAGAAATAAACGGTTAATAACTTCTTTCTCCAAGCTTCTTTTCTCCTTAAAATTATCCCTATCTTTACACCGTAAACTTTAGGAGTAACTAGTTTAGTTTGAGAAACATCCTTAGAACCTGATTTGGCTGAAACCAACGTAGGGAAAAGTAAGAAAAATGCTTCGCCGTCTTCTCGGCCAGCATTCTCCAAATGTTTACAGACGATTAATTAACAAACGAATCAAATGGATTCTGTAAAGAAAATTGAAGTTACTGTCAACGAAAACGAGCATTCTTTCAATGCCGAAACAAACGTGCAACAACTTCTCGAAGAATTAAAAACATCAAGCAACGGAATTGCAATCGCTATCAACGAACACGTAATTCCAAAAAAAAAGCGACGCACTAGAAGACCTGGAATTCTATTTCTGCGGTCCACCGATGATTTCGGAGGCTCGTCAAAGAATTAAATCCTGTTCAGACGAGCGGTTTTCTTTGTAGCTTGAGGAGTGAGGAGTGATTCTGGGTGCTGATTTACAAGTATGGTACTATTAGCTTTTTTCTGTAATTAACCATTCAAAGTACCGTAAATACAGCAATACCCCAAGATAGTCCTATGCTTGCAACCGCCTTTACACTTTCTTTACCGGTTACCGTATCTGTGAACAATTCATACCAGAACAAGCGTTGAAAAGGCAGAATTAATAGAAATGCCATTGTAGAACTTACAATAACCTTTCTTAAATCAATTGGATCTAATTCCCATTGTGGATCAAATGCTCCCTCCCAAAGGATTGCTATGGAAATTCCACAATAGAGAGGAACAATCAAATTGCTTATTGTTACCCAGCCTTTTTTTGGTTCTTTTTTGGGACTACCCAAGAAAAGATTCCAACATTCCAAAAGAAAAGTAATAACAGCAAAACTTGCAACTCCACCAAAAATATACAAGGTTTCGTCTGAAAATGAAAAATCTCTAGGCTCAATTAGTACACACCCCATATATACTATGAGGATTGTAGTAAAAAGTGCTCCAAAAAATAACATTGTAATTATAAAAAGTTCCGATTTCGTTATATTTTCCTTTTTTTTGAATGAAAGACTCCTTGCTTTTATAACACCAAAAGGCATAGCTAAAATGGCGATACTTAAAATAGCATAGCCTACTAAAGGATTATATCCAGGTCTCATAATACTCATGTTTTCATCAAGAAAATAGGAACTTGAAATAACACAGACGGAAATAATTATATTTGCTAATGTGCTAACCGACATAAAGGATTTTTCTTTTTTTGTAGTTTATCAGGGCATCGTAAGTAGAAAAACATCACTATGATATCTAACAAATGTTTTCACCGCAAATTTAATGTTTTATTTGGACTTGTTATTTTATCTGTTTATTGGTGGGAAATCCGTTCATAACTTCTTTCTCCAAGCTTCTTTTCTCTTTGAAATTATCCCTATCTTTACACCGTAAACTTTAGGAGTAACTAGTTTAGTTTGAGAAACATCCTTAGAACCTGATTTGGCTGAAACCAACGTAGGGAAAAGTAAGAAAAATGCTTCGCCGTCTTCTCGGTCAGCATTCTCCAAATGTTTACAGACGAATAATTAACAAACGAATCAAATGGATTCTGAACAGAAAATTGAAGTTACTGTCAATGAAAACGAGCATTCTTTCAATGCCGAAACAAACGTGCAACAACTTCTCGAAGAATTAAAAACACCAAGCAACGGAATTGCAATCGCCATCAACGAACACGTAATTCCAAAAACGAAATGGAAAAAAACGAAATTAAATAACAAGGATAAAATATTAATAATAACAGCAACACAGGGAGGGTAGGGTTGAATGTTTCAATGTTCTAATGATTGAAGGAATGCCCATGGTAGGTATTACTCATTAAACCATTCTAGCAGGAATCTACGTCAACATTAAATCATTAGAACATTGGACAGGTTACGTGAAAAAATCATACTACACATAATACAACGCTATTAGCGTAAATCATAAAGATCAGCGTCATCAGCGTTCCATTTAAAACATTAACATTAAATCATTAAACAATGAAAACAAAAGATACAGCACCAAAAAAAGACGGAATCACGAGAAAACCGTTTCCAAATTCTAAAAAGATTTACGTTTCGGGAGAAATTCACCCAGAAATTAACGTGGCAATGAGAGAAATCGGATTGACCGACACAACAGATTCGCTAACGGGAAAGAAAATACAGAATGAATCAGTGGTCGTTTATGACACATCAGGACCTTATTCTGACCCGAGTAAAGACATCGATATTCATCAAGGAATTGAAAGAATTCGTGAAGAATGGAGCTTGAAAAGAGGAGATGTGGAACGTTTGGAGAAATTCTCTTCGGATTATTGCAACGAGCGACTAAAAGATTCAAGTTTAGACCATCTTCGCTTCGATTTGAAACACAAGCCGCTAAAAGCAAAGCCAGGAAAGAACGTTTCTCAAATGCACTACGCATTGAAAGGAATCATCACGCCAGAAATGGAGTATGTTGCCATTCGTGAGAATCAGAAGATTGACGAAATGACTCGCCTGTTCGAGCAACACAAAGGAGAAGATTTTGGAGCAAGTATTCCGAAGAAAATCACTGCAGAATTTGTGCGCGACGAAATTGCACGAGGTCGAGCAGTACTTCCATCGAATATTAATCATCCAGAAGCAGAACCAATGATTATTGGTCGTAATTTCTTGGTGAAAATCAATGCGAACATCGGTAATTCTGCAACAACATCTTCTATTGAAGAGGAAGTAGAGAAAGCTGTTTGGGCTTGTCGTTGGGGTGCGGATAACATCATGGATTTATCGACTGGTGACAACATTCACGAAACGAGAGAATGGATCATTCGAAATTCTCCAGTACCTGTAGGAACGGTTCCGATTTATCAAGCATTGGAAAAAGTAAATGGAGTTGCCGAAGATTTAACCTGGGAGATTTTCAGAGATACATTGATTGAGCAAGCTGAACAAGGCGTTGATTATTTCACCATTCATGCAGGTGTGCGTTTGCGTTATGTGCCAATGACTGCCAAGAGAATTACCGGCATCGTTTCTCGTGGAGGTTCTATCATGGCAAAATGGTGTTTGGCGCATCACACAGAAAGTTTCTTGTACACGCATTTCGAAGATATTTGCGAAATTATGAAGGCTTATGATGTGGCATTCTCACTGGGAGATGGATTGCGACCAGGTTGCATTGCCGATGCAAATGACGAAGCGCAGTTTGCAGAATTAGAAACCTTGGGCGAGTTGACTAAAATTGCTCGCAAGCACGAAGTTCAGACTTTTATCGAAGGACCAGGACACGTTCCAATGCACATGATTAAAGAAAATATGGAGAAGCAAATCGAGGTTTGCGACGAAGCTCCTTTTTATACTTTAGGACCTTTGACAACAGACATTGCACCGGGTTACGACCACATAACTTCTGGAATTGGTGCTGCAATGATCGGTTGGTACGGTTGCGCAATGTTGTGCTACGTAACGCCGAAAGAACATCTAGGTTTGCCTAATAAAGAAGACGTCCGCGTCGGAGTGATTACCTATAAGTTGGCAGCACATGCCGCAGATTTGGCAAAAGGACATCCGGGAGCGCAACACAGAGACGACGCATTGTCAAAAGCACGTTTCGAATTCCGTTGGGAAGATCAATTCAATTTGGCATTAGATCCAGAACGAGCAAGAGAATACCACGATGAAACATTGCCAGCGCAAGGAGCGAAAATTGCTCATTTTTGCTCTATGTGTGGACCGAAATTCTGTTCTATGAAAATTTCGCAAGAGGTAAGAGATTTTGCCGCAGAAAATGAAGTCGTTGGCGATGAAGTCTTCGCAAAAGGAATGAAAGAAAAGTCGAAAGAGTTTGTGGAGAAAGGAAGTAAGGTTTATTTGTAGTAATTAAAGTGATTCGATTTTACACTGAGAACACTGAGGCTCTCGAAGTGTCGAAGTGTAAAATTACTAATTGAAAAAAATGATAGTATTGATTTCACCGGAAACGGACATAAAAAACGAAATTCAAATTCTGCATCAACTTTTCGATGCGGGACTGGAATTCTATCATTTTAGAAAACCGAGTAAATCCTTGCAAGAACACCGTGATTACTTAAATCAAATCGATGAAAAGCATCACGACAAGATAATCACGCATTATTTCCATGAATTGGCCAATGAATTTAATTTAAAAGGCATCCATTTACAAGAACAAGTGAGAAAGGACTTAGGAGTTAACATAGAAGATTACATTTCGGAGCAACACCAAAGCTCGAACGCTCCAAAGCTCCAAAGCTCCAAAACACTAACAATATCTTCCTCCTTCCACGACCCTTCCACTCTCGAAAACTGCTCCACCAACTTCGATTACAACCTGCTAAGCCCTGTTTTTTCTTCCATATCAAAAAAAGGATACGAAGGCAAAGGATTTGATGTCAGTGGAACAAAAAAAACAATCGTTGGTATGGGCGGCGTCAACGAAGACACCATCGAAGCAACTTTAAAGTTAGGTTACAAAGGCATCGGAGTCCTCGGTGGCGTCTGGAACGCAAAAGATCCCCTCAACGCCTTTTTGAACATCAAAAAGAAATACGATGAGATTAAATCATTAAATCATTAAATCATTAAATCATTAAAACATTCTAACACGAGTCAACTTTAATTTCAAATGATAACTTCAATAATTCATAATTCATAATTCTAACAGGCATGCCCTTCAAACGTCCCTTCATTCTCACCATCGCCGGCTTCGACCCTTCCAACGGAGCAGGATTGACTGCTGACATTAAAACTTTTGAGAAATTAAAATGCTACGGTCTTTCTGTTTGCACCGCAGTCACAGTTCAGAACGATGTTGATTTTAAAGAATGCCATTGGACAAATATGGATGTTATTGAGTCTCAAATCAACATTCTTTTTGAGCGTTTCGAAATTAAGTACGTGAAGATTGGAATCGTTGAGAATTGGTCTGTTCTTAATCAGATTATTGACCTGCTTTTAGAGCATAATTCTAACATTAAAATCATTTTAGATCCAATTCTTAAATCAAGTTCAAATTTTGAGTTTCACAAAGACGATGTGGCTGAATTTGACAAAATTATCGCTAAAATTTATCTTTTGACACCAAATCACCTCGAAATTGAGAATTTATACGCCGAGAAGTCTATTAAAGAGACAATTTCGCATATTCAGAGCAAGACCAATCTATTCTTGAAAGGGGGGCATCGTTCAGAGAAGGTTGGAACTGATGAACTTTTCACCAAAGAAGGAAAACAGTTCGTTTTTAAGCCAAAATCGACGAAAATTTCAGAAAAGCATGGAAGCGGTTGTGTTCTTTCTTCGGCAATTAGCAGTTATTTGACGTTGGAATTCCCATTAGTTAAAGCGTGTTATAAGGGTAAGAAATATGCAGAACGTTTTTTAAGTTCGAATAAAAGTAAATTGGGTTACCATTTATAAGAAGTTAAGAATGTTAGAAGTTAAGGAGTTAAATAGAAATCTAATCGTGATAAGTTCATTTACAGATCTTATTTCAAAAAGCGCATTGAAGATTGAATATATTTACTTAAATTATTTAGGACTTAACCCTAAAAGATTTAAAATGATCAAGACAACAACCTTCGAAGACCTTATTTTATGGCAAAAAGCACACGCTTTTGTTCTTTCAACGTACAGAATGACAAAAGCATTCCCAAAAGATGAAACTTATGGATTGACAAGTCAATTTAAACGAGCGTCTGTTTCTATCGCTGCAAATATCGCGGAAGGGTACAAAAAGAAAGGAACAAAAGATAAATTACGATTTTACAACATTGCACAAGGTTCATTGGAAGAATGTCGGTATTTCCTTATTCTAACGAAAGATTTAGGTTATCAAGAAGATGTTACCAAAGAAAGAAACAAATTAATTGAAGTAAGCAAATTGTTAAATGCTTATTGCAGAACAATCTTAAACTCAATGCGATGAATTCACGAATTTCTCTATCACCAGCTTCTAACTTCTTAACTCCTGTCTTCTTAACTTCTAACCATGCATAAACTTTATTACATATCACAGGGGAAAACTCCACACGATCATTTGAATAATATTCGAAACGTATGTGAAGTAGGATGTAAATTGGTCCAACTTCGATTAAAAAAGATTTCTGACCAAGAATATCTTGCGACTGCAAAAAAAGCACTCAAAATCTGCAATTCTTTTAATGCAAAACTCATCATCAATGACAACGTTTTTGTTGCCAACCAAATCAATTGCTTCGGTATTCACGTTGGTAAAAACGATGAATCACCCACTTTTATTCGCAAACAATTGGACTCAAATAAAATCATTGGCGGAACTGCAAACACACTCGAAGATTGCCTCAATTTAATAAAACAACAGGTCGATTACATAGGTTTAGGTCCGTTTAAACACACAACAACCAAGAAAGTACTCAGTCCAATTTTGGGAATGAAAGGTTGCAGAAATATTCTCACAGAACTAAAAAAACGAAATATTAATACCCCAATTTATGCCATCGGCGGCATCGAATTAGAAGACATTGATTCATTAATCAACCTCGGGTTTCACGGTGTTGCCCTATCTTCAGCATTGACAAAAGCCTCTTCTTCGCAAAGCGGAGATGCAAAAAACAACACCGAGAATCTACGACTTCTTAACTTCTTAACTTCTTAACTTCTTAACTCCTTAACTCCTAATTATGAAATTAACCATCGCAAACAAATCATTCTCCTCTCGCTTATTCACTGGTACCGGTAAGTTCAGCTCGTCGCAACTAATGAAAGATGCTTTGTTGGAATCAGCAAGTGAACTCATTACCGTTGCTTTAAAAAGAGTAGATGTAAAAAACGAAGAGGATGATATCCTCACGCACTTGAACCATCCAAGGATTAATTTATTGCCCAATACCTCTGGTGTGAGAAATGCAAAAGAAGCTGTTTTTGCAGCACAACTTTCTAGAGAAGCATTGGAAACGAATTGGATAAAGTTGGAAATTCACCCAGATCCAAAATACTTGCTTCCAGATCCTATTGAGACCCTAAAAGCAACAGAAGAACTTGTAAAACTAGGTTTTGTAGTCATGCCGTACATTCATGCCGACCCTGTTTTGTGCAAACGTTTAGAAGATGTTGGGGCACAATGTGTCATGCCATTAGGCGCACCAATCGGAACGAATAAAGGAATTAAAACCAAAGAATTCTTGGAAATAATCATTGAGCAAAGCAAAGTTCCAGTGATTGTTGACGCAGGATTAGGAGCTCCTTCTCATGCTGCTTACGCAATGGAATTAGGTGCAGATGCAGTCTTGGTCAACACAGCAATTGCAGTTTCCAAAAATCCAGTCGCAATGGCAAAAGCTTTTCGTTTGGCAGTAGAAGCTGGGAGAATTGCCTACGAAGCAAAATTGGTAAGTGTGAAAAATAGTGCGGAAGCAAGTAGTCCGTTAACCTCATTCTTAAAAGTGTAAATAGCTTTTGGCTGTTAGCCTTTAGCTAAGTTAATTTTAACAAAATGAGAGATTATAAAAAATACCAAGTTTGGACTAAAGCACACAAATTGGCTTTGGATGTTTATGCTTTAACCAAGAATTTTCCTAAAAGTGAACAATATGGGATTACTTCGCAATTAAGAAGAGCATCTTTATCTATCCCTACCAATATCGTCGAGGGTACAGGACGTAATTCTGAAAAAGAATTTGCTTACTTCATTAATATTGCCGCTGGTTCTGCAGCAGAAGTAGAATATCTTCTCATCTTTTCTAAAGACTATGCGTATATATCGGAAAATGAGCACGAAAAAATCAATGCTGAAGTTGTTTCTGTTAGAAAAATGTTGAATGCACTTTATTCCAAAGTCAAAAGCTAAAAAGATGAAAGAAAATCGCGAAATAGAAATCGAGTCGATAGCTAAAAGCCAACAGCCAACAGCTAACTGCTCATTTTTTAACACCTTCAAAGAGTACAACTGGGATTCTACACTCCAATCTATCTTCGATAAAACAGAATCCGACGTTCGACGCGCCATCACAAGCCATTCTCGAAACCTCGAAGATTTCAAAGCACTGATTTCCCCTGCAGCAAAGCCTTTTCTAGAACAAATGGCACAAATTAGTCAAGGTTTAACCAAAAAACGCTTCGGAAATACGATTCAGATGTATGCTCCCATGTATTTGAGTAATGAATGTCAGAATATTTGCACCTATTGTGGGTTTAGTTTGACGAATAAGATTCCTAGAAGAACACTCACGGATGCAGAAATAATCAAAGAGGTCGAATTCTTAAAAAAGAAAGGCTACGACCATATTCTCCTAGTTACCGGAGAAGCGAACAGAACAGTTGGCGTTGATTATATAAAGAATGCTATTAAAGTAGTAAAACCCCATTTCTCCAATATTTCAATAGAAGTGCAACCACTGGAGCAAGATGAATACGAAGAATTAATTGCAGAAGGATTGTATGCGGTCCTTGTTTATCAAGAGACTTATCACCGAGACGAGTACAAAAAGCACCATCCAAAAGGAAAAAAATCCAATTTTGACTACCGTTTAGATACTCCCGACCGGTTAGGTAGGGCAGAAGTGCATAAAATTGGCTTAGGCGCATTGTTTGGCTTGGAAGATTGGCGAGCAGATTCTTTCTTCACAGCTCTGCATCTCAAGTATTTGCAAAAGAATTATTGGAAGACAAAATACTCCATTTCTTTCCCTAGGTTGCGCCCACATTCGGGTGGTTTAGAACCAAAGGTTGAAATGACCGATGCAGATTTAGTACAACTCATTTGCGCTTACCGAATGCTCGACGAAGACTTAGAACTGTCTATTTCTACCCGAGAAAGTGAAGTTTTTAGAAACAATATTGTGAAATTTGGAGCAACAACCCTTTCTGCGGAATCTAAAACAAACCCTGGAGGATATGTTGTTGAGCGACAATCACTCGAACAATTTGAAATATCAGACGAACGCACAACAGAAGAGATTTCTAAAATGCTGAAAGAGCAAAATTTGGAGGTTGTGTGGAAAGATTGGGAAAACTGGTAGTTAATGGAGCGTTGGAGCTTAGAAGCGTTAGAAAACCAACACTCCAACACTCTAACACTCCAACACTCTAACACTCCAATTCTCCAACTCTGGCATCCTTTTTGTATTCTCACTACTAACAAAAAACATTACTATGAAAAAAAGTTACTTATTACTAGCATCATTCCTTCTGACAATCATTTCTATATCGATTGCTCAAGACAGAGAAGCATTTCAGCAAAATTATGAACCCATTAGAACGGAATTGCAAAATTGGGACCAAATCAGAGGGAACTGGTTGGCAACAAGTATTGAAGCAATGTCTTTCAACGAGCCCATTCCAGACAGGCCTTTTCCGGAGAACTTTACGCCGAATCAGATGATGCAAATGGTTCCTGCGAATACACGAGCAGCGGTTAATTCACACGCCGCTTCGGTGACTCCAGATCAAAGAAATGTAGCGCAATGGAACAATGTGAGAAGATTTTCAAGGGCTTCTAATTGTAGCTCACAGTCCAGAAGTGGTCGTTCTTACGGCGATCCTCACTTGGTTTCTTTTGACGGAGAACGTTTTTCTTTTCAAACGGTCGGAGAGTTTGTAATGACGAAGTCTCTTTCTCAAAATATGGAGGTGCAAGTGCGCCAACGACCTGAAAGAAATGATTTTTCACTGAATTCTGCCGTAGCAATGAATGTAGGCGGAGATAGACTCGCTATTTATGCCAAAGATTATCCAGATGCTGATTATTCTACACCTGTTCGATTGAATGGCTTGTCTTTGCACCTTCAAGGGAGCACCTACTTTTTACCACATGGAGGTACTATCAGAAAATCAGGAAAGAGCTACACCGTTCATTTTCCTTCTGGAGAAGTTGTAACGGTGGGAATGCGCAGAGATTTTATGAATGTTTCTGTGCAAGTTTCACCTTGTGAAGTTTACGATTATCATGGTTTATTAGGCAATGCAAATGGAGTGAGAAACGATGATTTTAATGTTAGAGGAGTAAGCGCACCGTCAATTGCAGGGTTTGGAAGACAAGATTCTGACTATTTTAGAAGAGAACGTCAAGCATTTTTATCGAGAGAATTTGCAGATTTCCATAGAATAACGCAGGCAACTTCTCTTTTTGACTATGGAATTGGAACATCAACATTCTATTATACCGATCGTTCTTACCCTCGAATTTATCGTGATTTGAACAGTTTATCTCAAAATCAACGTGACAGAGCGAGAAGAAATTGCGAGAATGCAGGCGTGAGAGGAGCCGATATCAATGGTTGTATTTTTGACAATGCGTATTTGAATATTGGGCCGAGTAATCCGCCAACAGTTGAAGATCCAACTCGCGGAACGGTTTTACGACCAATTACAAGACCGACTCCAAACGTGAATCCTAATCCTCCGGTCCCACCAAAACCAAATCCAAGGTCGATAGCAACGGAAGTTAAAAAACCAGTTGAAAATACGGGAACAGCACAACCAAGACCGACAACAGGTACATCAACTAAGCCAGCAGGTCAGGCGAGAGATGTTTCAACTCCGAAACCATCAACTCCAAGACCGGCAACGCGTGCACCGAAACCAAGAACGATTTCAACGCCACGCCCGAAGCCCACGCCAAGACCAAGGCCAACAGTTCGACCGACTCCAAGGCCGAAACCAGCGCCAAGGCCAGCACCAAGACCAGCACCAAGGCCAAAACCGGCACCGAAGCCTTCAACAACTAAGAAAATAGGAGGTAAATAATTTAAAAAAGAGCTGATGAATAATCAGCTCTTTTTTCTTGCAGTTTTTTTAGAAGAAAAGCAAAGAAAATACAAGAAATATAAATAATGAGAACAATGAAATAATTAGGATTGACCCACCCATAATCAGTCCAGTCAATGCAAATGCTTTGCCTTTCAGTTGACCTCTACTTGTTTTCTTTAGTCCAACAATGCTAAATACGACAGCTCCAATTCCAAATAGGAAGGTGAAAATACTTAAAAGCAGAATGATAACCCAAGATGATATGGGCAAAACCCAAAAGAAAGAAAGAAAAAAAGTAATTAAACACAGCGCAGCCAAAATGGCAAGAACAAAACCTACAATAGCACTAGCCGAATATTTCGAATTGTCATCTTCACTGTTTTCTTGCTTAGAAACGGGTTCGTTTACTACACTTTTCTCCTCAACATCTTCTTTTTTTCGTTCGTCTTTCTCCTTTTCGTTAAAAGCATAAAAGCTCTTCACTTTCTTTTTCAAATCAAGCAATTTTTGCGCTTTCGTTTTTGGAATTTTATTATCGCTTTCATACGCTTGCTCTTGATTCTTAAGTGAAACTTCTTTCTCTTGCTTGCTGCTGACATATTTTGGAGCACTTTCGCTTGCTTGCAAATCTTCTTGCTCATAACTCTCACTCAAATCTTCTTTTTTTTGTTCTTTTTTGAAAGAAGAAGACTTGTTTAAGCGGTAACCTTTCGTGTACTTTCTTTTCTGAATAAGTCGATTGCTCTGAACATTATTCGATGTGCCACAAGAAGCGATTGAAAATAAAACCAGACTTAAAAAGAAGAATTTTAAATAATTTGCCATTGTTTATTATTAATTGTTTGTTCATAAAATTACGATTAATTATTTTAACGAATTCTTAAAAGACATAACTTCGGGCTATGATTGAAGTTAAGCAAATCCATTCCGAAGAAATTTTTATTGTCAATCAATTGGCGCATCAAATTTGGCCAACGACTTTTAAAGACATTCTTTCTGAAGAGCAAATTAAATACATGCTCGATTGGATGTACGATGTGAACACTCTTCAAGAGCAAGTGAAAACTGGTTTTCTTTATTATTTACTAACGGAAAATGGCAAAGCATGCGGTTTTCTCGGTTTAGAACCCAATTTTCCTGATGCGGACTATTTGAGAATTCATAAGTTATATGTTTTGCCAGAAAAACAAGGAAAAGGATTTGGAAGGGAACTTTTTAATCAAGCAATGAACGTTGCTTTTGATTTGGATTGCCATAGCATTCACCTCAATGTGAACAGGTTCAATAAAGCTTCAGAATTCTACCAGTACCTTGGTTTTAAGATTACAAAAGAAGAGGATATCGATATTGGAAAAGGATTTTTAATGGAAGATTTTGTGATGGAATTGAGGGTTAAAAAGTAATTTCCCCACACTTAAAATGACCTTTTGGACAAGATTGATGCCCGTGCAATCCGCATGGGCGACAGTCTAAATCTTGTACTTCTTTGACGTCAGAATTCTCCGATAATGGACCAAAGCCAAAATCGGGAATTGTGGAACAGAAAAAGGCAGTAACATTCGCATTCACAGCCGATGCCAAATGCAAAGGACCGGAATCATTCACGAAATTTCGTGTCGCTTTTTGCATCAACGCTGCCGATTGCAACAGGGTTAATTCTCCACAAAGTGAGTGAACATTTTTGTTCTTGGAATCTGCTATAATTTCTTTGCAAAACGCTGAATCACCTGACGCACCTAGCAAGTAGAGGGGGCTGTGATTATTGATTGATTCTGTTAATTCGACCCATTTGTGTTTTGGCAATTGCTTGGTAAACCAAACGGATGCCGGTGCCAAGCAGTAAAATTCTTCTGCAATGTATTTCTCAATGTGCAAGTTGTCTTCTGCAGAAGGAAACAATTCTGGACGCACCAATTTCTTCGCGCCGAACTCCTGAATTAAAGACAAATTCCGTTCTACTTCGTGTGTTCCGTCGCCAATTTTATGTGCAAACTTCTGTGTGTATAAAAACGAAAAAGGATTCTTTTTGAAGCCATAACGCTTTTTTCCTTTGGAGAATCCTGCGATAATGCCAGAACTGGCAAAACGATGTAAATTAATCACCAAATCGTACTCATTCTTTCGAAATTGCTTGATTAAACGAAGAATGGACTTCCATTTTCCAGAGGACTTGTCAAAAATAATAACCTCATTCAATTTTGGATTATTCTGCAACAAAGATTCATTCCCTTTCTTTAGCAAAAAATCAATCTTCGCTTCTGGAAATAAACGATGCAATTCTGAAACAAGGGGAGTTGCCAAAATAACATCACCTAAAAAGGCCGTTTGAATGATGAGAATTCGATTCACGGGGTAAATGTAAGGGTTTTACAAGGATTTAATGTTTCAATGTTCTAATGTTTTAATAGAGGCTTCGATGATTACTTACTTTTTAACGAGTTTAACCTACAATGGGTCTTAAATCATTAGAACATTGAAACATTAAAACAATGCTTAACGAAGTAAAGAAACATGTCCTCGTCTCACAACTTCCACACCGTCGCCGTCGTGCAAAACGATCATGTAAACGTACATTCCTGTTGCGGCCATTTTTCCAGAGAGAATTGTTCTGCCATCCCAACCTTCGTCTGCGGAATTGGTTTTGAAAATTACCTGTCCCCAACGATCAAAAATGGTGAAGTCGTAATCGGTAGGATCAAAATCTGAAAGAATAGGCATAAAAACAGGGTTCTCCCCATCGGGAGTGAAGGCATTTGGAATGTAAATGATTGGCGGCAAAGTCATGCAACGAATGTTTGAACGACTGATTTCCGAAAAATTATAGACATTCATCGACTCGATTGCTTCCACATAGTAGCAAAGTTTACCTTTCGAAATAACGTTGCTGACATCATCGGTAAAACTTAATTCTCCAGATGTAAAACTGGCCATTGCTCCACCAGTAAAGATACTGTCAAAGCCTCTGTACAAATCGTATTGGAGAATGGAGCCGAAAAATTGCTGATAAGGATTCCAATTCAAATAATTGATTTTAAGCACATCGTCGTAATCAATGTCCAATAAAATGGTTTGTGCTTCGTTGGAAAAACCACCCAATAAACCGCAACTATCAATGTACTGTACGCGGTAGGTGTAAGAACTTGCGTTTACATCTACATCAGTGTCCGTATAGCTTACGGAGTTGCCTGTGATTCCTATTCTTGTGATTTCTTCAAAATTTCCCGTCGTTTTTCTCTGAATGGCAATTTGAGAAATATTTGCCGTTGCATCAATGTAATGCCTCAACACGACATCTTCGCCAACAACTGTTGCCACTTGCAAATAGTTGAAGTTGGGCGTTCTGGGAGAAGAAATAAATAAGCTCGTCAAATTGGAATAAGAAATTCTCCCATCGTCAGAAATAACGCGAATAACAAAGGTGTAGGTTTCTCCACCAACGACATCAATAACAAAGTTGTTGCCCGTTACGTTTCCATAATTGACCCAAGTGGAAGTTGCGGTTTTAGCAAGAATTTCATAGCGATCAACTGCATTCCAACCGACGTAAGAAGTCCAAGATAAGTTGACTTGCTGCGTACAAACATCCAAGGTTGTTGATAGAAAGGAGGTGCTGTGCAATTCTCCCTTTGCAGAAGTCTGATAAGTTGGCGGGACACTGGTCGTAAAGCAAGAATCAAAAGCGGCAACAGAATAAGTGAGAGGACCTAAATTGACGTTTGGACTGTAGGTGTAAGAAGTCGTTCCAATGCCAAAAACCTGACTTAATGGAACGATAGCGCCGTTCGCATCTTCAACATAAATTATGTAGCCGTAAGTATCAGGACTCGAATTCTGATTCCATGTTATGGTCACTTGATTATTGGTTGTATCTATGGTTACAATGTCAAGAATAGGAATACTTGGTGCAATTTGGTCGGTAAAATCATCACCAGCAATGTTAGATGTATAATCACAAGGTTGGTTCGGCAATACAATTTGGTAATTCAAGAAAACACTACAAATAGTAATCGTATCACGGTAAAAATGCGTTCCATAAGGTACACTGTCGTATAAAGTCCATGTTCCAGCCGGATATTCTCTGTAAATGTGCATATACGCATTCATGGATGGCAACACAGGATGAATTGGATCGTTCCATTGCAGAAAAGCGGTTCCGTTTCCGGGATTGTTGAGGTTGAGAAAAATATTGGAAATTGTGTCAGAATAACGAAGGGTATTTCCGTTGCAAGCAGAAGCAGTCACTAAAAAGTAATCATTCTGCGCACCGACTGCAAGTTCTGTAAAGGTCGTTGTGTTGATGTTGTTAATCGTTGCCAATAATCCATTCTGCACAGAGTGAACTTGGTAAGAATTGAAAGTTCCCAAAGGATCAACAACAGGACTCCAATTAATAGTCACATCGCCCGCCACGTTGGACTGAATGCAGTCAATAACAGGAGCAGGAACAATGCCAGGATTGGTGACGTTGATGGTAATTGTCGCGTAACTGACCTTAGGCACTGGACAATAATCGTCTTGAATTTTGAACACAAAATGATAAGGGACGGATGCTGCAATAAAGCCAAACGGATTGACTAAATGGTCGCAATCTGTCTGCCAATCGAAGGTCGTTGTTACGCCTTGCGACATCGTGATTAAAGGTGTTGCGTCGAGCGTTGCGCAAGGTGCAATGGCGCATCCAGCGTTGCTTGTGAAATTCGTTCCGAACATTGGACCCGTTGCCGAGAGGATGTTATTCTGGGGAGAACCGTCTTGCAACAATTCTACATCTGTAGAAGTTAAATTAAAGTTGACAGCCGTTCCTGCGACGACGGTTGTTTCAAATAAACCGCCAAAAGGACCCACAATTGCAGGTTTCGTATTCGTTCCTGAGCAGTTGTAAATAAGTATCAACATTTCTCGGGAAACTTCTGCAATGAGCACACCATTTCTAAAGGACTGCGCAACAATTTTTACGTTGTAATTGCCGACGGTGTTAGACAATAAAGTGATGTTTCCAGAACTTGGATCTACGTTTGCGGCGATGTTTCCAGCGTTAAAAGTAGCATCGGGAGTAGGGGAAGTGTAACTAAATCCTGGAACAAAAGCGAGTGGAGCAGGAGTTACGCCTTCTACATACGCTAGATTCGGAAAATGATCGTAAGGAATGCCAAAAGAAATAGCCAAAGAATCCAAATCTGAATCGACAGCATTCATGTTGTATTCGTAAGGATCTCCAGCACAACTAATAAAATAAGGTTCTTGCAAGAATTGCGGAGAATAGTCAACACAACCCGTTGCTGCTCCAGGAACGGCAAACATTTTTGAAATAAGGGTAATTCCTTTGCTAGAAGGGTCAATTAAATTTGTAATAGCTCCACTTCGAGAAAAATTTTGGAAGGTGAATATCCAACCTGTTGGCGGAGGAGTTCCGCTCAATGTTATTGGTGCACTGCGAAAAATGAGTTTCTCAATGGCTCCGGGTCCGTTGCCAGAGCTTTGTCCTGCACCACAAAGCAAAGGACTTGGTCCACCTGCCACTTGTGTGCATGTCGGCGAAACGTCTGTGGAAGAAACAAATGGTAAATTGATCAAAGAAAGTGTAGGATGCCCCCAAATTTCGATATCCACAGCTGCATTTGCCAAGAGTGCTCCATTGCAGTCTCTGTAAACAACCAATTGAAAGACGTAATCGCCCCCTTGGCACGTCCAAGTGATTTCACCACCAATAACGTGCGAAGCATAGCTCAAAAATGAGGAAAGCAAGATTCCAAGAAGTAAAATGTATCTGTAAAGCATTGTATTAATAACGTAAATATTCTATACGTAGTATAAAGACGAAAAGTTATTGGTTTTGGTTGTGTTGAAAAGAGAGCTTTGGAGTTTTAGAGCTTTGGATTCGCTATGCTGTTAGAACTTTCGAAAATGCAATCAAAACGACTACTCTTAACAACTCCAACCTACAAACCATATCAGTCGAACTGTCGAACAGTGAGGCGGTCATCGCTGAAGGCATATAATTTACGGTATAACAACTCCATTAAGGCAGAAAGTACCGCTAATGTTAACGGTATCAACAGGAGGTTGTCCATTAATCCAAGGATAAGAATGCGCTACGCCTGTAAAAGTTGCTGATACAGGTTTGTAAATACCATCTGTAAGGTCCAAATTACTGGATGTGACATCAAAAGTAACCGTCGAAACGTACATAACGAAAGTATCTACATATATAGTAAAAAAAGTAGGACTTAAAGATGCTGCGTCGTATGTTGTTGAACCGACATTAAGCGTGCCTGGTAATGCCGTTTCTACCGACATTGAATTATTATTTTGATCATTGGAACTAATTACAAAATTACTTTCCTGCAATCCGAACCAATTGTATAGAATAGTGAAATTGGTGTTAGAGTCAGGTGTCATTATGAAATTTTCTCCGTTAATATCAATTTCAAATTTCCCTTGATTAGCATAACAATAGTTGGAGGTTCCAGATGTGGATGAAGAAGTTGAAGGGTCTGTTTTGTTTTCTTCTTTTTTGCAAGATGTTGCTATGATTAGCAAGGAAAAGCAAAGAGTTAAAATGTAGAGTGTATTTTTCATTAGTAGTTTATCTGATAAGTTGTAAAATTACCCACTGGATAATAGACGGTATCGTAATAAGTTGTTGTTATATTATTTTTTGTGACTACCCATCTATAATATACATTACCGTAATTAATTGATGAATAACCAATGGGGTCACCATCGGTTCCGCCACTTGTTTCCCAATAAACACAGCCATTATGATTCCAACCGACATTATTGTTAATATTTTCTAAATCATCCGATTGAAATAATACCAGTTTATCGTTTGAATCAAAACAGCTGGTATTATTTATAATTAATTTTGAAAAAGCACAAGGGGCATATGTAAAATTCACTACATTATTTTTCTGAGATTCCAAATAATATTGTTTTAGTCCTCCGTAACAAATATTGTCGGGTTGACTTACTCCTAAGACATATTTTCGGTTGCCTTTCATTTTTAAATTAAATGATGCGTGTCCGTTTTGGTCTAAAAAGCCTGAAGCAACAATTTTAGATTTGGT
>NVXU02000041.1 GCA_002734065.2 Fluviicola sp.
TGTTATGTCCTGGTATAAGTAGACAGATTAATTTTCCTTAAGCAGCTTTATAGACTTGACTTGGAACTTTAAAGTTTAATGCCCAGTGAGGTCTCTTGTTATTGTAACTTAGGACTGCTTGTTTTAGTACTATTCTTACTTGTTTTATTGTTTCAAATTTACTACTTAAATTATATTCTCCTTTTAATATTCCGTTTATTCTTTCAGCAACCGCATTTTCATAGCAATTTCCATTCTCAGTCATACTAATTTTTGTTTTATGCTTTTTTAATAATCCCGTGTACCTATATGAGCAATATTGACTTCCTCTATCTGAATGATGGATCTCTGGAGAACCTTGTTTTAAAGCATTCTTAAGTGCTCTTAGTGGTCCTGACAACTCTAAAGTGTTACACACATGATAGCCAATAATTTTTCGGCTATAAAGGTCTGTAATCAAAGAAACATAACAAAAATCATTCGCCAATTTTACATAAGTAATGTCACTAACCCACACCTGATTAACACGACTAATTCGCTCTGTTTTTATTAGGTTACTGTATTTTTTAAAAGGATGATTACTATCTGTAGTAATAGCATATTTCCTTTTACGTATGATGAGCATGTTATTCTGTCTCAACAAATCAAATAAGCGATCTCTACCTAAACTAACAGTACCATTGCTTAGTAACTCTTTGCGTAACAAATAATGTATCTTACGTGTCCCTATTTTTGGCATTTCATTTCTTATTTTATACACTTTTCGTAGAATCAATGAATGATTATCTTTTTTTACTTTACTAGATTTTAACGCTTTATAATATGAAGAGCGGGCATAACCCAATTCTGAACAGCAACGTTTAACACTCAGTCCTTTTTGTTTACTTTTCATTACGATTTCTCTCCAAACTTTTTTTTTAATTCTTCAACCGTCAACCCCATAAGTTCACTAGCCGCCTCTAAAAAACTCTCAGAGGTAATCTGTTTAATATAAGAGTCCGCTAGGGCTTTTTTTAACTTATCATTCTCTAATTGAAGTGATTTAAGTTGATTTCTTTCTTCTGGCTTTTCCACGCGTATGATTTTATTTAAACTTGATTTCTTACCATACTTACGTAGCCAACAAGAAAGTGTTGCGCCTCCTTTAATACCATATTTTTCACTTACTTCTGATCGAGTCAGTTGGCTTTCTTCATAATCTTTTACGACTTCTAATTTAAAGGCTTCGCTATAACGAATTGTTTTTACTTTATTCATAACACATTGTTTTGTGTCTACTTTTTATCAGGACGTGTCACAATGTGTAATTGATGCTTCGCAGCGAGATCCAGCGCCTTGATTTTGAAAAAAACGAAATCAAAATCAATATTTTTAGTTAAAAGGCTAGCGACAAAGGAGCTCAGACGCATTAACTTAATATTGATAAAGATTGAGTGAGTGGAGAAATCTCAGCGCAATGCAGTTTTTTTTTGGAACTTTTCTTTCTGCTAAGGCAAAAAAAAGTGGAAATGAGTAAAACAAATTTCGAAAAATAAGTTTATCTTTTCATTGTCAATCCCATTCAATTCCTTTTCTTTACTCTATCATTCTTACGTTTTAAAATGAAAATTTTAGCTTCTATAGATATTGGTTCGAATGCGATTCGGATGTTGTTTGAACAGGTGTTTGAGACTCCAAAAGGACCTGTTTTCAAGAAACTATCCTTGATACGACTTCCTGTTCGTCTCGGAGAAGATGCTTTTTTGACCGGCGAAATTTCTAAAATAAAATCAGATAAAATTCTGCACATTGCTCATTCTTTCAATCATTTATGTCAAGTTTTTGGTGTGGAAGAATATTTAGCTGCCGCAACTTCTGCAATGCGAGAGGCAAGGAATGGAAATGAAATCATTGAGCAAATAAAAAAAGAAACGGGAATCAATGTTCGCATCATTCCAGGGGATGAGGAAGCTGAAATTCTTTACGAAAGCATTTTCAACACGGGAAAAATAGAGAATAACAAGTCCTATGTTTTTATTGATGTCGGTGGAGGTAGTACGGAAATTAACCTCTTTGAGAATGGTGTTCGTGAGAAGTGGAAATCATTCAACCTCGGTACTGTTAGAATAAAAGAGGGAATTCAAGACGAGGAAGAGTGGGGCAGAATGGAAAAGTGGATCAAAAAGAATATCAAATCAGAAAAACCAGACTTTGCTGTTGGCACAGGAGGCAATATCAATAAGATTTACAAATTGTGTGGACTTTCAGATTGGGAAGTGCTTGAAAGAAAGATACTGAAAGAAAAAGTGAACTACCTCGCACAATTTTCGCAAGAAGAACTCATCAATCAACTCGATTTAAAACCAGACAGGGCAGATGTGATTGTTGCGGGCGGAGAAATTTACCTACGCGCAATGAAAGCTGCAAAATTGGAAGAAATGATCGTTCCAAAGGTGGGGTTGTCTGATGGTTTGATACGGAGGGTTTATTTTAAGAGCAGATTGCTGTGAAATTCCGTTAAGTATTACTATATTAATAGTCTTAATTTAGCATGGGTTGATGAAACAATTATTTTTAGTTGCAATATTTTTATTTGGAGTCTTAAGCTGTGGTGATTCATCCAAAATCACGGTTGTAAACAAAGGATTTTATTATTGGAAAAATAACTCTAACTCCTTAGAAAGTAACGAAAAAAAACTAATTGACTCACTGTCTATAAATAGGCTATATGTTAAGTTATTTGAAGTTAATTATGACAGTGAGGCTGGTATCATGCCATACGCGAAAAGCTCTTTGAGTTTTTATTTTTTGGATAGTAGCATTCAATTAATTCCGTGTATATATATCAGAAACAATGTTTTTTTGTCCGCTTCAAACAGTGAATTAGACGAGCTAGTGAGCAATATATTGCATCTAATTAATAGAAGGACGAAGAACTCATATTACTCTGAGAATGGTATTCCATTGAAAGAGATACAGTTTGATTGTGACTGGACAGAGACTTCAAAAGACAAGTATTTTTATTTTCTGAGAAAGTTTAAAAAGCAATGGAAGAAAACACTAAGTTGCACATTAAGATTGTACCCCTATAAATTTGAAGAAAAATTAGGAGTTCCTCCATGCGATAAGGTAACATTGATGTGTTATAACTTGTTAAACCCTGTAAATAGTAAAGATGCGAATTCGATTTTGGAAATTAGCGAATTGGAGAAATATATTTTGCCAGAAAAAGAGTACCCCATACCAGTCGATATTGCTTTACCTCTTTATTTGTGGAACCTCTGTTATGATAATGACCGTTTTAAAGGGAAAATATATGGATTAATTGATGGTGTTGAGAATTTCACAACAAAAATATCTCCTTTATGGAGCCGAGTAGAAAGAGATACAGTTATCGAAGATGTGTATTTAAGAAAAGGGGACAGATTAAAAATTGAATCGGTAAGTCAAGAATCGTTAGTGACTGCTGCAAAAATATTACTTCAAAACGTAAAATTACAAGAAGAAATGTGTGTTATGTTTTTTCAGTTAGATGAGAAGTTAATAAAAGAAAATTCCTATGAAAAAATTAATTCTGTGTTCTCTACTTTTAGCAATTAATGCTAATATTGTTTATGCTTGTGGACCGTGGTATCCTTTTGGAGACGGATTGAGGTTTTCATTGATTAATTCTTTCGATTTTGATGATGCGGAGATGTTCCCATTTTATTATTCATCATCCAGATACAATTCTTCTTCTGATAATTTTGAATCAACAGACTTAAATGTTGAATTATGGTATGAATACTGTGATGGGATAGTGCAAAAAACATCGATTTCTAAAACTCTGTATGAATTGAGTCTTTCAGAATTTTCAGAATATAGTAATTCTGAAATGTTGACCTATTTGAATTCAGTAGGAAAAAAAAATGCAATTAGGTACATAGAGTTTGCGAAGTCTTGTTCGAGTTATAATTCTTCTGATTTCGACCCTTGGGAGAGGGGAAGTGATTTTTTGGATAGAACCAGAGCCAAAAAAATTAAAAAAGCTCTTCGTCTAGGTGAAAAAGAGAAAGACTTATCGATTCAAAAGCGGTATTATTTTCTAGCATTAAGACTTTCATACTATCACAACGACATAGCCCGAATGCGTCGCTTGTTTGATAATCATTTTGATATAACTGTTGAAAATAGTACAATACTCGATTATTGGTCGGCTTATTTCGTAGCCATTTCTGATGATAATTCTTCTAAGAGGAACTATAAATTAGCACAACTTTTTGAAAAATGTCCTTCAAAAAGAGTGCCAATCCAACAATATTTCGATCAAAAAATTTCAATTTCAGAAACCTTAATCCATGCAAATAGCAAGAATGAAAAAGCCAATATTTATTTGATGTATGCCCTGAGAAAGTTAAATTTTGCATTGCCTGAAATCAAACAAATACAGGAGTTAAATCCAAATTCTAGGTTCATACCATTCTTGTTAATCCGAGAAATCAACAAATTCGAAGATTGGGTATTAACACCTCGTTATAATAAATTCCCTCCCTCGCTTTCAACGAATTATTTTGGAGAAGACTATGAACAGCTAATGATACAACGAATTAATGAGGATAAAGAGAGAGCGTTGGAGTTCGCCGATTGGTTGGGAACAGTTAAGTTTATGAATAACACTGACTTACTTCAAGCAATGCAATCCTATTTTTATTTCATAGGTGGGGAAATTACTGTTGCGAAATCAATAGCTGATAATATTTCAGCAGTGAACGAGTATATAAGCATCCTTGTTAGTGAGATTCAACTTTTATGTATAGTTCGTCAAGATGTTGTAGATGATGTTGATCTACTACAGCAAAATCAGTCATTGATTATGAAGGATGGGGAAGAGATACATAATTTTATTTTTGCTTTGGCTAGAGAGTTCGAGAATAAAAATAATATGACATTAGCAGCTACGTTATTTAGCCATATAAATAGAATTGATTCGTATAACAGTGGAACAATATCATGGAAAGGACAACGAAATATTAAACCGAGAAATTATTGGGGTTTTTACACAGGTTATTTCTCTTACCTTGACGACCAGTACAACACTGAAGAGATTGTTAATTTGGTTTCCAAAATTGAGAGTCATTCTGCGAAAGAGAATTGGATATTCAGGTATGTGCAGCAAGACTTAGGAGTTCTATTAGACTTATTAGGAACCAAATACTTAAGAATTGATAGCTTAGAAAAAGCACAAATTATCTTTAAGAGAGTACCAGATAGTATATGGGTCTCAAGAGAGTATATTCAGTATTTAGATGCTAATCCATTTTATACAGATTTATATACCGAGCATAAAAAGAGTAAGGGAGACACTATTGTATATTCAAAAATGGAAATTCTTGATAAATTAATTCAGCTGAAGAAAGTAGCTGATAATGGCTCGGGACAAAGGGCAGTTAAAGCATCTTACTTGGTGGCAAATTGCTATTTAAACATGTCTTATTATGGTAATTCTTGGATGATGCAAAATTTTTGGTGGACAGCTAATTCATACTACAATTCTAGTAATAAGGACGATTACTTTATTAACAGTCGTGCTAAGGCGTACTATTTAAAAGCATACAACATGTCTGAAAATGATAAGGTCAAAGCTTTGTGTTTGAGAATGGCTGGTCGTTGTGAAAAGTATAGGTTATATCAGACCTATGAAAATGATTGGAGTACTTATGAGGAATATAGAAATGGATATGAAGGATATATATTTAAAACTAATAAGTATTACTCACAGCTAAAAGAAGAATTTCCTAAAGATTACGAACCGCTAATTTCTAATTGCGAATCATTTACTGAATATTTTGAATTGCTATAAATTTACTACTCATCGGATGATCCAAAGCCACCCGATGAATAAGTAAATATCATTTCTAATGATGGCCTTTCTTATGACCCTTTTTGTGTCCTTTTTTATGCACAACTACAACTTTAGTTTTTTTCTTCTTATGATGCACTTTTTTGTGCCCATGATTAACAGGCTTGTGAACTACGACAACTCTATGCTTCCTATGTTTTCTATAATGTGTCTGCGCTCTTACAGAACGATGATGGTTCACTCTTCTATATCTGCCGTGATGCTTTTTCGTTCTTCCAACGTATATAACACGAGTAACAGGACTCCAACGACGATATACTTTAGGATGCCTGTTATACCTCCAAGGTGATACCCAAACAACATATGTCGGTGCATAAATGTGTTTAACAACGGCCCAGCTGCTAACATTTGATGCCGTTTCTTTATCATCTGTCGCAGGTTCAACGATGAAATCCTTGCCATATAAGTCTTCGTCTCCGACGATTTGAGCTGTTGTTGTTTCACCATCTTTATCCAGTTCGATGACAGCAATGTCTTGAGCCTCTTCATCTGCTAACGGCACTTGTAAGGTCAATGTATGCACATCACCATCGGTATAATCAATGACTCTGATGTAATCAACAAAGCCATCTTTGTTTAAGTCTAAGTTGTTGACTTCACTTTTTTCTGAGTTAAGTTGTAATTCGAAGTCTTCTACCGATTTCGAATCTTTAAATAATTCTAACGCAGCATAGAGATCAAGGTTTTCTCCATCTTTCGTAATACTGCTTTCTTGTGAAAATGAACTGTTGCAGAATGCAAGCAATCCAACTACTAGTGCGATTTTTTTCATGTTGGTTTATTTTAGTGTTACTTATTAGACTGCTAAGGTATGAAAAGGTTTAATTCAACATTTTTTAGACGGTAGAATTTGTTGTTATACGCGCAAAATCATTAGAAATGATGACAAATGTCATACTCTAAAACCCTTTTTGGGCTTATTTTTGCATAAAATAAAACGGGTATCTATGAGCAGTACAATTTTAAAAACAGTAAAGTTTGTTTCTTCTTCAGAAGATAAAGATTTCGGAATCGCTGTAAAGAAAAGAGTAGCACAGTATTTCAAAGAAAAAAAGATTCCAAGAACGGGAGATTATAGAATATGGATGAAAGTCATCGCACTTCCATTGTTGTATTTAGCGCCTTTTATTTTCTTGCTGACCAATACTTTTTCGGGAAGTTTATTGGTGTTTTACGGTCTCTGGTTATTGATGGGCGTTGGATTAGCAGGTTGCGGACTAGGGATTATGCACGATGCCTGTCATGGAGCCTTGTCAAAGAAAAGATGGGTCAATGACTTTATCGGGGATGGGGTTCTTCTTCTCGCTGGAGGGCACCCGTTAAATTGGAAAATTCAACACAACGTTTTACATCATTCTTACACAAATATTGATGGGTACGACGAAGACATTGACCCTTCTGGAGTGATGCGTTTCTCTCCTCATCAACCTGTAAAACCAATGTTTAAGTACCAAGTTTACTACGCTTGGTTTTTGTACGGATTAATGACCTTTTCATGGGCAACGTTTAAAGATTTTCTGCAAATGTCCCGCTATGACAAAAAAGGCTTGCTTGCGGCTCAAGGAACAACCTACAAGAAAGAATTTCCTAAGTTAATTATAGAGAAAATCATTTATCACTTGGTATTTATCGTTTTACCAATCGTATTAATTGACGTTGCTTGGTATCATGTGATTTTAGGTTGGTTTGCCATGCACTTTCTAGCAGGGTTGATACTTGCAATTGTATTTCAACCTGCACACTGTGTTCCAAGTTCAGATTTTCCATTGCCAGACAAAGAAAATAAGCTAAAAGGAGATTGGGCATTGCATCAAATGGAGACAACAGCTGATTTTGCTGCGTCTAATAGAGTTTTGTCATGGTATGTTGGCGGTTTGAATTATCAAATAGAACATCATTTATTCCCAACTATGAGCCATGTGCATCACAGAGGAATTTCTAAAATAGTCGAAGAAACAGCTAAAGAATTTAATGTTCCTTATCATTCTGAACCCACTTTCATAGGCGCGTTGGTGAAACATGCAAAAATGTTGCATAAATTGGGGAAAGACTGAATTGATGAAGGTAAGTTCCACTCGGTTTCTACTTTGAACAAGATTTTTGTATTCGAAGCGTAGTCTCTACTTTTACATTTATCAGTTATTCGGTTCGTCTGTTATCCTGTTAAAACAGATAAATATTAAACAGAGAAACCGACTAACAGAGAAAGTTTAAGCTTTTGTAAGAAACTAGAATAACTTCTTTCTTATTCCTCAATCCCTTCCAAGTCAAACAAAAACGCATACTCCAAAGCAACTTCTTTGTAACGCGCAAAACGACCAGACGCTCCACCATGACCAACATCCATGTTACAAGACATCATTAGTAGATTATCATTCGTTTTATATGCCCTCAACTTAGCAATCCATTTTGCAGGTTCCCAATATTGAACTTGGCTGTCCCAGTAACCTGTTGTGATTAACAAATTAGGATAGTCTTTCTTCTCGATGTTATCATACGGAGAATACGATTTGATGTAGTGGTAATATTCTTCCTCTTTTGGATTTCCCCACTCATCAAATTCTCCAGTTGTTAATGGAATCGATTCGTCTAACATTGTAGAAACAACATCTACGAAAGGAACGCCTGCAATGACACCATTCCACAAGTTAGGTTCCATGTTAATGATTGCTCCCATGAGTAAACCTCCAGCAGAACCTCCTTGTGCATACAAATGCCCTTGCGAAGTATAGTTTTTCGCTATCATTTCTTTACCACAATCAATGAAATCATTGAACGTGTTCATTTTCTTGAGCAACTTCCCGTCTTCGTACCATTGACGCCCCATTTCTTGACCTCCACGGATATGCGCAATTGCATAAACGAAACCTCGGTTGAGCAAACTTAACCGTACAGAACTAAAGTAAGGATCCATGCTTGCGCCATAAGAACCGTATCCATACAGAAGGAGAGGAGCAGTTCCGTCTAACTTCGTATCCTTGTGATAGACAATAGAAACAGGCACTTTTGCTCCATCTCTTGCCGTGACATAAACTCTTTCCGAAGAATAATTTTCAGGCTTAAAAGTGTCATCCATCACCTCACTTTGCTTCATCAATTCTTGCTCTTTCGAGTTCATATTGTAATCAAAAGTAGAATTTGGCGTCGTTAATGAAGTGTAACCGTATCTTAAAATGTCTGTGTCAAATTCTGGATTAGAACTCGTGTAAGCCATGTAAGCAGGGTCGTTGAATTCTATGTAATGCTCTGGATTATCATCCCATTTTATGATTCTGATGCCCATAAGACCACTCTTTCTTTCACTGATAACGAGATGATTCTTGAAAATATCAATGCTTTCCAAAAGAACATCTTCTCTGTGTGCAATAACTTCTGTCCAATTTTCTTTGCTGGTTGCAGAAACGGGTGTTTTAACAAGCTTGAAATTCTTTGCTCCGTCATTGGTTTTAATGTAGAAATCATCTCCAAAATGATTGGCAGAATATTCATGATTTTCTTCTCTAGGCAGAATTGTTTTCCATTCTCCAGTAGGATTGTCAGCATCTAAGAATTGAACCTCTGAAGAAAGTGTTTGCCAAGATTGAATCATTAAATATTTATTCGATTTTGTTTTAAAAACAGCACAACCAAAGGTTTCATCCTTTTCTTCAAAGACCAAAACATCATCCGATTGATTGGTTCCAAGTGTGTGACGATAAATTTGGTTGGACCTTAATGTTACAGGATCTTTCTTCGTGTAGAAAATCGTTTTATTGTCATTCGCCCACGTAATTCCACCTGTTGTTTGCTCTATTTTATCGGAGTATAATTGATCGTCGGCTATGCTTTTAATATAAATCGTGTATTCTCTTCTAGAAATAAGGTCTGTAGAGAATGCCATTAATTTATTATCAGGACTGACGCTCATTCCTCCGAGTGCGAAATAAGACTCGTCTTTTGCCATTTCAGGTTGATTTAGAATGATTTCTTCCTCACCATTTTCGTCGCCTTTCTTTCTGCAATTCAGACCGTAATCCTGTCCTTTCTCGAAACGAGAATAGTAAAGGTATCCATTTTTAAAAACAGGAACAGATTCGTCATCCTGCTTAATTCGAGAAGTGATTTCTTCGAATAATTCTTCTTGAAAACCTTCAGTATGCTTCATTTTAGCCTCCAAATAGTCGTTTTCAGCATTCAAATAGTCTAAAACATCTTGCGTTTGAGCATCTGGAGTTTCCGCATTCTTTTGTTCGTCAGAAAGTCGCATCCAAAAGTAATTATCAACTCGCGTGTCTCCGTGGGTAGTGATTTTTTCTTCAATTTGTTTTGCTTGGGGTGCTTTTATCATAATTTCATCTTCAGTGGTTGTACAATTCGTTAATACAAGGAGTGCAATGGCAAATAATGACTTGGTTTTCATAAGGACGCTTTAGAATGTTGTGAGCACAAAATACTTAATATTTTGATGACAATGATAAACTTATTGGACATTATGATGTTCGGTAATTTTCTTTTTCGTAAATTAGAGGATTATAAACAAAACTATTACTATGAAAAGAACAATTACTTTAATGAGTTTACTAATATCAACATTTAGTTTCTCTCAATTACCAATGATAACTGCGGCAAATCAAATGCCAGCTTTTGGTGACACCATCTTTTATTCGGACGCAAGCACTTTTGCTTTTGACATAGCTGGTACTGGTCCGGTTAACGATAAAGTTTGGGACTACTCAGGATTGACACCTACAGGTCCAGTTAGTTTTTGGTATGTTGACCCAACAACTACACCAGAAACAGCGAATTATCCACAAGCAACGATTGCAATGGGAAATTCTGCAGCAGCTGGTTACGAATATTTTGAAAACACAGCGTCAACTGTTAGTCGATGGGGTTATTCTTCACCAACGCAACCATCACTCTATTATGATAATGCGTGGACGAGGTACTCTTTTCCAATAACACCAGGTATTGTTCAAAATGTTCCTTCATATACAGGGACAATGGGACCTTTTGGTTCGGGAGAAGATTCAACAACAATTGCAAACGGGAGTTATTCCGTTAATCCAGATGCATACGGTTTTTTAAGTCTTCCTCCACTGATTTTTGGTGGACAACCTGAAATTTTTGATTCAGTAATTAGAGTGCATGTTTTAGAGAATTTTCAAATTATTTTATGGTTTTCTGGCGCACCTGCTCTTACAGTGAACGTAGCTGATGATTTTTATGTTTGGTTCGATGAAGAAACACAAGATCCAATTGTTATTTACGGTACGACAACTGATGATGCTGGCGGCGGAACACAAACAATTTTGAGATATCAAAGTGCAATCCCAGGTACGGCTAGTACGGCTGGAATTAATGGTCTAACGAAAGAAGAATTCTCTGTTTTTCCAAATCCAGCAACGGATAAATTGGCAATCACTTTTGAGAATGAAAAAGACAGGGTAGTTACTTTATTCTCTGCTGATGGAAAGAAAATTGAGTCTCAATCAAACAAAGGATTAACAATGAGTTTTGATGTGAGCGATTTACCAAGTGGAGTTTACATGGTGAAAGTTCGATCAGCAACTGATTTCTCTGTGAAAAGAGTGGTTGTGAAGTAACTCAAGTACCTTATAATTAATTAAATCGCCTCGAATTGTCGGGGCGATTTTTTGTTTGCAAGAATTTAATCATCTTTGTATAAAATCTGTGACTATGGAATTTATCTCGCAAGAATTAGACGAATATGTGTGCTCTCACACAGAGAATGAACCCGAGATTCTCAACCAACTCAATCGTGAAACGCATATCAATGTGCTGCGGCCAAGAATGTTGAGTGGTCATTTTCAAGGGCGTGTTTTGAGCATGCTTTCTCACATGATACAGCCTAAAAACGTTCTCGAAATAGGAACATACACCGGTTATTCTGCCCTTTGCTTTGCAGAAGGCTTGGCAGAGAATGGAAAAATCACAACCATTGACAAAAACGAAGAATTGGAAGACCTTGTCAATGAATACGTCGAAAAAGCAGGTTGCAAAGATCAAATTCATTGTATTATTGGTGATGCACTGGGAATTATCCCGACAATTCATGAAGAATTTGACCTCGTTTTTATCGATGCAGATAAAGGCAATTATGTCAACTATTACAACTTGATCATTGATAAGGTTGTCTCTGGAGGATATATCATAGTGGACAACGTGTTGTGGTCTGGCAAGGTGATACAGGAGGTCGCAAAGGATGACATTGATACGCAAACATTAATAGAACTCAATAATTTGGTGCACCAAGACGAGCGTGTGCAAGAGGTTTTATTACCAATTAGAGACGGTTTAATGCTCATCAGAAAAAAATAAATGCTCGAAATCCTTTACCAAGACGAATTTGTCGTTGCGATAAATAAACCGCACGGATTGTTAGTGCATCGAACCAAAATTGCCAACGATGCGGATGAGTTTGCCGTTCAACTTCTTCGAGACCAAATAGAAATGAAAGTTTTTCCTGCGCACCGACTGGATAGAAAAACAAGCGGTGTTTTATTGTTTGCTCTTTCTGCAGAAATCAATAGTATTCTCCAAAAACAATTCATGAACAAAGAGGTGCGGAAAAAATACCTTGCCATCGTGAGAGGTTATACAGAAGATGAACTCACCATTGATTATTCACTCACAAATGAAGACGGTAAAACGCAAGATGCCATCACACGTTTTACAACTTTGCAAAGAACAGAATGCAATTTTCCGTCGGGCAAATTTCCAACTTCGCGCTATTCTCTGCTTGAAATCACTCCAGAAACAGGTCGTTTTCATCAAATAAGGAAACATTTGGCACATTTACGACATCCGATTATTGGTGATCGACCACACGGTTGCAACAAGCAGAACAAACTTTTTTTAGAACGCTTTCAAATGAGTACAATGCTGTTACACGCCAAAGAATTACATTTTGTTCACCCCGTTTCAAATGAGCAAGTATTTGTTGAGGCAAATTGCAGTGAAGAGTTTAGAAGAATGAAAAACGAATTATTTTGATTACTTTAGAATATGAAAATCGTAATCATTTGCCTATTATTCTTCTTCGCAGTGGCTTCTTTTGCGCAAAATCGCCCGCAAGAACCTAAACCTCCCTTTTCTTATCAATCAGAAGATGTTGAATTTAAAAACAACAATGACGGAATTAAATTAGCAGGAACATTGACTTATCCTTCTGAAGGAACGAACTTCCCTGCCGTTGTTTTAATCAGTGGTAGTGGTGCGCAAGACAGAAATTCTGAACTGTTATTACACAAACCATTTTTAGTCATCGCTGATTTTCTGACCAAGAATGGAGTTGCCGTTTTGCGTGTAGATGACAGAGGAAAGGGAGAATCGGAAGGCGATTACAGCTTGGCATCGTTGAATGATTTTGTGGAGGACACCAAAGCAGCTTTGACTTATTTAAGAACACGAAATGAGGTTGATACAAGTAAGATTGGTCTGATTGGTCATAGTTTGGGCGGAGTCGTTGCGCGAATCATTGCCAGTGAAGATAAGGCATTGGATTTTATTATTCTACTTGCAGGAACAGGAATGCGTGGCGACCAATTGATGTTGTTGCAAAAGAAAAAAATAGAGCAACAAATGGGAATGAGTGAGGAAGCGGTAGAATCAGGTCAGCAGAACATTGCTCCAGCTTATGAAATAATTTTGGAGGCAAAAGAATATTCTTCCAAAACAGAAAAGAAGCTAAAAAAGCATTTTTCTGAAGTTTTTGAGAATCAATTGACAGATGAAATGATTGCAGGAATAGCAAAGCAACTAAACTATCACTGGTTGTTTGATTTTATTCGTTTTGACCCTGCAACGGCTTTAAAAAACGTCGATTGTCGTGTTCTAGCTTTAAATGGAAGCAAAGATTTGCAAGTTCCTCCAAAAGAAAATTTAAAATTGATTGAAGAAATTCTAAAATCAAACGGCAATGAGCAAGTAAAATCAATCGAAATAGAAGGGGTAAACCACCTTTTTCAAGAATGCAAAACAGGATTGCCTCAAGAATACGGAGTGATTGAGCAAACGTTTTCTCCAAAAGTTTTGGAGTTGATGTTGGAGTTTTTAGATACGTAAGCTGCGCTTACTTTTAGACTGTTTGCTTCACTCTCGGTTAGACACATTCATTCGCTACATTTCGACTTCGCTCGATGACCGCGGCTTTTAGATTTACTCCTTGGTAAAAAATGAGTTTTTGTTGTTTTGATTTTTCAATCTTCTAAGGCTGAACAATCAAAGCAGAATTAATATCTTCGAAGCGAAATCGAGTCTAAGAGCCGAAGGCGTTTCTAACAGAGAGCGAAGCGAACGTTTCTAAAAATTCGCTTGCGAATGAGTCTAAAAGCGCAGCGGTCTAAAAGCAAGCGCAGCTTGCGTATCTACCTTAAAGAATTCCCGAAATCATTAAACTCCCCATCACAAACAACAACACCCCAACTATCTTTTGAATACCCGTAACGGTTGTTTTATGAATCAATTTCTTGCCAAAATAAGTGCCTAAAAAGGCAAAAACAACACCGATGACCAAAAGCATTTTTCCTTCGGAGATGGCTAGTAAAAACTTGTTTTCTTGACCAGTAATTGCATTAAATCCAAAGATGTAAACAGAAAGGCGTGATAAATCAACGACCAAAGAAACTGCATTTGATGTTCCGATAAATTGTTCTTTCGTCAGACCTAATTTAGAAAGAAAGGCTGCTCTAAAAGCTCCTTGATGTCCAGAAACTCCGCCGAAAAAACCACTCAAAGCTCCTCCGAAAGGCAAATATTTTCTGTCAAAATTAATTTTACTGAACTTAGGACTAAGGTCTAGCCAAGCAAAGAAAATCATCAATGCACCGATTACAATTTTAACGATGGTAATATCAAATTGTCTGTCATTAATTTGGTAAGAATGCAAAACTTCTACCTCGTCAAAGGTTGTAAGAACTAATCCGCCAAGAAATGCAAGAAGCAAAGCCGGCACACCAAATCGAATCAATGTGTTCCAATGAATGTGCTTGGAAACAAGTCCAAATTTGAACAAGTTGTTTGCTAAATGCACAATTGCTGTTGCTCCTACTGCTGTTGGTAGGTCAAAAAAGATGCTAAAAACAGGCAAAAGAATAGTTCCTAGTCCAAATCCCGAGAAAAAAGTTAATCCAGCTCCGAAAAGAACCGTTATTGCTATAATAATGTATTCCATTCGGCAAAGAAAAGGTAAAATTTTGAAAAAATGATGATAAGATTGTCATAAAATGAAATTCTTCCATTAATTTTAGAGCATGATTGATTTTAGAAGTGATACGGTTACAAAACCGTCAAAAGAAATGAAGGATGCCATGTTTGCGGCACCAGTTGGTGATGATGTTTTTTCTGAAGATCCAAGCATCAATGAGTTGCAACAATTTGCGGCAAATATGTTTGGTATGGAGGATGCCATTTACTGTTCTTCCGGAACTCAAACCAACCAAATTGCGATTAATATTCATGCACGCCCTGGTGGAGAAGTCATCACACATGAAGAATCTCACATCTATAAATACGAAGGTGGCGGCATTGCAAAGAATACGGGGGCATCGGTTCGATTAATTCGTGGGAACCGCGGTCGTTTGACCTTGCAAGATGTAGAGAAATGGATAAATCCGGATGATATTCACTTGCCAGTTACACAGTTGGTAAGTTTGGAGGACACGTCGAATAGAGGAGGGGGAGCAATTTACGATTTTGAAGAAATAAAGCGAATAAGTGCGTTCTGCAGAAAAAATAAGATGCCTATCCACCTAGACGGAGCAAGATTGATGAATGCGATGGTCGAAAATAAAATTGACCTCAAAGAATATGCATCACAATTCGATTCTATCTCGCTTTGCCTGTCAAAAGGATTGGGAGCACCTGTCGGTTCTTTGCTCATTGGAACGAAAGATTTCATCAAGCAATCGCGACGAGTGAGAAAGGTTTTTGGTGGCGGAATGCGACAAGCGGGCATCATTGCTGCTGGAGGATTGTATGCTTTGAAGAACAATATTTACCGATTGGCAGAGGATCATCAACATGCAAAAGCACTGGAAGCAACACTCAATGAGTTGACTTGGGTAGAAAGCGTTCTCGAAGTTGAAACCAACATTGTGGTTGTAAATTTAAAAGATGCAAGCAAACGTGATGCTATTATTAGTGAATTTGAAAGAAATGGTATCAAAATCGTTGCCTTTGGACCTGCAATGTTGCGTTTTGTCACACATTTAGACATCAGTTCTGCCGATATTGACCAAACAATTAGTATCTTGAAGAAAATCAAGGTTTGAATAAACTGTTATACATAGCGCTCGTCGTTTTTCTTTTTGCTGCAAGTTGCACCCAGCGAGAAGAGAGTGTTATTGATTTAAGTGACATTATTGCAGAATCAGACCGTTACAAGGAAGGAGAACAGAAGGAAGTTGAAGTTGAAAACCCCAATGATTCTTTAGAAATTTTGCTCGATAATTACGCGGAGAATGGTTTGGATGTTGCATCCATCACAGTTCTTGAAAAAAAGATGTTTCCAGACCGTTTTGGACCTCTTGCATCTAGAAGTTCTCAGTTAAATTTTGAGAATGACACCGTTTTGTTCTACAATTGGTCATTTGCAGATTCTGCAAAAACAATCAATGCTTTTTTCAATTGGATGGATAATTTCGGAACAAAACACACATCTATTTATGTTGGAGAAGAGAAAAAATTGCAAAAAGAACCTTTGCTACTCTTTGTTGGCGACACATCGCTGATTTACATAGAAGCAAGAGAATCACTGTCTCAAAGTCAATGGGAGAATTACCTTAAGAATTTAGGTTACGCAATTGACTGGAACTTCGTTTTGCAACAACGCAAATGGGGGGAAGTGAAATGGGGGGAATAGATGCGCAAGCGAACTTTTAGACCGCTACGCTTTTAGACTGTTCGCTTCGCTCTCTGTTAGACACGCTCCTTCGTCGCTCTTAGACCGCTTCGCTTTTAGATACGGAAGCGAGCTTCCTTTAGACACGCCTTCGGCTCTTAGACTTAGTTTTGCTTCGAGAAGACTAATTATGGTTTTGATTGCTCGGCTTTAAAAAATTGAGAAATCAAAACAACAAGAACTAAAATTTCACCGAGAACTTAGTCTAATAGCCGAAGGCGTGTCGAAGAATGAATTCGCGTAGCGAATGAATGTATCTAAACGAGAGCGAAGCGAACAGTCTAAAAGTGAGCGCAGCGAACGGTCTATAAGGGAGGCACGACCGCCCCTATTAAAACTGCATTATAATACCGTTCATCTTCTGAAACATTAACCGTGACCCAATCAGGCAAGGCAAATTTCTCATCCTCAGATTCAACCTCTAATTCTGCCATTATTAATCCCTGCAAGTGTCCTTCAAACTCATCGACTTCCCATGTGTACTTACCAACTTTTACTTCGTAACGGTATTTACGAATTTTCTTGTCAATCATTTCTGAAAGCATTGCTTCTGCATCTTCCATAGGAATTTCATACTCAAATTCTGACCGAGTGATTCCAACGGTTTTACCTTTTATTGTTAGGTAGGCTTTTTCGCCTTTAATTCGAATTCTCACCGTTTTTTCAACAGAAGAATGCAAATAACCTTGAACAATTAATTGCGGTTGGGGTTTTTCAATTTGAGCCCATTTTTTTTTGTCAACGAGGTATTTGTATTCTATTTCTTGCATTATCCAAACGCTCCGGTAAATCCATATTTCTTCCCTTTCTTATTCAGTGAAAGGCTGGTGAATATTTCAAAATCACTCGTTTTTATTCTGAAAATGTACTTAAACATTCCATTTTTTTCGTGAATTACCTCTGCGACCTCAATTTTTAGAATGTTTGCCAATTTAATGTTGCGAAAGTCGTTCGTTTCCATGTCGCTGCCACCAAACATTTCATCAACGAGTTGCGTCCTATTACCTTGTAGAAATTTCAATTGTTCTTTGCGATAAGCTTTATCAAGTAATTTAAAAACCTTCTTTTCAGAATGACTCATTACCGCTTCTTGGAATTGTTTAATATATTTTTGTTGTGCGTCTGCAATCTTTTCTTCTTGAGAAAAACACGAACTCGCAACGAATAGAAAACTCAGTTGAAATAAAAATAATAACTTCATTTGACCAATATAATCAATTTGTTGAATCTTCCAATTTTCAAATCTCCGAATCTTACAATCTCCCAATATTAACTACCTTTGCCTCCGTGAACATACATCTAACATTCGATTATGAACTTTTCTTCGGTGAAACCTCTGGTTCTGTCGAAAAATGCATGTTGCAACCAACCCAAGACCTGTTTGAATTGGCAAAAGGCAAGAATGTACACTACACTTTTTTTGTCGATGTCGGTTATTTAATCGCCGCAGAGAAATACCCACAATTAAATTCTGAATTGCAATTGGTTAAGGCGCAGATCAAAGAAATGATTGCTTTGGGACACGATGTTCAATTGCACATTCATCCGCATTGGGAAAAAGCGACATGGGATGGTAAATGGTCCATGAATATTGAGAATTCGTATAGATTATCTGATTTTTCGGACAAGGAGATAGAAATAATTGTCAAAAAGTACAAGAATTATTTAGACGAGTTAATCGACAAGAAAACATTTGCATTTCGTGCTGGAGGTTGGTGTATCGAACCTTTTTTATTGCTCAAAGACGTCTTTTTAGAATTAGGAATCACTGTTGATTCTTCCGTTTTTCCTGGTGGATATTTGCAAACAGAAAACTATACGGTTAACTTCCTCAATGCTCCATTAAAATCCAAATATCGCTTTGAAAACAGTGTTATTGATGAGGCTAAAAACGGTTCTTTTACAGAGTTTCCTATTTCTTCGTTCAGATACAGAGCTTCCTTTTATTGGTGGCTGTTTGTGCTCGGAAGATTGTTTCCTAAGAAGCACAAAATGATTGGAGATGGACTGTTTATAAGTCAAGGAGGCAGAAAATGGAATTCATTGACATCTTATTCTAATTACCATGTTTCAACAGACGGTTATTATGCGAAGAAATTACTTGCGTCGCTCGATAAGTCAATGAACATGAACCGTTCAGAGATGGTTGTGATTGGTCATCCGAAAGGAAATACACGCTATTCTTTGAAGAAATTAAAGCAATTTATCGATAAAAATCACACGATTCATCAATTTAAAGCGTTTGTGAAGGAATGAAAATTGTTGCCAGAGAAAATATTGACGTCAAACGATGGAACAGCTTAGTTTCTTCAACGAAAAACGCTGATTTTTTCTCTTATGCATGGTACTTAGATGCCGTTGCGGAGAATTGGTGCATTCTCGTCAATGATGACTATTCGCAAGGTATTGCGTTGCCATTTTCAATTCGATTAGGTGTCGAAACACTCTACACACCCATTTTTGTTCGCTATGTAGAAATTCTCGGAGAGGTAGAAGATGCAACAATTTTTGAGGAATTAATTCGTTCGCGTTTTAAGAATATTCTCTTAGCGACAAAGCAAAAAATGTTTGCAAATTCTTCTGAATTGATTTACCAAGAAATCGCAAAGCAAGAAGATAGAAAGCTGGGTTCTCAAGCAAAACGAATGCTGAATAAAGCGAGCAAGTCTGAATTGTCGTGTAATCAAAGTGTTGATTATCAGTTAGTATTGACGGTTATAAAAGGAGGCCTTACAAATAAGTACCAAGGTCTTACGGAAAAAAGTATGCAATCTTTAGAGGGACTTTTTGAGAATGCAAAAGGTGTAAATGCCTTGTCTGTTTATCAAATTAATGACCTCGGTGGCATTGTTTGCTTGCAAAATGATTATCAAACTCTCTATTTAAAAGGAGCCGTTGATGACGAAACTAAAAACAAGGGCGGTATGTATTTGGCATTAAATTCTGCCATAGAAGAAGCTCAAAAAGCAAACAAACTGTTCGACTTTGGAGGTTCGAATAGTGAGGGAGTCAAACGCTTTAATCATAACCTTGGAGGCGAGGATGTCGTTTATTATTCTCACGAAAATTTGAATTATCCATGGTGGTATCGATTGCTTAAGAAAGTGGTTGGTGGCAAATAGCTAAAGGCTAAAAGCCAAAAGCTATATTTATTCCAACCTTCTTAATCGATAATTGTTAAATTTGCTCATGTTTTTGCCAAAATCAAATACACCCCGTTGGGTAATCATCATTCTCGACTTAACAATGTCACTCGTGGCACTGTTTTTTGCGTATTTGATTCGCTTCGACATCAAAACGGACGAAAGCATCATCGCTAACGAGTGGGAAGTTCTCTCAAAATCTATTTGGGTCTTTATTTTGGTGAAATTAGTCGTGTTTTATGCGTTTAAAATTCACAAAGGGCTTGTTCGACACACTTCGACAGAAGATTTACGGAGAATAATTTCTGCAACCGTTCTCAGTTCTATCATTTTTGCCATTTTGGGCTACGTTCGTTATGCTTTTATTGATGACTACTTTTTGTTTCCAAAATCGGTCTTAATTGTCGAGTTTTTGGCATCCTCAGTTTTCTTAATAGGCTCTCGATTTACGATTAAATTGATTTACATGGAATCCATAAAATCAAAAGATATTGAGGACAGAGTATTGATTTACGGCGCAGGAATTTCAGGATTAATTACCAAAAGAACGATAGAAAAAGACATCCAAAGCAAGCAAGCAATCATTGGATTTTTAGACGACAACAAGAAATTATCAGGCAATCGTTTAGAAGGAAAAACCATCTTCCATTCGAGTAAATTAGAGAAAATAGTCAAAGAAGAAGGCGTCACAAAATTGATTATTGCGATTCAGAATCCAGATGCAAATAATCAAAAGAAAATTGCAGAATTCTGCTTGGAGAATAATATCACTGTGCAGAAAGTGCCGAGCACAAAAAGTTGGATCAATGGGGAATTCTCAACCAAGCAAATAGCAAAAATCAACATCAATGATTTACTCGGTAGAAAGCCTATTTCTTTGGATGAAAAACGCATCGAAAGCGAACTTAAAGGACAAGTAATATTAATCACAGGTGCCGCTGGATCTATTGGTAGTGGTATGGTTCGGCAGGTTGCAAAGTATTCTCCAGCAAAATTAATCTTACTCGATCAGGCAGAATCACCCATCTATGATTTGCAAAATGAATTGCTTTCAGAGAACGATAATTTGTCCTTTGAAGTGGTGATTGGTGACATTCGAAATCACGAAAGAATGAAGAATGTTTTTGAGACCTACAAACCTCGTTATGTCTTTCATGCGGCTGCTTATAAACATGTTCCTTTGATGGAGAATAATCCAACAGAAGCCGTTTTGACCAACATCAACGGCACGAAAAATCTCGTTGATTTATCTTTAGAGAATGAGGTCTATAAATTCGTCATGATTTCGACTGATAAAGCCGTGAACCCAACAAATGTGATGGGGGCATCCAAGCGTATAGCTGAAATTTATGCGCAGAATGCCAACAAGCAAAACACAACGAAATTCATTACCACCCGCTTCGGCAACGTCTTGGGTTCTAACGGTTCGGTGATTCCTTTATTTCAACGTCAAATTGACAACGGCGGACCGATAACCGTAACTGATGAGCGCGTTACCCGATTTTTCATGACCATTCCAGAAGCTTGCCAACTCGTCCTCGAAGCAGGAACAATGGGTGAGGGGGGAGAAATTTTCGTTTTTGACATGGGAGAATCGGTTAAAATCATTGATTTAGCCAAAAAAATGATAAAATTGAGCGGTTTAGAGTTAGGAAAGGACATTCAAATCAAAATTACCGGTTTGCGACCTGGAGAAAAACTCTACGAAGAACTACTCGCCAAAGAAGAGAACACTTTAGCAACGCATCATCCTCAAATTCTCAAAGCAAAATTCAGAGAAGAAGACGACGCACAAATCGAGCGAATTATTGCGCTTATTGCCTCTTTTAAAACCCAAGACAACGATAATTTGGTCAAGCAGATGAAAGCAATTGTTCCAGAATTTATCAGTAATAACTCTACTTTCGAGAAGTTGGATTGAGTTGATGATGTTGAATCAGTATAATGTCCTCCCCCTGGCCCCCTCCTAAGGGGGAAGCCCATGCCTGCTAAAATTATTTAGAAATCTTTTTTAAAAACTCATTTTTTTGAAAACCTACTTCTTCCCCCTTCGGAGGGGGCTAGGGGGAGGATTAAATAGAAAGGTGCATCATTCTTCCGAAATTCAAAAAAAAGTAAAAAGAACTAACTATATTTGAAAAAAAAACAATGAAAATTCCACCAGCTCCCATACAAATTCGTTTTGCCGACATTGACATCATGGGACATGTAAACAACGCAATTTACCTCAGTTATTTTGAAAATACGCGCATGCATTACTTCAAATACATGTTGGGCAGAGATTGGGATTGGAACAAAGACGGCATTATTCTCCTAAAAAATGAGGTAGAATACATTCGACCTGTGAGAATGACAGATTCTCCCGAAGTGACGATGAAAGTGGATAAAATTGGCAATAAAAGCTTCACTTTGAGCTATGAATTAGCCGTAAAAGGCGTTATTTATTGCAAAGGATTGTCTATATTGGTAGGATACGACAATGAAAACCACAAAAGTATTGCCATTCCAACCTTGATGCGGACAGAATTAGAAAAATTAAAGTCGGAACAATAATTGCAACAATAAAGAAAACGATAACAATGAAATTTATATTCTCCCTATTATTTTTAGTCTTTTTAAGCGTGGATGCTTCTGCTCAAATTCCAGAAATTAAGCAAAAAGATTCTTGCTATTTTATTAAGGACAAGACTGGAAAGGTTGTAAAATCAAGGAGGTATGCAGAATGGCAATGCGGTAAATTGGCTGGGGTTGTAGATTGTGGATCTCGCTTGGATTATGATCAAGAATCAGACATTGTTTATTTGAACAATCAAGACATGGTTAATTCTGCTGGTGCTGACAAACCTTTTACGGGAACGTGTGAATCTTGCCACATGAATGGTGTTTTGGCTCGGAAAATAACCTTTGTCAATGGCAAAGAAAACGGAATTGATACCACTTATTATGAGTCGGGCTGTCCGCAAGTGATACGTTCGCACATTCAAGGCGCAGAATCAGGTCAGTGGTTGTATATGTATGATAGTACGCAGTATTTAGCGTGGGAAATGAACTATTATTTGGGCGAAAAGCACGGCAAACACATTTTTATGAAGAAGAATGGCGACACAACGAAGTGGGAGAATTACAAAAATGGTCGTTTGGATGGAATGAGAAGAACCTACTATCCAGATTCAAGAATTAAGAAAGAGGTTTCTTACAAGGAAGGAATTTTGGATGGTTCTTTCAAAATTTACAACCTCGAAGGAGTCGTTATCGAAGAAATTAATTACAAGCAAGGCAAGAAAGACGATGAAGCAAAATATTTCTACGATGATGGCAAGCCTCTAAAAATAGAGCATTGGAACATGGGCGTAAAAGACGGTGATTTCAAGATTTTCTTTTACCAAGGACATGTTCAAGAAACAGAAACCTACCGAAAAGGCAAAAAAGAAGGTTGGTTTATGGTGTATTATCCTGATTCGAAGACAAAGAATAAAATTTTGTACAAAAAAGACGAGCTCATCGAAGAACACCGATATGATGCACAAGGTCGCGAAACCTATTCTTTCGGAACATCTGAAGACCACGAAGCAGAGGATGATGAAATGCCAACGACTAAGAAGAAGAAGAAGAAACGTAAGAAGAAAAAGAATAGAAAATAAAATTTTCGATGATCAAGAAGACTTATATTAATACTCTACTAATTATTTTTCTAGTTCTTGAGGGACTTACTTTTCTTGATTTATTGCCTCAAGATTCACGGGGTGTCATTCCCATTTTGACGTTTTATGTTCTTAAAGCTTTATGGATAGGCGTATTGTTGCATTTAATAAAGGCGTTAGCATATAGAAATGACAGTAAGAATGTTCTCTTGGGTAAAAGAGTAGTTATTTTTGAGATAATTGAAGCTTTTATCTTCATGCTTTTACTGCTTGGCATTGAATATTCGGATTATTTATTTTTAATCAATTGGCTACTATTGATAATCACTACTCTTAGATTCTATTTAGGCTTAATTTTATCTCGAGAAAATAAATTGAAATTCATAGATTTATTTGCTGTTATTGGTATTGTATATGTGGTTATTTCAGCAACATACTACTTTTTTGATTATGATTTGCTGACTATTTTTGAGTTTGTGACTAAAATTGCATTAATATCTTCTTTGTTGATTTTGTTTAATAATAAAAGGAGTAATGTTTGAAATAAAGACGGCATTTTTTTTAATGAAATATTCATTCCTTAGTATTCTTTTAATCATGTTCGCATCTTGTACTGATAACTCAGTTAAAGATTCTGCAATAGATGCAATAGAGAAGATTCACGAAGTAAAGAATAGACCTGAAATTAAGGAAATCGATTTTGACAGTATTAGAAAGGAGCTTCAAAATCTGCCTAATTTTTTACCATCAGATAGTTTATGGAAGAAGTAGGCTCGCAATAATCGACGTTATCTTTTTTACAACTCATCACCTCAAAACTGATGCATTTCTTGCAAAGTAAACACATTGACCCTGTCGAAAAGGCAATGAAAAAAAAGTAAAAGCAAATTCTCCTTTCCTTTCCGTATATTTGTTCTCCAAAAATTAATAAAATAAAAACATGAATAACTGGTTCACCGTTAAGGTAAAATACACGAAACAATTAGAAGATGGAGGTTTTAAAAGGGTTTCAGAACCTTATTTGCTCGCAGCAATGACTTTCACCGATGCGGAAGCAAGAATTTACGAAGAATTGGGAAGCATCATTCGCGGAGAATTTGTAGTGAACGGCATCTCTAGAACAGAGATAAACGATATCTTTTCTTACGATGATTCCGATATTTGGTACAAATGCAAAGTAACCTACGAAAATTTCGATGCTGATTCTGAAAAAGGTAAAAAAGTATCGCAAAATTTCTTGGTGTCCGCAGATTCTGTAAAACAAGCTTACGAAAGAATCACAGAGAGTCTTAAAGACATGCTCGTTGACATCAGCATCCCGTCGATTATTCTTTCTCCAATTGTAGAGATTTTTCCTTACAATGAAGAATTAGACAAAGAAATTGGAAGACGTCCGCTCGAAAAAACGGATGTTGTGGATGAAGAAACAGGTCAGGTAACTTCTTCTGAAGAAAATGCAGATAGTGACACCGATGACGAGGATGAAAATTCTGGTGTTGTTTTTTCTGCCTCAGGTTCTGACGCAGAAGATGAAGACGAGGACGAAATAGAATCGTAAAACGAAAAAATGAGCTTAGAAGAGGTTAAAAACTACATGAATTCTATCCGGAGGGACTTTGCAGACCGTCCGTTGAATGAGAATTCTGTAAAAGACAACCCTTTTGAGCAATACGCAACTTGGTTTGAAGAAGCAGTGAATTCTCAAATTTTGGACCCTTCAGCGATGAATCTTTCTACAGCTGATGCTAAAGCAAAACCTACTTCAAGAATCGTCTATCTTCGAGATATTATTGACAGTGGCATCGTTTTTTACACCAATTATAATTCTCAGAAAGGAAAAAATTTAGCGGAGAATCCCCAGGCAAGTGCCACGCTTTTTTGGTCAGAATTAGAACGACAAATTCGCTTTGAGGGCGAGGTAGAAAAGGTTGCCGACGAGGTTTCTGACAAGTATTTCGCTGCTCGACCGAAAGAAAGTAAGATTGGAGCTTGGGCTTCTCATCAAAGCGATGTTTTGGCAGATAGAAAAGAGTTGGAAGAGCAAGTAAAGTTCTTTACGGAGAAATTCAAAGATACCAAGGACATACCTCGACCCGATTTCTGGGGAGGTTACCGATTAATTCCAAATCGCATTGAATTTTGGCAAGGTCGCCCATCTCGTTTGCACGATAGAATTGTCTATTTGAAAAAAGACAATGATTGGCAAATTGTTAGAGTCAATCCATAGTTATGTTTGAAATAACCCCCATTATTTTTCAATTGAGCAACGGAATTCGTGTTGTTTACCAAAAAACGGATGCCTTTGTAGCGCACATGGGCGTTGTTATTCAAGCAGGTTCTCGCTATGAGCAACCCGAAGAAGAAGGATTGGCTCATTTTCTCGAACATTGCATCTTTAAAGGGACAACAAAACGCAAAGCCTTCGATATTTTTACGGATTTGGACTCTGTCGGCGGAGAATTGAATGCTTACACCACCAAAGAAGAGATTTGCATTCATGCTTCCTTTCGCAAGAATCATTTTTCCATTGCGTCAGAATTATTGAGCGATATTCTGCAGAACGCATCCTTTCCAGAAGACGAAATTGAGAAAGAAAAAGAGGTAGTTTTGGATGAAATTATTTCTTATTTAGATTCTCCAGCAGAAAGAATTTACGACGACTTTGAAGCATTGATTTTCAAAGGACATTCTCTCGGTTACAACACACTTGGCACCAAAAAAACAGTCAATTCTTTTACACGAAAGAACTTGCTCGACTACATGCAACGTTATTTTACACCGTCCAATATTGTTATTTCATTTGTGGGCAGCATTGCCATTGACGACCTTAAAAAAGAATTGGAAAACGATTTTGGTAACATGCCGACAAGAGAGTTTAAGTTGCTCGATTCTGAACTTTCTCCCTTCGAGACTTTTAAATTGATGGAAGTGAAGTCCAACTATCAAACGCACACTGTTATTGGAGGTCGTGCACCTTCTTACAACGATTCTTCGCGCAAAGCAATGACTTTGTTGACCAATGTTCTTGGAGGACCTGCATTGAACTCACGCCTTACGCTTTCTGTTCGAGAGAAATATGGATATGCGTATAACATCGAGGCGAATTACACAACTTATTCTGACGCAGGATTTTGGAGTGTTTACATGGGCACGGATAAAAAGCATTTGAGCAAAGCTATTCAGTTGATTTATGCAGAATTAGACCTCATTCGCAAGGTTGGTTTAAGCGCCAAAGAATTGGAGCAAGCCAAAGAACAACTCAAGGGACACATTGCCTTATCATTGGATTCTAACTTGGAATTGATGTTCAGTTTGGCTCGTTCTTTAATGATTCACGGTAAAATAGATTCTACCAAAGAAATTTACGAGAAAATTGATGAAATTTCCTTGAGTGAATTGTCAGATGTTGCGAGAGAATTCTATGCAGAGAGTAATTTGGCAGAGTTGGTGTATGAGTTTGATTCTTAATGTAATTTCTTAAGTAATTGTTTCAATAATTAGATTGAGATACTTATATTTGAGGTATTAACAACCAATAAAAAACACAAAATGAGTTATTACAAAACAATTGACGGAAACAAGTACGATGGCGAATTGATCGAATTGGCTGATTCTTTAACATCAGGTGGTGGAGACGGAAGAATTTCTATGGCTGATGCCGAGAAAATTTTTGAAGCAGTGAAAGATGGAAACTCTTACACGGATATCGAAAAAGATACAGTTGCTTATTTGAGAGACAACTACAAATGGACGGATGCAGCCGATGAGTGGTTCAGATCAGAAATTAGAAAATGGGCTGCTACGAAGTAGGTAGTAGGTTATAATTTTTGAAGATCACTTGTGAGAGCAAGTGATTTTTTTTTGTTTTGTAGTGAATGTTTTTTGTATTTTAGAGGAAAACTTGGGACTGATGAATTGTGATTAATGTTAATGAAGTTGAAAACCATATTCATCATATTGATTTATCTGTTTCATTTCACTCCTTCAAGTGATGCTCAACTAAACGATTTCACATTCTATCCTTTCAAGGATGATAGTGGCTGGAGTCTAAAGTATGTAAATGGAGACAGATTGTTTGAGGAATATTATGATTCCATTTTAGTTAGAGATAAGAATAAAATCCGGGTAAGGAAAGGAGAATTTTGGGGAGTTATTGACTCAACAGGGAAGCAGTTAATTTCTTTTAATTACAACTTCATTAAGAATGATGAATATGGATACATCGCCTACGAACAATATTCTTTTCTATCATCTATACAAGGGTTTTTGTCTTTTCAAGAAGATACAATTGTGCCATTTGGTCGTTATAGTATTTTTACGCATCGAATAGGAGAGGGTATTGACTACCTACTAACTCTGGTAAACGACGATCAAGAGCAGGCTGTTTTTTCTTCAGACGGCATTCAGAGAACAAGCTTTAATTATTCAAATATAGTTGGAATTGACTCAGCTAAGCTCTTTCGACTTGGCATGGATTACAACACTCATTATTTTGCTTTAGAGACTTTAAGCAAAACTTACGGAATTTACAATGCTGTTGAAAAAAAAATAGTTGCAGAGCCAATTTATGACGATGTGTGCTTCTCTTCGTGTTATCAAGCTATAAATCCTCACAAGTATTTAGGTCCCATAGTATATACAGGCAAAGCCCCTGTTTTTATCATGAGTAAGAAGGACCACCCTGTTGTAATCAAAACAACAGGCGAAATTATCTACGAAAGTGATACCCTAAGCTATTCAAAATACAAGCAACGGTATTATTTATCCGAGAATGGTCTGATAACATCAGTTGAAGGTGAATGTGTAGATAGACAAGACCTTCCTCCTCCATACGTAATGAAAGAAGAAGGAGGGTATTTTTTGGTAAATCATAATGGAAGTTATTATGGTGAAAATAAAAAGCATCATGATTTTATAAGTAAGAATCTCTATTCAGAACAGCCAGAGGGAGCCATCTATTTTCAAATTGAAGATAAAGGGAAAGTTGGCTTGATGAATAAGCATGGCGAATGGAAACTTCCTCAAGTATATGATGAAGTAACTTATACCAGAAGCAGCGAAGGAGGTTATTTTCGAGCTAAAAGAGCAGAAGGTGATTATACCTATTTCGATTTGAGCTTAAGAAAATTAAACACAGCCCCAGGAATTAAAAAAGAGTTTCCTCGTATATCAATAAAAGATAGTTTATATGGAATTTTGAGTAAAGATAGCACATGGTTGGTTGAACCAGTCTATAATTCCTACGACTTTATTTTTGATAGTAATATTGAAAATATTACAGGGTATATTTTTCAAAAAGAGAATAAATACATCGAAATTTTCAATAAACAATTTGAAAAGACAAATGATTTCAAGGCGGAATTGTACCAATTAGTAGGAAACTACCACAATAACGAGGATAAGTATATTTTTCTCTATGAAAATAGACACCTCAGCCTGTACAATCTAGGGAAAGACAAATGGCTATTTAAAGGCGAGTCCTATAAGATGCCAGTAAATAAATACATCAATCACATAGACAATGATATCTATTTTGTGTTAGATGATTATAGTAACAACACACGTATTTTTGATAGAGATGGCGAAATTGTTTTTGAGACTCAAAACAGCAAGGATACAACCATGGTGTCTGAACTGGTTACTTGTGAAAGTAGTCCATTGATATTGAGAAAATATTACTTTAATATGGAGAAAGAAATAATTAAAATCCAATATCAAAATTCAAATGGAAATATCATTAATGTAAACGAGGGGAATAATAGTAAAAACTACTATTTAACTTACAATAACGTAGCAAACGTGTATTTACTTATAAGCACACGCTCAACTTCGATTCAAGAAATAAAAGTTTATGATTCTGATTTTAAGTTAAAAAGAATTGTAGAAGGACATTATAAGAGTCATGGTCGTTTTTACAGTGTTCGTAATAATACAAAACAATGCTCTTTCTATGGAGCAAACGACTCACTTCTCAAGATTTTGGAATGTAACTGGTTATATAAAATTGAAAATTCTTCAAGTATTTACATGATAGATGAGGGTGTTTCCGTTTTAATAAATGATTTCACTCTGCGAGAGGATTTGAAATATTACCGAGGTTCGCCAGTAAGCATTGGAAGGAAAGGGGTGTTTATGGTTCACTTATTAGATGACGAAACTCATCGTTTAGTTGATGTGTATGGTGCTGATGGGACGTTGGTTTTAAAAGGATATAGCCTTAAATTTTCAGGTAGACAATTTCAGAATTCAAAATATTATGTTTTTGAAAATGATAGGCAAGAGGTTTGGCTAACAGAAAACGGAGTGAAATATCATTTGAACGAAAAGTAAAGGACACCTTCCAGCAGAAAGTGGGATTTATTACATTAAAATTAAGACTAAAGTTAGTGGCTCGACAATTTTCAAGGTTATCAAAGAATAAACATCCATTTTGTTCGGGAATTTAAAAACTGATGCAGCCGATGAGTGGTTCAGATCAGAGGTTAGAAAATGGGCTGCTACGAAGTAGGTAGTAGGTTATTCTTCTTTCATTAGCACTAAAAAATCACAAAATACTCATTTATACATTCTTTCATAGGGGGTGTTAATAAATAAAACCACTTTTTCATCCAACTACCCCTTAAAAAACATACATTTGTCAAAATTATTTGTAAAAAAGCAATAAAATGGCACAATTAAGACTAAATGCACTAGACGACGTTCTTCACAGAAAACCAAAACACATGGAAGATTCAGGAGAACGAGTTTCTGAATACTTTGGTAGAAACACTTTTCACATTAGAATAATGAGAGAGTATCTTTCTGAAAAAGCGTACAAAAGTGTAAAGTCTGCCATTGAGAATGGTACACAAGTAA
>NVXU02000010.1 GCA_002734065.2 Fluviicola sp.
TCAGTTTTTTTCCGAATTTGACCAACTTTCCTAAGTATTCGAATTCAATTCTATCTCCTCCAATAATCCATGGTGATTTCTCCCAGGCTGCTTGAATGGACTTTTCTTTTGGTTGGTGTACTGTGATTTTGGTGATATTCTCCAAATAATAAGGAACAGAACTTCCATATTTGCGTATAGACTTCTTATAATATAAGGCAACCTCATCTATTTTAACCAATTCTTTTCCCCAAAGGAGCCAAAAAAATGAACGAAGAACTTTGTAGGCAAAATAAGCCCAAAAAGACAAGAAAATGACCATTATAATCTGTTCCTGTTGAGAAAGCGGCAGGACAAATAAAGACCAAATAACAATGCCGCCGATTGCCATCCACATGCCGACCCAGGCACCCATCACTGCTTTTAACCAAGCAATATCTTCTGGGTTTATGATGATTGTAGTCTTCTGTTTACCGTCTTCAAAGCTGATGCGCTTTCCTATCCATTTCATGTTGCAAAAGTAATTAAAGTAAGAGGATTGAGCAAGGGAGGAGGAGAAAGTTAGAAACGCTTCGCTTTTAGAAATGCTTCGCTCTTAGATTTGCCTCTTATTAAGGCATCTTGCGTATTCAGAATGAATCTAACCATCTAAGAGCGTCAGCGTTTCTAAAAATGAAGCGAAGCGCAATGTTTCTAACTATCTAAAAGCGCTAGCGAATCTAAAAAAAACTACCTTATCAACGTAAAATTCCCTTTAATAATAGCCTCCATATTATCTATACACGTAACTTTCAAGTAATAATCATAGACATCTGGGTTCATTAATTTACCTCTAAAAGTTCCGTCCCAACCGAAAGGTCGCTCAAAAGATTCAAAAACCATTTCTCCCCAACGGTCGTAGATTCTGAACTCCATTTTTAAAATCAAAGGGCCTCTCACATACAAAACATCATTCTCTCCATCGCCGTTTGGAGTAAAAGCATTGGGAACAAATAAGTACGGTTCTTCGCACTGAAATTCATAGGTCGTTATAAAAACGGTATCTGATTTCGTGCAAATTCCATCCGTCACAGTGAATGTAAACAGGGTTGATTGATCAATCGTCGCGACTGTTTGTAAACTATTTGGATTATCCACCATTGAAGAAGGCAGCCATTGATAGGTGTATCCCGCAGGTTCTCCAAAAAGAGTTACCGTGCCTCCTTCAGGAATTGTATAATCCGAAGCTGTAGCATTCACTATGCCATTCGGAATTGACCCCACGTAAATAAGAATTGAATCCGTTGCCACACAACCTGTATTGGAAGTTGCAGAAAGAAAGACATATTGTGTAGTTTGTGGATTAACCGTCACTATGCTCGTTGATGAGGGTGCTGCTAACACCGAATCAGGTGTCCAAACAAAATTATTAAATGTAATCGAAGGATTCAAACTAGATGCTGTTAAAACTGATACGTCCCCAAAACACAAGGAATCATTTCCTGATATTTGAATACCAGAACTCGTGATTTGAACATTAACACTATCCATTAAGGAACACCCGGAATTGCTTATTTGCACATAGTACGTTGCGTTACCCGTTGGAGAAAGCGTATATGTAGAATCTAATAGGTTAACATTAAGGGTGTCTGTAAAATTGTTGTTGCTCGACCAAACAAATTGATTACCACTACCGTTTGAAAAAGCCGTCATTGTTATAGGAATAGACGTACAAAGGACCTGATCTGGAGAAGTAAATAATTCCAAAGAATCATACACTGAAATCGTTATTTGGGCAGTGTCAGAAAGTTGACAAGCACTGTCTGTCACGTATAAATAAACAACAAAGACACCCACAGAATCATACACCCTTATCGGCTCAAAAATGATGGAAGTTGTGTCACTATTGCCAAAATCCCAAAGGTATTGGTCTGTAACATTGGAAGAATTGGTGAAATTCACTGTAAATGGTCGACATCCAACGTTGTTGTCGACTGAAAATTCAGCAACTGGTGTAATTTCAAAGTCAAATTTAAACACTAAATTATTACAGTTGGAACTAAGATCTGTTTCTGACCAAGCGCCAGTAGTTGTTGCTGCACCACCAACGGAAGCACCACAGGCACCACAAACTGATTGGTAAATTACTCCATTTTTATCGAAACGAGAAGTTCCTCCATCTACATGTTCCCTAACACTGCCAGGTTCTCCAAAATAAGAACCGTACAATAAATTTGAAAAATCGTTGTCAATGGCAATCAAATAAAAATCAAATCCATTCGGAGCTGTGCTGTAAATTGCATCTGGTGTAACTGGCATATTAGCAAGAACATCCGAAGACTGTAGCAAGTGAGCACCCCAACCTGAAACGTAAATATTGCCGCAAATATCAACAAGAAATGCAGAAGGAGAAATATCGAACATTGGGCCTCCGTCTCCAAATACTGTAGAATTAACAACCGTCGAAAGCGTTGAGTCTAACTTCATAATGTATTGACCACTCCCTGGGTTCACAAAACTTGCATTCACAACAGGAAACGCTCCACCTGCAGATTGCCCAACAAGGTAAACTCTGTTAATTCTATCCGTTTCAACGAAAAATGCTTGATCATAATTGGCTGTCCCAACATAAGAAACATTAATCAATGCTGTTCCATTTGGAGATAATTTAGCGACAAAACCATCGGCTTCACCCCCATTATAGGTTGGTTGCCATCCTAAAGCCGTATTGGGAATATCTGAAGAATTCGTGCCACCGCAGAAAATAACATTGTCACTTGCATCCAATTTAACAGAATAACAAGCATCATTGTCTGTCCCACCAAAATAACTCGACCACTGCAAAACAGATAAGTCTGAGTTTAGTTTAAATAAAACACCGTCCTGCCGTCCAGCAAGTGTTGCCTGGAATGGATTTTGAAGAGGAAAATCAACGGATCTAGAACAAGATGCGATAATGCAAGCCCCAACAGAATCAAGGGAAATTTCTCCTCTAAACTGGTCTCCATAGTTGGTTACCAATGAGTCATATATCGAGAAAGTGTTGTATGGCAACGATACAGGATTATAATTCACACCATCGTTAGCGGTTCCCCCAATGTATGTAGATGCCAAAAGATTCTGGCCGTTACTGCTAATCTTTACAACGTAAATATCTGTTCCTTGATTGGTGAAATAAACGCCATTCTGATAAAAATTGACACCAGAAACCCCTCCCGCATGCGTTGTTTGATATCCTCCTTGAATAGGGAAGTCTAAACTTGACGTTGAACCATACAAATAAAGATTGTTGAATTCATCGCAAATCATACTCTGCGCCGTTTCCGTTCCTTGCGTTCCATCACCACCACCAATAAAAGTCGTCCAAATCATTGTTGAACCATCAGGTGAATACTTTGAAATGAATGCATCCGTAATTCCGTAAGTTCCATTTGAAACTACGGTAAAATTAGAGGTGGTATTATACGCTAATGGATCAGGTGTCGGGTAGGCATTTCCGTAAATCATCCCTCCAGAATAGGCCGTTCCATCATTGCCATAAGTAGCCGTCATTCCAAAATTATCCGTGATGGAACCTGAATAAGTTGCAAAAATTAGTACAGGGTCAATAATTAAGGTCACGTTCGGGTTGAATTTTCCAAGATCAAATCGTACAACGTTTTCTTCTATAAGAAATTCACATTTGACCTCTCGAATCGAGCCATTGATAATCTGATAAGCATAGGGCTTTTGCTCAATTATTTCACCCAAGCTCGTTTTAATAACAAGGTCTCCCTTCTTACTAATGTGTATTTTTTCATGACCAACATATTCCAATAGAATCTGATTAGCATCTGCATTCGGTTGAACATGAAACTCATATTTTAATTGCTCTTTTTCTTCTATTAGTTTTAAATCAATTCCATCGTATAGACTAGATAAAATTGCCTCACCATAACCCTTTACTTCAGAAGCCCAGTGCGCTTTATCATTGCCAATAAAATAATTGTAATAATTCTTAGTCGGTATCGATTTTTCAATATCATTCACCTCATTTGAACCTAAAAAGTTCAGATGCAAGACCGTTTGAGGTATTTTTGATGATTCTGCACTTCTGTTCTTTGTGGAGACATGTGCTTCTTGCATTTCAGAAAAATCTTGCAAATGAAACATCATTTTATGTTGCTCAATCCATAAGTTTCCGCCGTCAAAATGACTCTTAAAAAGCACCTTTTCATCCCATTGTCCTTTGTTTTCAATGAAAGAATAAGGACTGGCATGTTTGTGCGTAACCTCTTGGGCATTAACAAATGAATTTGCTAACAAAATGTAGAAGAAGATTAAAATTCCTGCTTTCATAAGTTCTTAGAATTAGCCCTAAATTAGTGAATTAAATAGAAGACGCCAAAAAAGAGTATAAAGTTCGCTAAAAGAGATTAAATTTGTTTCTATGAAAAACAGAATAACATCCCTTTTCAATATCCAGTATCCCCTTATTCAAGCAGGAATGATTTGGTGCTCGGGTTGGGAATTGGCATCTGCGGTTTCCAATGCAGGTGGATTGGGAATTATCGGTTCTGGATCAATGTATCCTGAAATTTTAGATGAACAAATCGCAAAATGTAAGAACGCAACGAATAAACCGTTTGCTGTGAATCTGCCCATGCTTTATCCTGATATCGATAAACACATCGCAACCATTATCAAGCATCAAGTACCCATTGTTTTTACTTCTGCTGGAAATCCTAAAACGTGGACAAAACATCTCAAAGAACACGGAATAATCGTCATTCATGTCGTTTCGAGTGTGAAATTTGCCAAAAAAGCGGAAGAAGCAGGCGTTGATGCCATTGTTGCAGAAGGTTTTGAAGCCGGAGGACACAACGGACGTGATGAAACAACAACACTCTGTTTAATTCCAATGGTGGCCGAAGAAGTCGAAATTCCAGTCATTGCCGCAGGGGGAATTGGAACTGGACGTGCCATGCTTGCTGCTATGAATTTAGGTGCAGAAGCCGTTCAAATTGGAAGCCGTTTTGTGAGTTCTAACGAATCCAGTGCGCACCAAAATTTTAAAAATGTTGTCGTTTCTGCCAAAGAAGGCGATACACAACTGACTTTAAAGGACATTACGCCTGTTCGTTTAATTAAAAACGAATTCTACCAACAAGTAGAAAAAGCATACCAGAATTGCGCAACGCAAGAAGAAATTAAAGAATTACTCGGCAGAGGTCGTGCTAAAAAGGGAATGTTTGAAGGCGACCTTTTAGAAGGAGAATTGGAAATCGGGCAAGTTTCGGGACTTATTCACGAAATAAAACCTGCCAAAGAAATTGTTGAAGAAATCATCTCAGAATTCAAAGCAACAATCCAAGAACAAAATTCTGAGAAATACACTTTTTAGTCAATGATAAATTACGAAAAATTTGAGTTGGAGAATGGATTAACCGTTCTCTTTCACAAGGATGCAACCACGCCAATGGCAGTTGTAAATACCCTTTTTAACGTCGGGGCGAGAGACGAAAAAGAAGATCAAACAGGATTTGCTCACCTCTTCGAGCACTTGATGTTCGGGGGGTCTGTGAATATCAGTGATTTTGATAAACCTTTGCAATTGGCAGGTGGCGAGAACAATGCTTTTACCTCCAACGACATCACCAATTACTACGATGTTGTGCCAAAACAGAACATCGAAACAGTGCTTTGGTTAGAAAGTGATCGCATGCTTTCTTTGGCTTTTACCGACAAAAGTTTGGAGGTGCAACGAAGCGTTGTGATAGAAGAATTTAAGCAGCGTTATCTCAATCAACCTTATGGCGATGTTTGGTTAGAATTACGCCCCCTTGCCTACAAAGTGCATCCTTATAAATGGGCGACAATCGGCAAAGAAATTAAGCACATCGAAGACGCAACTATGGAGGATGTCAAAGCATTCTTTCAGAAATTTTACTGTCCCTCTAATGCTATTTTAACGATTGCTGGCAATTTTGAACTCGAAGAAGTGAAAGCATTGATCAATAAATGGTACGGCGATATTCCAGCAGGAAGCAAAAACGAGCGAATTCTCCCAAAAGAACCTGAACAGACAGAATTTCGAGAGAAAACGATAGAAAGAGAAGTTCCAACAGACGCTTTTTACTACGCTTTTAAGATGGGAAATCGGATAGACCCAGAATTCTACTCATCCGATACGCTTTCTGACGCATTGGGACGAGACAAAAGTGCGCGTTTATACATTTCGCTGAAAAAAGAGCAACAACTCGTTTCTTCGATTGGCGCCTATGTTATGGGATCTATCGAGGATGGATTACTCGTTGTTTCAGGCAAACTCAACGACGGTATTTCTTTCCAAGAATTGGACGATGTACTTTGGGTAGAATTGGAAAAAATCAAAGAGAATCTCTTAGAGAAAGACGAGTTAAATCGAATCATGAACAAGATTAGAACGTCTAAAGAATTTCAAGAGCAAGGCATTTTAAACAGAGCGATGAGCTTGGGAATGTTTGAACTTCTCGGAGACGCCGGCATGATTAACGAAGAAAGTACCGCATACCAATCCATTACACCAGAAGACATTCAGCGCGTTGCAAAGAATATTTTGCAAAAAGAAAAATGCTCCTTATTAAAAGTTAAAGCCATTTCCAATGATTGATAGAACAGAACAACCGCCCATTCAAAAAATAGAATCCGTTGATTTTATAGCCCCTGAAATTCACAAAATTTCTGAAAACGTTTCTTTGTTCCACTCGAAAAGTGTAAAAGACGAAACGACCCGCTTTGACTTGTATTTTGATGCAGGAAAAGTTCAAGGAAATCACGGAATCGCAGGTTTTGTGAATGGATTGCTACTTTCGGGTACAAAAGACAAAACTTCGATAGAAATCAACAACGAAATCAATGGATTGGGAGGTTTTTACGAATCCGGAGTCGCTGTAGAGAACGCCGTTATTTCAATTCACTGTTTGCTAGAAAACGTTCTGCCGATTTTTGACACCATCATGGACGCTATTCAGAATGTTAGTTTCATCGAAAAAGAAGTCACTGAATTCTTTTCTGACAGCAAGCAAAGAATGAAAATCAATGCAGAAAAGGTCAGTTATTTAGCGCAAAAGAACTTCCAAAAATCTCTTTTTCACAGCGATGCAAAATACGCAGCAACGCTTTCTTTGAACGACTATGACAAAGTTCAAATTAAGGACCTTAAAAACTTCCATTCTGAAGCTTATTTAAAGGGGTTAACCAAAGTTGTCGTTGTGGGCAATCTCGAAAAATCAATAATCACTCACATCTCTGAATCTTGCTCTGTGATTGCGTCGCAGAAGTTTGCAACATTCTCCGAAGAATTAAAAAATCAATCGGGCGAGAAAAAAGTGGAGAAAAAAGGCGCTATTCAGTCTGCAATTCGTGTTGGTCGAATCCTCTTCAACAAAAACCATCCAGACTACCTTGATTTCATCGTCCTCAACACCATTCTCGGCGACTATTTCGGCTCTCGTTTGATGTCCAACATCCGCGAAGACAAAGGGTACACTTACGGCATCGGAACAATGATGGCAGAATTGCAAAACACCGGTTATTTTCTCGTTGCCACAGAAGTTGGACACGAAGTAAAAGAAGCAACGCTGAAAGAAATAAAATATGAATTTAAACGACTGCAAACAGAATTGGTTCCCGAAGCAGAATTAGACCTTGTCAAAAACTACATGCTCGGTCAATTGCTCAAAAGTGCCGACGGCCCCTACGCCATGATGGATTTATTTTTAAGTGCCGAAATGCACGGAAAAAACCTTGATTTTTACAACGAAGCGATTGCAAGGATACAAACTGTGACTTCTGAAAGAGTGATGGAATTGGCAAAGAAATACTTGAATTGGGAGGAGATGAGCGTTGTGGTGGCGGGATGATAGGTAGAGCATTGGAGTTTTAGAGCTTTGGAGCTTTGGACTTACGTGGTTTGTGGAAAAAAATGAAGAATGAAGAATGAAAAATTGACGTGGTTTGTAGGTTGGAGTTGCTAAAACAGTCGTTTTGATTGCATTTTCGAAAGCTCTAACAGCATAGCGAATCCAATGCTCGAACTCTCCAAAAATCTAACGCTCTGGTAATTTCACTTTCTCTGTCAATAAAGCAAACCCTTCGGGTATTTTATGCGTCTATGGTATGGATGGGAAGCAATTTCATCAACAAAAAATTAACGTCCGCAAAAATCAATTGCAATTAACATTGAAAAAAGGTGTGTATATTGTACTCTATAAAACAAACGATAGCGTAGAAACTTTGAAACTAATTATTAATTAATAAGTAGACTATGAAACAATTATTTTTTGCTTTTCTCGTTCTTTTGGCAATAACTTCTTGCAGAAAAAAAACAACCGTCACCATACAAGCGCAAGACTACATTACGGGAAGTGGGGCGGCTTATGCAGGTAAAGAATACGCCGTGTCAGAATCTTGGACACCCATTCTTGAGACCAAATCTAAAATTGTTGCTTCAGGCTTTTTAGACCAAAACGGACACGCATCATTTAATTTAAAAATGAAAGGCAACCGAAAATATGTCTTAGGA
>NVXU02000042.1 GCA_002734065.2 Fluviicola sp.
ACATTAAATCATTGAAACATTAATTATGTCAGAAAAAAGTAAAGGTTTTGGTCTTTCAACATTAGCAGTTGGCAACAGAAAAACAGTATTTCTAATTGCTGCGATTATTCTTTTTGGAGGATTCTTTTCGTATCAATCAATGCCGAAAGAGAATTTCCCTGAGATTCAAATTCCAGAGATTTATATCGGAATTGCGAAACCGGGTTCTTCGCCGAAATACATGTCGGAGAAAATTGCAAAATCCATCGAAAAGGAACTGGGCGGATTAAAATTGGTCGATGAAATCAATTCTAACGCAGTGCATGGCTATGTAACTATCAGAGTAAAGTTCGATTTTAAAATGACGGTTGACAAAGGCTTGCAAAAAGTCAAAGATGCCGTTGATAACGCCCGAGCAAAATCGGATTTCCCGCAGTTGCCTGTTGAACCGAATATCTTCGAGATGGATCCTTCGAAGATGCCAATTATGAACATCAACTTGCGTGGTGCGAACGCTTCCTTGCTCAAAGAGGTTGCAGAAGAACTGGAAGATCAAATTGAAGACTTGCACGAAATCAGCGAGGTTGATATTCGCGGAATTCAAGAGCAAGAAATGACCATTGAGGTTGACCCAATTAAAGCACAGTCAGTAAATGTGACCATAGATGACATTCAAAATGCAGTTAGCGCAGAACATCAGACTATTCCTGGTGGTGAATTGCTTTCTGACGGAATTCGTAAGACCATTCGGATAGAAGGGGAGTTTGAAGATGCAGAAGAATTAGCTGATGTTATTGTGAAGCAAGATGAATTTTTGCCTGTTCGCTTGGGCGATGTCGCAAAGGTCTATTTTGGAAACGGCGACACAACTTCTTATGCTAGAGAATTCGGTTCTCCCGTTGTGATGTTGGATGTGAAAAAACAGGGAGGCAAAAACTTGCTCGATGCATCGGATAGAATCAATGAGATTATTGCAACGGCTAAAGAAGATGGGACAATTCCTAAAAGTATCATCGTCTCCATTACCAATGACCAATCCAATAAGACCAGAGAAATGGTTTCCAACTTGGTGAACTCTATTTTATTGGGAATTCTACTTGTGGTTGGTGTTTTGCTCTTCTTTTTAGGCTTGAGAAATGCACTTTTTGTAGGCGTTGCCATTCCGCTTTCTATGTTCATGTCTTTCTTGATTTTGCAAACGATGGGCGTCACTTTAAACGTAATGGTGCTATTCTCGTTGGTTCTTGCCCTCGGAATGCTGGTCGATAACGGCATTGTAATCGTTGAGAACATTTACCGCCACATGGACGAAGGGAAAACGTCTGTAAGAGCCGTTATTGATGGAGTAGGAGAGGTTGCTATGCCCATAATTGCATCAACGGCAACAACCTTGGCTGCCTTCTTACCTTTAGCACTTTGGCCGGGCATCATGGGAGAATTCATGAAATACCTTCCGATTACCTTAATGATTGTGTTGGGATCTTCTTTATTCGTTGCATTGGTTATCAATCCTGTTCTGGCTGTGGTTTACATGAAAGTTGGCGAGACGACTTTAAACAGAAAAAAAGTGATGTTAAATGCAGCTATTCTGATAGGATTAGGCTTAATTTTAGCACTTTCAGGTTTCCTTGGAATGGGCAATTTATTGATGTTTATCGGTTTAATAGTCTTATTAAATTATTTCATTCTTTCTCCGGGGACAAAAAAATTTCAGAATGGATTTTTGCCTAGATTAGAGAATAAATACGGCAAATTTTTAGTGTATGCATTGAAAGGAAATCGTCCTATTAAATTCTTTGGCGCAACCGTTGCTCTTCTTTTTCTATCTTTTGCGTTGATGAAATTTATTCCGCCGAAAATTGATTTCTTTCCAGTGAATCAACCCAATTACGTTAATGTTTTTATTTCTCACCCTATCGGTACGGATATTACGGTAACGAATGAGACGACTTTAGATGTGGAGAATAAGTTAAACACTATTCTGGCAGAATATTTAAAAGACGACAAAGAGGAAAGTATTGTTGAGTCCATTATTGCACAGGTCGGAGAAGGGACAAGTGACCCAGCGCAAGGAGTTGCAATGGGAAACACTCCTCACAAGGCGCGGATTACCATTAACTTTGTAGAATCGCAATTTCGTGGAGATCTGCTGACCTCTGACATTCTGAAGAAAATACAGGCGGAACTCAAAGGTAAATTCACTGCTGATATTGAAGTCTCTGCGACAAAAAACGAAGAAGGACCGCCACAAGGAGCACCAATTAGTTTGGATATAACAGGCAAAGGAGAATACAAGGACCTTATTCAGGAGGCCCAAAAAATTAGAACCTTTTTGGCGCGTAAGAATGTAAAAGGCGTTGAGAAGTTAAAGTTAAACGTAGAGGTTAATCGCCCAGAGATTCCAATCAAAGTGGATAGAGATCAGGTGAGAAAGTTGAATGCTTCGACCTATCAAGTGGGAATGGCAATACGGAAAGCATTGCTCGGGCAGGATATTTCTACCTATACACAAGATGACGAGACCTATGATATTGTTGTGAAATTCGACAAGAAAAATCGGGAGAGTTTAGATGCACTTTTGGACCAAAGAATGATTTTTAGGAACAACAAAGGGAAATTGATGAATATTCCTGTGCGTTCTGTGATTGAAGAGCCTAAAGAGGTGGCATCTTACACAGCTGTTGTGAGAAAAGATCAAATTCCGCTGGTGACGATAACGTCTGCATTGACTGAGGGAGAAAACGCAACCGTTGTTGTTGATACATTGAAAGCAATCATGCAAACTTATGCCGAAGAAGGCAATGTAAAAGCAGGTATTGATTATAAATTCTCTGGTCAGAATGAAGAACAGGCAAAAGAAATGGCATTTTTGAGCAAAGCATTGCTTATCGCTGTCTTTTTGATTCTCTTGATTATTGTGGCACAATTTAACTCATATTCAATGCCAGCAGTGATTATGTTGACGGTGTTGCTATCGCTTATTGGCGTTCTTCTTGGCTTGCTAATTTCTCGTCAGAATTTTGTGATAATGATGACCATGATTGGAATTATATCCTTGGCAGGAGTGGTGGTAAATAACGCCATTGTTTTGATTGATTACACCAACCTCATTCGAAAGAGAAAACGCAAGGAATTGAACCTCGGAGAATACGATATTTTGCCCTATGAGCAAATTGTCGAATCAGCAATTGAAGGCGGAAAAACGAGGTTGAGACCTGTGTTATTAACGGCAATTACGACTATTCTTGGGCTAATACCCTTGGCTATTGGTTTTAACATAGATTTCTTCAGTTTCTTCACAACCTATGATGCGAAAATCTACATTGGAGGAGACAATA
>NVXU02000043.1 GCA_002734065.2 Fluviicola sp.
ATTATGAGTCCTATTCGTCACTATTCACCTGCTGAACTTTTGGAGATTTATCCAAAGGCAAAGAAGATTGGGTGGACGGCTACGAAAATCGGGATCTTCTTTAGAGCAGGTTTACTCGTAGGATTTATTAGCGGAAAAGAGAACAAAGCAATGATATTGGAAGAAAGCTTTTTGAAGTTGATAAAATATGTAAATGAAGTAAACAGGGATAGAGACATTGAATAACCTCATAAACAATTAAGAATCACATGATAACGCTTATGGACAAAAACAACCTTTTGGAACAAAAAAGACTAAAAACACTCGGCAATTCCGTACCTTTATATAAGAATAAAGAATTACACAAAATGAAACTGCTTACACTCGATAAAATATACGAGGAATATCCAAAAGTCAAAACCGACTTGAAATGGACAAGGGAGGATATTATTGTATTCTTTGAAAGCAAAATACTTTTAGGTAAATTTGATCCTGAAAGCTCTGTAAAACAAGAAGATCTATTAATTGAATCTGACAGTTTAGAAGGATTGATTAACTCCCATAAAAACATCTCCAACCCAGAATGAATCTACCGATTAAAATAATTATTCGCATTAGGCATGATGAAATGCGAAAAGGAATATCGTTTATCCTTAATAAGGTTCCAGAAAACATTGAAATTATTGGAGTTTGTAAAACTTTGGAAGAGGTAGAAACAGTAATGAAATCCAATACAGTTGATTTTGCATTAATTCAGTATTCAACAATGAGAGAAGACTATATGAATGAAATAAAGTCATTCTCTAAAAACTATCCAAAAACAAAATTAATCACTTTATCAGCCTCTACTTTTTCGCATCCAAAAGTAAAAGATATTGAAGCAGGAGCTTACAATCAATTTCCTCTTAGTGGTGACATTCCTGATTTATTGGAAATGATGGGATTTGAAGTTGCTGTTAAGTAGGTTTCCTAACAAAACTCCATAGAACTCCACATAACTCCATACAAAAGTAACTTTACTCCATAAGGTAGTAACTAGGTTCAAACTATACTTTTCACGTGAATTCAAATTAATTCTTACAATTGAACCTGATTTATCTGTTCTTATTTGTATTTGATTGTTCTAGTCATTTCCAATAATACCTTATAATACCCAATGATTTTCAATGATACACAATGGTTTTTAACTACTAACTATACAATTGGTTTGATCGTATGATCTTTAATAACCTCTTGTTAAGATATAAACAGTCCACACTTTAAAGGGTACGATAAATCATTTATTTTCGCAACATTTGTAACATGAAAACTAACCTCCCAGATGATGTCTTTTTTGACTTTGTTTCTATTCAATTAAAAAAATATAGAATAGAAAGAGGATTTACTAATTATGAGCATTTAGCTTATGAAGTTGGTATCTCTAGGTCGCAATATGGAAGATATGAAAAAGGAGCAAACATGAAATTAAGTACACTTTTAAAAATACTTAATTTTCTAAATGTATCAATAGAAGATTTTTTTAAGGGAATAGATGAACACAAGGTTTAGAGACATACAATTCCCTCCTACGTATAAATATAGCTCTGATTCAGAACATATTCCATTGGAATTCTATGAAGAAGTTTTTCCAGTATCAAAAAAAATTGATTTACTCTTAGGCTATTTTAGCTCGAACGCTTTTAAAGTTCTTTCTAAAAGTTTTGCAGAATTCATCTATAATGGTGGGGAAATGAGAATAATAACTAACCATGTATTAAGTCTAAAAGATAAAGAACATTTAATTGACAATACACAATTAGAAAATGAAGATAAAGTTATTGACATATTTGGAAATATTGAACGATTAGCAGAAGAACTAAGTGATTATGGCGTTCACTTTTTTGATTGTTTAAAATATCTTCTTAAACATGATCGCCTAAAAATATTACCCGTTAAGTTTAATGGTGTTGATTTGGCTCATTGTAAAAAGATGATTCTTTATGATGGCTATGATTATATATCAACAGATGGTAGCATTAATTTCACGTTATCAGCTTTAACAAAGAATTCTGAAAGTTTTGAAGTTAATGCACCTTGGAAAGGAGAGATTTTTGAAAAAAGAACAGTTCTTGAAAAAGAAAATTTTGAACGTATTTTTAATAAAACTCATTCAAGTTATCAATATATAGAAGCCAGAGAAATAGAAACTGTTATTCATAATATCGGAAAAAACAAGGAGATAGAAGACTTATTGGAAGATTCTATAAAAATTGATAAAAGTCCATTTGGTGAGAAAGTAAAAAATATTTTAGAAAGAAAAAGAAAACGATTTGAATACAAAGTAAATGATCTAAAAGGTTTTCCTAGATTCCCATATCCAAGTGGAGCGAGAGAATACCAAAAAGAAGCATACAATAATTGGGTTAAAAAAGGCTATTCAGGGGTATTTGCGATGGCAACAGGGACAGGCAAAACAATAACGTCATTAAATTGTCTGTTAAATGAATATAATAAAGAAAAATCTTATAGAGCAATTATTTTAGTTCCTTCAATAGCTCTTTTAAATCAATGGGAAATTGAAGTAAAGAATTTTAATTTCACTAAAATACTAAAAGTTGGAGGGGGATCTAATTGGGAAAAGACTTTAGCAACATACGTAAGTAATTCTACGTGGGGAATTAAGGACGATCTTGTAATTATTTCAACTTATGGGAGTTTTATCACCGATAGATTTCAAAAGTATTTTAATAAAATAGGCAAGGACTTCCTCTTAATTGCTGATGAAGCCCATAATATGGGTGCAAATAATATTAAGAAAAGATTAAATTCATTAGATGTTGGAAAAAAAATTGGGCTTTCTGCAACACCTAAACGAATTTATGATTTAGAAGGTACAGATGCTATTGACAGTTTTTTCTCTGATACTCCACCGTACACCTATAATTTCAGTATGGAACGAGCATTAAAAGATGGTTTCTTATCAGAGTATAAATACTTCCCTGTAATCGTAGAATTGAATGAAACCGAATATGAAGAGTATATAGATATTTCAAAAAAATTATTGCGCTTTTTTGATTTTGAAAAAGGCGAATTTAAAAAAGATCCAATTGTTGAAATTCTATTATTAAAAAGAAAGAATATAATTCACAAAGCATATAGCAAAATAGAATGCTTCAAAAACATTCTACTAGAATTAAAAAAAGACAATAAACTAAAATATGTGTTTACGTACATACCCGAAGGTTATGTATATTCAGAAAGTGGAGAATCTGAAAAATTATTAGATAAGTTTATTAAGTCTGGGGCAGAAACTGTCTCTGACCTTAAAATGAATTCATACACATCTGAAGATAATGACCTAAAAGAAATTTTACGAGGGTTTTCTGAAGGGAAAATTGATGTTCTTTTTGCTATGAAAATGCTTGATGAAGGGGTTGATGTTCCTAGAGCAGAAGTTGGAATATTTTGTAGTAGTACTGGAAATCCACGTCAATTTATACAAAGAAGAGGGCGATTATTAAGAAAACATCCAGATAAGGAATTTGCAACAATTTATGATATGGTTGTTATTCCGAGATTAAGCGGGAGTACTGTTGAGTATTTTAACATGGAACAAAACATGGTAAAAACAGAACTCCGAAGAGTAGCGTATTTTGCCAGTCTGTCAATGAATTTTTATGATTCAAGAGATAGTTTAGCAAATGTTTGTAAAAAATATGATTTGAATTTAGATCAAATAATTGAAGAATTATGAGTAGGAATACAATATTAAGAGAAATCTTATCAGACAAAGAATTGATGGAGAAGTATGGGATTAAAGAAAAGGATTTAGACAAAATATCTACTTCACCTCCGTTTTATAAAGATGTTGTAGAAACAATGGCTACGATTATAAATGAAAAAGATAATCATCTATCAGATTCTCAGATATACACAAGAATTAAGAACATATATAAACTATAGTTATGGCATCTATAATAAATAGTATTTCGTTTAATAATTTTTTTAATTATTATGGGAATCATGAGGATAATACCTATGATTTAGAGGAAGGTGTTAATATTATCGTTGCTGATAATGGCGCAGGTAAATCAAAATTCTTTAATGCTTTTTTGTGGCTATTTAAAGATCAAATTTTGGACTCTGATGATAAAATAAGTAAAAGCATCAAAGATGTTTTTGTTAAAATCATCTCAGACAAAGCGAAAGTTGAGACTCCAATCAGAGGTACTGTCGAGTGTGGAATCAAAGTCGAATACACTTTTGGCACACGGCACAAATTTCAGATTATAAAATCTTTTATTGCTACCAGAATTAGTGAAAATATTACTGATCCACAAAGTTGGCAATTTACACCAAAAGATGTAGAAGTAAATAAATCAGATCTAGTAATCCATAGATATAAACCTATTTATGATGAAGATGAAAAACGAAATATTATAGACAAGCTGATTAAACCAAGCTTTAGAAAATATTCATTCCTACAAGGAGAAGAAGTCGATGAAATAATTGACTTTACAAAAAAGTCGAGTATAGAAGAAGCTGTTCAAAATTTGACTGACATAAAAAAGTATGAAGAATTGGTGGCTCTAACAGAATATTTAAAGACTAGAGCTGAAGAAGATTTAAAAACACAGAATAAAGATTCTGACAATCAAAATGATCGATTAGAAAAGGCTATTGAAGAGAAAAGTAATATTCAGAAAAATCTTGAGTTTGAAGGGAAAAAGTTGATAGAGTTTCAACAAACTTATAATGATGCAGAACATGAGAAAAATGAATTAGATAAAACTTATGCAAATGCAGAAAAAAGGAAAGAATTAGATGATAAGCTTAAAGATGAGAACAGGAAACTGAGAACGGTTGAAAAAGAATATGAAGAATTCCTAGAACGAATTAATGGACGTTTCTATGACGGGAATTTTTCGTGGATTTCTATGGGATTTGATAATATTGTTTCTGATTATAAAAGGCTTAATGATGGCTTTAATGAGGAAAGATATAAGAAAAAAGCTTTGCTTGAAATTGAAGATAGCCCCAATACTTATTTCCACCTTATGCCTGTTAATTCTCCCGATTTGGTGACATTAGGGAGTATGATTGAAAAAGAGCATTGTTATGTGTGTGATAGACCAGCGAAAAAAGATTCTGAACCTTATAAATATATTGTAAAACTTAGAGACCGTCCAAAAGAGAATAATAATAAAAAATCATTTGTAAAGAATGATTTAAAAGAGTTTTTTGGTAATCTTCAAATTAATGCTCAGCCCTTTTATAATAAAATTGGGTCAATAAGAGAAAGTGTTAATCGAACAAGATCAAAAGAACAAGAATTAAATGATAAAATTGCTAAGCTAAAAGCTAAAGTAAAATCATTAAAAGATCAAAGGAAAGATATATTAGTCGCAGGTAGTGATACTGAAAATAGTGCTACGGCAATTATTAGTCAATATCAGGGAGCAATTAAAAGGATGGAAAATTCTCGTATAAAAATAGACGACAATTTAAATCCAAGAATTAAAAAACTCAAAACAGATATAAAAAATCCTGAAAACGAGATAGAAAGTCTTAGCAATACTCAAAATATCCCTAAGGGATTTGTTGATAATTTCTCAATTGCAAAAGATCTTTCTGAGGCGACAATAAAAGCAAAAGATAGAGTTTATGAGAAAATGATTACTCTATTAGAAACGCATGCAAATAAACATTTTCAACAATTGATTTCTAAAAATGAACTAGAAGGAGGTATTTTGAAATTTGAAAAATCTCCAAGTGGATCAATAACCTTTAATTATATCGATAGTAAAGGGAATATTGTTGCAGGGAATTCTGAAGGATTTCAAAGAATGAAAAAATTCTCAGTAGTTATGGCAATAATTTCAGCAAATACAACTGAATATAACTACCCTCTATTGGCTGATGCACCTATATCTGCATTTGGAGAAGCTTTTACTGAAGGGTTTTTTGAAGCTACAGGAAATGTATTTCCACAAAGTATTATTCTAGTGAAAGAGTTATATGATGTCAATGATGATATGAAATTAACAAAACTAGGGAAACGACTGTTGAAAGATGAAAATGTAAAAACCATGTACGTTAATCAAGTAACACCAGGAGCTGAACAAATAGATCGAGTTACGACCAAAATAAAACTAAAATAATGGATTCACAGGAATTTAGAGATGCTATTTTATTAAAACGACCAAGGTATGCTAAAAGTAGAATACCCGTTTTAGATACATTTGCAAACAAAGGAAACAAAAAGTCTGAGTACAATCAATTTGGACCTTATTATGAACTGTATATATATGCTTTTACATTAGGGTTAAAGAGAAAATCTTTTCTCCCTCTTCCTCCGAGAAATATGACTGCTGATTTTATCGAAATTGGGAAATGGAAAAGAGATTCAAAGCTTGTAGATTTTTTGATGATGATAATCTTTTCCCATTCAGAAGAAATTGGGTTTAGTTGGAACGAGTTGGAAAATATGGAAGACAAACAGTTGAATGAAGTGGTAAGTAATATTATTTCATTTATTGAAGGATATGCTAATGGTGGATTAGAGTACATTCAAAAAGAATGGGAAGAAGATAAACTCCTTAATAGTCATTATTTATTTGTTGACTTAATGGCTTCAAATAGTACTTTTCCAGAGGAGATAGAATCAAATGACGATACTTTAAGGATAGAGGACGCAGATGAAGATATAATAGAAGCAACAAAAAGGATTATCAAAAGAGGAGAATCAACCAGTACTGAATTCAAATCAACACTAAGAGTGAATCTACATACTGGTAAGCCTGATCCAAAAATGGAACATGGTTGCTTGAAAACTATTGCAGGGTTTATGAATACAAATGGAGGGACTTTGTTAATAGGAGTATCTAATGATAAAGAGATTCTAGGATTAGATACTGATTTTGAATCTTTTGGGGATAAATCTGATCTATTGGATGAATTTCAAAAGCATTTAGATAATCAAATAGAAAAATATTTAGGGAATTCAGCGTATTCACTTTTAGAATTATCTTTTCCAGAAATTGAAAATAAAACGATTTGTAGTATTAAAGTGAAATTTAAGAAAAATGGTCCGATATACTTGAAAAGCAAAGCTAATGGAGATGAGTTTTTTATTAGACGTTCAGCCTCTACAAAGGCATTGAAAACAAGTGAAATTATTGGGTATAAGGAAAATTATTGGGGGTAAAATAGATGTTATGGATATAGTTAATTATATAGACTCTATAAAAAAAATAAATTTAGAGTTCGCAAAAAGTCTAAGAAAAAAAAATAAATCAAAAGGAAGTACTGATGAAGCTTATAGTTTCATCATTTCGGGACTTAAAATTTTACATCCAACAATATCTGATTCAGAAATTGAGAAAAGTATTACGGATGGAGACCATGATGAACAAATAGATGCAATCATCATTAGAGATGGTTATGTTGATATTTATGATTTCAAGATGTCTGAAGGATTTGGAGAAAAAGACATTCGACTTTTTGTTGGTAGTATGGATCGTTTAATTTTTGACCCTGCTGGAGACTTATCAGGTACTAATGAACTAATAAAAAAAAGAATTCCTGAAGCGAGAAAAGCAATTGATGATGGTTTTGATGTTCGAGTTAGAGTTGTAAGAGGAGGGCGTGAAAGCTTATATTCTCAAGGAGAAAAAGCCTTAAAAAAAATAGTTTATGATTCGATTAAGAAACATGAATTGATATCCTCAGTTGATTTAGTTGAGAGAGAACTTAATTTAATAGAGTCTCCCATTAAATATGAATGGTCTATTAAGGTAAAGAAAAACAATCCGAAAGATACAAGTTCAAGCAAAATGATTATCAAGGAAGGTACTGATATTAAATCTTTGATTTGTCGTATTTCGTTAAAAGAATTAGTTGACTTATATCATAACTTTCAACCAAATCCAGAAAAAATATTTGAGTCAAATGTAAGAGGGTTACAAAGCAGTAAAAAAGTTTCTAACCAAATATTAAGTTCGCTTGAAAACACGAATAAAGCTAAAAACTTTTACAAGTTACACAATGGTATTACTATCGTTGGTGATAAAATTTCTGAAACAAACAGTGTCAAATACATAATTAGCAACCCTCAAATTGTTAATGGTTGTCAAACAATTACAACAATTTCAAATCACTTCAAGTCAGATAGAGCTGCCAAACAATTGGATTATGGATCAGTGGTCTGCAAAATATTTTCTGCAAACAAAAGTGAAGTTGAGAGTATTTGTTTGGCAAGTAATAGTCAAGTTTCAATTAATCCTTGGGATTTAAGAACGAATGATAATATTCAAATTATAATTGAATCCTATCTGAATAAAGAAGGAATTAAATATAATCGGAAGGCTGTACGGAATAGTTCTAACAATGAATTAACATTTAAAGAACTTGGTCAATGGTTGTGTGCTTCTTTTCTACAAAAGCCAGCATTTTCTAAAAATAGTAGAGCTAAAATATTTGATAATAATAATAATGGAGTTACGTCTATTTATCATCAATTATTTAATTCAAAAACGAATTTTTCAGAGGTTAAAAAAGTTGTAGAATGCTTTGTTTATAAGAACCAAAATTAACCTAATACCAAAAAAAGATAGAACTTTTGAAACTCCTGCAAATTTACATTTTTTAGCTGCGCTATATTATTTAGATCAAAATAATTGGAAAAAAGAATACTCATTTGGCAGAGTTAAAACAAAAGTTAATTCTGTTATTGATAAAATGAGAAAAAAATATGGCGAAGATATTTCCTACCCAATTATTTTTACAAAATATGATGAAACGTGGAAAGAGTTAAAAAAGATGATTGATAAAGATCTTTTAAAAAAGACTAAATCGTAGTTATTTTTTCAACTAAAAAATCAAAACCATCGACATTTGGTCTGTCTTCTAATTCTGAATTGATAAGTTGTAAACCATGGTCTAAATGAAGCTTAACATATTTAGGAATGTCTTTATCCGTTTTGTAAAGGTTATAATGTGTACAAATCATACCAATATAAGTGTTAATGTTGTCGCCAAATAAAACAGCCTTAGAGTACTCTTTCCCACTTGAATTAGTAAGGTCTTTTATATCTAGTTTTACATTTTTAGATAATGAATAGCTATAAGCAATTCTAGCTATAACGTTTTCAGTTCCTAAACTAAGACGTCTAGTTAATTTTGATACTACTTCTTTATTTTCTTTACTTGTTCTAATTTGCGAAAACATAATCTTGCTCGTTAAATTTCTTAAATAAATTATCCACTTTACATTTTGTAATTGATGATCCAACAGAATCATTTTGGATTAAATAAACACCACTTAAATTAGGTTTAAGTTGTTCGTATTCCTTTTGTGATAGTTCCTTTTCAAGTAAAGGGAATAATACCACTTGTTCTGAAATAGTTGGATAAAACTGCTGAATAACATTACTTGAATGACTTTTGTCGAATTTCTGTAATGGACTAACAATAAACACAGGGAAATTAATACCAGACTCATCAACTAACGCTTTTAATAATGCAGTTGCATATAATTGTTGCTCTCCTTTTGACAAAGTATCTTTATCTATTACATTGTTTTGATTATCTAATAAATCAATATCCATTACGTCATCTTCTATTCTAACTTGCACATTAGTAATAAAATCATTTTTATGCATTAACTTTTTTAGTCCAAGCATTACTGATTTTTGTAAAGAATATTTCTTTTCTTCTTTTATTCTTGCTGTAAGAATACTTAACTTTTCAAGTGCTAAAGTTGTAACCTCAAACTTTTCTTTATCTAAAGCAACAAGGTTGTAATTTTTTTCATACTCGGATAAAATTTTCTTATTAGAATCTTTTTGAACTTTCCAAGTAGTCAGTTCTACAAAGACAATCTCTTTCTCTTTATTTAAGTTTTCTATTTTAATAGATAGTATTTCTTTTTCTTCTCTTAATTTCTGAGCTAAAGGATTGTTTTTTCGAGCTTCTGCTTGTTTTATTTTATTTGACACTCTTGTCAGAGCTTGTCTTGTATCTTTTTCGTTTTTTATAATAATTTTAAATTGACTATCAAAAGAATCCTTAATGTAGTTATAAGTTGCTATAACTCCTCTTGATTCTTCATCTGTATAATCCAATATTATATTTCCCGATTTTGATTTCTTTACTTCTGTTCTCTTTGAATTTAGTTTTTCTATTGTATTAAAAATCTTAGAATTTGATTTTTTATCCAAGCCTAACCCTTTAATTTCATTGACTAATTCTTTTGAGAACATATCTAACTCTTTAATCAAAGATTTATCATTAAGACTTTTGTCTTTTAATTTTGTTTCAATGTTCACTTGATTTACTAAATCATCAAACTTTTTTCCTGCTATTACAATAGGAACAATTTCTAATAGTTTTTTCAACTCTCCTTTAGCCTCTACGTGTTCCTTTTTGTATTGTTCTTTATCAAATTTTAATTCTTTTAATTTTTCAAGCGTAACGTCATTCCCTTCTCGTATCAGTTTTTCTTGAATGGCATCAACCTTTAGTTTAATTGAAGTAATTTCTTCTTCAAGTCCAATTTTCTTTTCATTATTCAAGTCAATTAAGCTATCAAAATCATTATCAATTTTGATTAATTCATCTAACTTAGTCTTATTAACCATAGACACACCACTTCTTTTTAGTTTAGTGAGTAAAGTTGTTAAGTTCATCTTTAAATCTTCATATTTCTTTATCCCTAGAACTTCTGAATAAGCTTTACTTAGTGATCTTAATTCACTTTTAGATTTTGCTTCTGCAAGACTTACAATTTTCTCTGCATCAAAAAAGAAAAACTTAGCAATTTCTCTAGGTAAAATAAAGTCATTAATAAACACCTCATAACCAACTTCCTTTGTCAATTGGTTTTCGTGTCCATCAATCAATATTTTTAACGTTTCTTTTTTTGAACTAAAATCATACGTCCTTTTAATAATAACCTTCCTACAAGGTATTGAAGGAATCATTACATCTACAAGCTGAACTTCAACTTGTAAAACTGCACTCTTAGTCTTCCCTTCTTTAAAGTCGTGTACTGTATTTTTATTTACTAAAGTCTCTAAGAATTTCTCATACCCGCCAGAGTTTTTAATGTCCTTTCGGTATTTATCTTCAACTTGTGCCATTAATCCCCCATAAAAAGACCAAATAAGTGAAGTTAAAAAAGTTGTCTTCCCAAAACCATTCATTCCAGCAATTAGTGAAATATTTTTATCCTTATCATTTTTAAAGATGATTTCATTTTCACCTTTATAGATTTTAAAATTGGTTAATTTAATTCGCTCTATTCTCATTATAGTTCTGGATTAATAAAACGTTCTATTTGTCTTTCTACATCATTATGTAAGCCGTACTTTGATAATAAAAGTGTTTTAGATTCTTGTAAAGAAATCAAATTATCAATCAAATTATAGTACTCTGGATTATCTTCACAAACCTCTGCTAAAATTCTTCTTTCAGTTTGTCCAAGTGATTTAATATTATTTGTGGAAATTTCTCTATTAAATGCCTTTCTATAAATATCTGCGACATTATGGTCAAAAATTCCATCTCTATTCCAAATAACTTGAACAGCAATTAATTCTTGATTATTTATAAGGTTGATATACGGTCTTTCTTTTTGTAAATCTCTTTGAACTTCTAATAATTCTCTCAACATTCTGGCTCTATACCCAGCATTATAATTTCCATTAGGACGACCATCTTCATCCACAGCTCTTTGTCCATTACGCCTTTTGTCTCTCCTGTTTTCGCCTAAGTTTCGTTGTTCTACTAGTGAATTTCTATAATTCATTAAAGGCTTCATCCATTCTTGCCCTTTTTCTACTAGAGCAGTCATAGATTTATCTTTTTTAACAACAGTACACGTCCAACAACCAAATCTACTTTGACCACAAGAGGTATGCTTTTTATCTGTAACTACAGTAGGACATTCATAATCATCAGCACTTGCATCAGAATAAATTTTAAATAAAATTGAATTATCAAATCCCCATGGAGACGGTACAGTGTTAATTATGTACCATATTTGTTCTAACATTAAGTCTTTAATAGGAGCATAAACATAAGTATTAGCACTAACCGTATGTTTAGATAATCTATTACCTTTTACCTCATGCTTCCGCATAGATTTTTCTCTTGAAGCACTTTCTTCATATCTAGTTCCTAATAAAACAATGGCTTCTCCTTTTTCATCTATTTGTTCTAATAGAAAAGATGCAGTTGGCTTTATTTTTAATTTATCAGTACACCATCTAAATGTATTATTCGGAACAGGATACCCTCTACCAATAACATTAACCCAAAAAGATTCGTCTAATTTTGGAGTAGTTTTTTTTACAAAAATTGGTAAGTTTTGTTCTCGTGCTGCAATTTCAATTTTCGCTAATACATCATCTACGTATGTTTCAATAATTGGATTTTCTACCATGGTATCATTACAAACAACATGAACAGGTCTTCTTAATTGGTATGGGTTTGGGAAATCTTCCCTTATTCGTCTTAAAGCTATCCAGACAAGAGTTAATAAGACGGTAGAATCTTTTCCTCCACTAAAACCAATTATCCAAGGTCTATCTGTATCATCAGCATAGGTATATTGGTCAATTATTTCCGAAATGATGTTCTCTACTGATTTACTTTTTATCTCTTGAAACATTATAGAATTTGATGTTAAAAATTATGTTTGCAAATGTAGTTATTTCGCTTGTTTTATGGGCGATTAAGCTAGGATTGTTATTAACAGAAAATGCATTATATAGGGTCCTACATGAGCTTAGGCATAGTTAAATATAGGGCTGACAATGTTAATATTAATGTGAAATATTTAACAAAAAAGTTTATTAGTAGGTATCTTTGAAATCATAGTTAGATCATTTTATATAAAATATGATAAAAAAAACAGACACCCTATTGCTATACTCCTTTGAAAAAGATGGAGTCAAAGACGAGCTATACGTTACATTAAAAGTTCGAACCCCAAATTGTTGTTATATTTAGTAAAATTGATATTTATCTCAGTTGTTAACTGCTATTCTTTAATAATGATAATTTGTGTTCTCTCGTTAGATTTATATGATTTCAATAAAGTATAGGTTAGAAAAAAAAGACCTAAGAAACCAATAATAATTACTAATTTCCTTTTGTCATATCTCTTTTGAGGCTTTGTATCACAAATACCCCCTGGGCAATTGTAGGTTTTCCATTTCATTTTCTTGTACAACATACAACCAAGACAAATTCCAAAAACGGATTCGACAAACATTAAAAACAAACACAACCAACAGATACCAAGTCTAATTGGTGTAATAACATCAAAGATGATGTAATACGTCATTACCAATCCTAATCCCATGCCTAATAACCAAGCAAAATGTTTAGGTTTCGCTTCCACCCAATCAGGATTTTGATTACTTACTATCAATCCTCCAATTAACATATAAGGGGCATATTTCGGATTAATCAGAACTCTTACAATAAATTCTATAATGAATGTTATAGAAAAGAGTTCAGCCCAAAAAATGGTTCTGTACATATGAACAGAAAAAAGACTTATAAGACCAAGTAAAAACATTATACCTGCACTTGCTCGAGCATCTCTTTCATTAACAACCTTGTAGCCATATCCGTTTATTATTTCGCCAAAATTGAAGAATAGTTTTGTTGTCATATTAAAAAGGATTATAGCCTGATTCCTTGATGATTTTTGTTATTGTTTTAATGTCTGTTTTGGTTGAATCAAATTCAATTACAACTTCCTTCTCAGTATGTGAAGCTTTAACGTTTACTACTCCCGTAATCTTGAAAATACTTTCTTCTAATGTCACTTCACAGCCAACGCAAGTCATTCCATCTACACCTATACTTTCTTTTATTATGTCAGACTCTTTGACTGTAATCACGTCATTAGATTGAAGGTCATTGGATGAACAGGATGTTAAGAACGAAACATTTACAATCGCCATTATAATTAATATATTTTTCATTTTTTACAATTAAGATTTAACAACAACTATCACCACAACTTCCATTCTTTTGAATTGGAGGGCAAGGAACTGATCCGTATGAACAATACACACAGCAGTCTCCTTCTAATGGTTTTAATAATTCTTTACAGTTTTCACATTCATAAAACCAAGAACATGCGTCAGTTGGCATTGTTTCAGTTTTTTTATGCTTGCATTTGGGACAAGTTAAAGTAGATTCCAATATAACTTTCATATTATTAATTTTTAATGGGTTTATAACCAGTACTATTAATTGCTTGATTTATTTGCTGGATAGAGGTCTGAGTTGTATCAAATTCAATAATAGCACTCTTGTTTTGGTAAGAAGTTTTAACACTAACAATACCGTTTAATTCATTAACAGCAAAATCTACATGATTTTGGCAAGCATCACATGTCATACCTTCAATTTTAATCTCTACTTCTTGAATGTCATTATTATCAATAATAATGACCTCCTTTTTATTGTCAGGAAAAAATATGTGAGAATAATAAGGAATTGTTATAGAAACAGCTGCGAATAGAGTCATACCAATAAGGAAACCTCTTTTTTGATAAAATTTTGGCTTTTCTATTTCACATCCGCAATCATCTGCTTTTTTCGGTTTTAGATGAGAATACCATGCATAACCAATAGCAACTATTGCTAGCCCAATTAAGTACGGTCGTAAAGGTTCCATCCAAGATAAACTTGAAGAAGCCCCACCTACACCTGCAACGGTAGCTATTATTGGAGGAATACAACAAGATGAAGCAGCTAGAGCAGCTAATACACCTGTTGCAGCTGCTCCTTTTGAATTATTCTTTTTCATATTATGCAACTTTTATAATTAATTCTTTTTTGAAAATTTCAAAAACGTGATCTATAACTTCTTGTGAAATAGGATGAATATGATAATAAATCGTCTGTGCCTTTTTTACACTTGTCAATAAATGAGCTTCTTTTAATTTCTTTAATTGTTGAGAAATTGCAGAAACAGATATGTCCAGAATATCACTCATATCGCAAACACAAATTTTCCTTTCTTTTTTTATTAGGTAAAGAATTTTTAATCTTGTTTCATTCCCTATCAAATTTAAAATTTTTGAAGTTTTTGAGATTTTCATTGAGATTTGACTTAAATCTGAAATACTTTGATTTATTAATTCAACATTTGCACAATCTCTAATACAATTATTTTCAGTTTTATTCATTTTTAAGGTATTTAATCATTTGCTTAAATACAAACTTACGAAATTTTATCAATATTTAAGCAATTACTTAAACACAAACGAATAATCTATTCCCTAAAAAACAAAAACGGAAATATAAATTTGATACCTATCTTTGCTTTTTATCTAAATAGCATAATGAATAAAAAGAATATAGAGCAAATACTAAAATTAAAGAATGTGAAGCCCACTGCAATGAGAATGTTAGTTCTTGAATATTTTCAAACAACTACTTCAGCAATCTCATTACGCCAAATTGAATTTCATTTTGATCATTCTGATATGTCAACTCTCTACAGAACATTAAAAACTTTTGTAGAACATAATATACTTCATACTATAGATGACGGCTCTGGTACAATTAAATATGCCAAATGTATTGAAGGGTGTATCTGTGCTCCTGAAGATTTACACTATCATTTCCATTGTTTAAACTGTAAAAAAACAATTTGTTTAACTAAGCAGAATATTCCTTCTGTTAATCTACCAGAAAACTTTACTATGTCAGAGGCTAACATGGTTGTTAAAGGGCATTGTTCTGATTGTCAAAGTTAAATTTGCAAACCATTTGCACATACATAACAGCTACTTTTGTTGTAATAACAAGATATTATGACAAAATATATAATGCTTATTGGAAGTTTTTTGCTGCTAAATGTGGCAATCGGACAAACAAGCCCCCTGAGAATAACTGTATTAGATGAAGAAAGTAAAGAATCCATTGTAGGGGTAACAGTCTATTTTGAATCTCTCGAAAAAGGAGGTATTTCTAATATTGATGGAAAGATTGTTGTAAAAGGCATCCCCAATGGAGAACAAGAATTTAGAATTTCTTTTGTCGGTTATGAAAAGATTGATACTGCATTGATTTTTCCTCTACAAAAAAATGATCTTATTTTTTACTTAAAAGAAAGTCAGTTTGAATTAGAAGGAGTTACGGTTACCGCTGGAAGAAGCACTCGAACCATAGAGAATATTCCAACAAGAATCGAATACATTGGTGGAGAAGAATTGGGAGAGAAATCTGTTATGAATGCCGCAAATATATCTATGGTTTTAAGAGAAAGTACAGGGATTCAAATGCAACAAACATCAATTAACAGTGGTAACACAAACATTCGAATACAGGGTTTAGATGGTAGATATACACAATTGTTAAAAGATGGATTTCCTTTATATGGAGGGTTTTCAGGAGGATTAAGTATTATGCAAATACCACCTTTAGATTTAAAGCAATTTGGAATTATTAAAGGAAGTTCATCTACCCTTTATGGTGGTGGGGCAATAGCAGGTTTAGTAAATATGGTGTCGAAAACGCCAGAAGAAGAACCTTCTTTAGATATAATGTTGACACAAACCCATGCGTTAGGTAGTACCGCAAATATATTTTATAGTAAAAAAAATAAAAAAATAGGTTATACATTTTATGCATCTGGCAACTATCAAAAACCTTACGACCCAGAAAATGATGGCTTCAGTAATTTGCCACTAACTAAAACTCTTTCAATAAATCCAAAACTATTTTATTATCCATCAGATAAAACTACAATTTGGCTAGGAGTTAATGGTACTTACGACTTACGAACTGGAGGGGATATGATTGTTATTGAAGACGGACAAAACTCTGTAAATCAGTTTTTTGAAAAAAATGAATCTAAAAGAGTAAATACACAAGCTGTATATGAAACAAAATTCACAGATGATAAAAAATTAATATTAAAAAATAGTGTTTCCTATTTTGACAGAAAACAAGAAATCCCTAATTATACATTTAATGGAAATCAAATTAACACATTTTCAGAAATTAATTTCCAAACTAAAAGAGAGAAATCAGAATGGATTTTTGGAGCAAATTTATACACAAATTCTTTTGATGAAATTGCAGATAGTTTGGAGCGAGATCAAAGAGATATTACAACAGGTGTGTTTATCAATAATATTTATGATATCTCAGATAGATGGGTGTTAGAATCAGGTGCTAGATTAGATTACTCTCAAGATTGGGGTGCTTTTCCTTTGCCTAAATTGTCTTTATTATGGAAAGCTTCTAAAAAGTTTACAAGCCGATTAGGGGGTGGATTAGGTTATAAAATTCCCGACTTATTTACGGAAGATGCTGAATACCTGTACTACCAAAATATATTTCCTATAAACAAAACGGTTCTAAAGGCTGAAAAATCATACGGTGGAAATATTGATTTTAATTATAAAACAATTATTGGAGATAAAATTTCTTTTTCAATTAATCAATTATTTTATTTAACCTCAATTAGTAACGGGTTATTATTGAATAATTCAGTAACTGTAGGGTACTTTCAATATGAAAATGCTACAGATTTTATCATTAGTAAAGGTGCAGAAACAAATATTAAATTTAAGTTCAAAGATTTCAGGTGGATATTGAACTATGCTTATATAAATGCAACATTAAATTACTTACCAAACAGTCCGCAAAAACCATTAACTGCAAAACATAATGCGGGAACTGTTTTGATGTATGAGAGTGATAAATGGCGTATTGGTTATGAAACATATTACACAGGTAAACAAAATTTGAGTAATGGAACAGTAACACCGGATTTTTTTACAATGGGTCTTATGCTTATGAGAAATTTTAAATGGGGAAGTGTTTTCGCAAATTTTGAAAACTTCACAGATAGAAGACAATCACGTTTTAGCCCTTTAGTATTACCCCCAAATTCGAATCCAACATTTCCTGAAATTTACGCCCCAACAGACGGTATAATTATTAGCGCAGGTATTCTAATTAAGCCATTTGGTAATGAAGATGATGATGACTAATGAAAAAAACAACTTTTGAAATAATTAAAATGGATTGCCCTTCTGAGGAGAATCTAATTCGAATGAAACTAAGTGAATTTGTAACTATTAAAAGTCTTGACTTTGATATTCCAAACCGAAAACTAACTATTTTTCACGAAAACCAAATTGACCAAATAGAAGTAGCTATCAACGAGTTGAATTTAGGTTGTAAGAAAATATCTTTGGAACAAACTGACCAAATTGTATTTAAAGAAAATACGAACCAAAGAAAACTACTTAGAACTGTTCTTGCCATCAATTTTGTATTTTTCATAGTAGAAATGACTACAGGTTTAATTTCAAAATCAATGGGATTAGTCGCAGACAGTTTGGATATGCTCGCAGATTCTTTTGTTTACGGAATTAGTCTTTTTGCTGTTGGAGGAACTGTAATCAAAAAGAAAAGGATTGCGAAACTTGCTGGGTATTTTCAAATCATCCTTGCAATTATTGGGTTCTTCGAAATTTTAAGAAGATTTTTTGGAGAAGAAAAACTTCCTAATTTTTCAACAATGATTATCGTTTCCATTTTTGCCTTGATTGCGAATGGAATTTGCCTTTATTTAATGCAAAAATCGAAAAGTAAAGACGAAGCACATATGAAAGCTAGTTTGATTTTTACTTCAAATGATATAGTCATTAATGTAGGAGTAATAATCGCAGGTGTTTTAGTGAATTGGTTAAATTCAAGTATGCCTGATTTAATTATTGGGACAATCGTTTTTATAATTGTGATACAAGGTGCTTTTAGAATATTAAAAATTGCTAAATAAATTAACTGAATTAATATATTGAGTAAACTTTGTATTTAACAGCTATCCAATCATCTCCTGACTATAAATAATATGCCTCAAAATTTGGTTTGATTTCTTACCGTTTTGGGTCACTCATATCACTTCAAAACACCACCCCTCATCACTCTTAAAATCATCTCTTAATACTCCATTAAATGGTTGCTTTCAGAGCTCGCCCCCCCCCGTGTTTGACACGTTTATTTGGTGTTACAAAATGGTGTTACAAAATGCTTGTAAATGTCCTAATTTTGTAACACCTTGCGAAATGAACATCAACAAAACCAGCGTTTACGGGGCTTTTGCACGTACTCATAACCCGAAGGTCACAGGTTCGAGTCCTGTCCCCGCTACTAGAAACCGATAGAGAAATCTGTCGGTTTTTTCTTTGCCTAGTTTTTTATACAATAATCTAGACGAGAAGTTTATACTGAGCGACGAAGGAGTCGAAGTGAGTCCTGTCCCCGCTACAAAGAGAAAAGAAAAAGGTTATCGTTATTGATAGCTTTTTTTGTACCCAAAACCTACACTAAATTTTACGTTCCCAGTTCCCCATTTCTTGTTACTTTTACCCCCATTAACATTATACACATACAAGAATCGAACACATGGTCAAAATATTTATTCTTACAATACTGACTCTTTCTGTTTTATACAGCTGCCAAGAAACACCTGAATCGGATGGTTTTCAAGAAGAATTTGCAGAATATGTTCCAGATAATAATGAGGTTGCATTTGAACAATTAATTGCTGAAATTGAACTCAATGACTCTCTCCGAATTGGGCAAAGTTTATTCTATTCTAAAGAAGGGGGAAGTTCAGTGGATGTAAGAATCAGAGTGAATGATTCTGGAGAAATGGTTAAAATGAGAGAGGAATACACCGTTGAGAATTCTCAAAGCATCAACAAAAACACTTTTTATTTTTCTGGTAAAGGAATGTTCGCATCCATAGAATTATTCGAAGAAGGAGAGGGAGAAACAGCTGTTTATGTGGAGAGAACGACTTATTATGACAAAGACGAAAAGCCTATTATTACAAAAAAACGACAGGCTGAGTACGAAGAAGAATTGGATTTCGAAACCTTTGCAACCGTCGGAAAACGAAGTGCATCTTATGATAGAGCGCTTGCAGTGTTAAACCAAGAAGGCGAATACGGGACAACTTTTCAAGGATTTGTAAAAGAAGAGCCTTACCTCTATATCATTGTTGGGGAGAATGAAGAAAACGGCTATTATTCTTCGCTGGTTGTGCAATACATGACCCCGCTAATCAAAACCTTGCAAGAAAACGAAAAGAGTATGGTGGGTACTCCATTGCAAATAGTTCATGAGACATTGGACGGAGAGCAGGGTTACGAGTATCAAATATTAATGAATGTGAAGAGGAAGTAGATCCAATGATTCATTGTTCTAATGATTCAATGTTTCATTGCTCCAAAGCTCTAACCCTCCAATATTACCTACCATGGACATCCATTAAAACATTGAATCACCAGTATTGAGCTGACTCTGCTGAGCGAAGCCGAAGTATGTCGAAATATTAGTTCATTAAACCATTGACCCAACCTCCTGTCCATAGATTCGACCACTTGAAATTTTTAACACTTTTTTTCAATCCAATCTTTCTACTATTGTTCCTCTAAACGAATACAAATGACTAATTACATAAAATCAATATTAATTGCATTCACGCTTTTGCTAAGCGTTACGACTTTTGGACAACAAATGTCTATTTCTGGAACTGTTTACGACTCTACGGGTGTAAAACCAGTAGAGAATGCCATTGCAATGGCTATTCGGATGAAAGACTCACTGTTGTTGGGCTTTACAAGAACAGCTGCAGATGGGACATTTACCTTAACAGGTTTTGAAGTAGATACATTCTCTCTGATTATTGATCACGGAAGTTTCGATGAAAAAATTTACTACATGTTTGGACATGCTGAGAATGCAGAAATAGAGATTCCAAGCATTAAGTTACCTTCAAAAGCGCAAGAAATTCAAGAGGTAGTTATTTACGCAAACAGAAACCCAATATTTTACAGAGGAGACACCTTGGTGTATGTTGCCGATTCTTTTAAGGTTCATGAAGGGGCTGTTGTAGAAGATTTATTGAAAAAGCTTCCGGGTTTAACCGTAGATAAAGACGGAAAAATAACTTCGCAAGGACAAGCAATCGATAAAGTATTGGTGGACGGTGATGAATTCTTCGGGACAGACCCAACTATCGCAACAAAAAACTTAGGTGCAGACGGAATTGAAACGGTGCAAATTTACGAGAAAGAAGACGACGACGGAATAGGCGGAGACGGAGATAAAATAAAAGTGCTTGACTTAAAATTAAAAGACAGTGCCAAAAAAGGTTATTTCGGGAGAATTTCTGGTGCAACTGATTTTGGAGTGACACCTGTTGCAGGTGTGATTGGGACCAATCCTTTCTTTGAGGGAGAAATGCTACTCAACAAATTTGACGGCGCTCAAAAGATATCGATTTTTGCTCTAGGTTCCAATACTCCTCGTTCTAACTTCTCTCGTGGGGACATGAGTAAATTTGGATTAAGCAATGAAGAAGGTGCAGGACGAAGATTTTGGGAAGATGGAACAACCAACAGCAGTGGAATTCCTCAAACAGTGAAAGCAGGAATCTATTTCAGTGATAAGTTTGGTGAGAAGAAGAAAATAGAATTTAGCACCAATTATTCTTATTACAACACGCAATTACTGCAAACTTCTGCAAGTCGTTCTCAATATTTCTTAAGAGATACCACTTATTTTACTGACGATTCTACGAGCAATAATTTCAGGAGTGAATCTCACCGATTCAACATGCGCTTTTTTGCTCCATTGGACTCCTTGACAACCATCGAAATTAAGCCTTCCTTTAGATTTGATGTCGGAACAACGGATGACACAGAGCTTACTGATTTCGTGGGAATCACCGGTTTTCAATCATTGCGAACGTCAATTAACAACGGTACAGATTCTAGAGGTTACACCATAGATGGTATGGCAAGAATTAACCGCAAATTCAAGAAGAAAAAGCGAGAATTAGAACTGCGATATGACATCGATGTCTCAGACAACAAAACAGCAGGTAAGCTAAAAACGGTATCTTCTTATTTCTTTGCATCGGTTGATTCTATCATTGACCAACAGAACACTAATAACAATTCTGAAATCAGTCATTACGGAACGGCAACTTACATTGAACCTTTGGCAAAAAAGTTGCGATTGGAACTCCAATATCTATACGAATACGGCTTCAGCGATCAGAAAAAAGAGACCTTTGACGGTGCAAACGAGACTTACACTTCCTACCGTGCTGATTTATCCAATACTTTTGACAATATTCGTCAGCAACACAGAGGAAGTGTTCGCTTTTTGTATAACGGGAAGAAACACAATATTTACATCGGTTCTCGATTGAGAAACATCGATATTTTGAATGTAAATAGAATCACTGATACTACAATTCGTCAAAATTTCACCAATATTCTTCCAAGAATTCGATACGAATATAAGCCAAGTATGAGTAAACGATTTAGCATTGCTTATAGAACATCTTCCAGTCAACCGTCAATTACTGACTTGGCTCCGGTGCCTGATAATTCTAACCCAAACAGAATACAGGTGGGGAATCCTGATTTAATTCCCAACTATACACACACAATTAATGCCTCTTTCAATACATGGAAGGCAATGACAGGACAGTATTTTTGGTCTGGTGCTAATTTGAACATAACCAACGATGCATTTGCAACTCGAACTGACTATGATATATATGGAAGAACAATTTCTAAGACAGTCAATGTTGACGGCAATCTGTTTGCAGTTATCTATGCTGGTGCAGGAATGCCTTTCTGGGGAAGAAAAATGACCATAAGACCAAGTATGAATTCTTCGTTCAATAGATACACCAACCTCATCGGCCCTCTGGAGAATGTAACCGATAACTTTGCCATCTCAGGTGACCTGACCTTCGCTTTTCAATTTGATTCTTTAGAGTTTTCAGTTAACGGAAGTCAATCTTACACCAGCCCAACAAGTTCATTGAGTTCGGTTTCTAACACGCCGTTTACAACAACTAAAGTTGGTGGAGATATAACATGGAGGTTGCCCAAAGGATTTGTTATTTCAACAGATGCAGAGTATACAAGAAATGCACAAGAAGGAGAAGGGTTCTATAATTTAGAATTCTTTGTTTGGAATGCAGAATTGAGCAAGTCATTCTTAAAAACGAACAATCTTGTGATTGCCTTGGTTGGAAAAGATTTATTGAACCAAAACATCAATGCATCAAGACAGGTGAATGGTAACATTGTTACGGATTACAGAACAACAATTATTTCAAGGTACTTTTTATTGAAAGCTACCTTGAGATTTAACAATAGAAAAGCTAAAGAGGAGGACTATAATGGTATGTTTTAAGAAAATAATATTAGCAGTTGCAGTAACGCTTTATTCAGCGACAACTTTTGCACAGATTACATCAGGGAGAATTGTCTTCGAAAGAAGAACGAATCTAAAAAAACGTTTTGGTAGTGATGACCGAATGGCGCGCTTCATTACGGATGATAATAAGATTAAATTAGAACGTTTTGAGCTCATTTTTAATGAAAAAAAGTCTGCTTTTATTCCGATAGAAGAGGAAGATGAAGCCCAAGGATTCTTAAAATACTTGACAACGAAAAACCACGTTTATCAAGACATTGAAAACAATAAAAAATTAACTGTGATGGACCTTTGGGGTACTGAAACGTTTTTAAAAGACTCCCTGGGTCAACGAGAATGGAAAGTTACGGAGAGCAAACGAACAATTGCAGGGCATCTGTGTAGAAAAGCAATTTGGGAAATGAACGATTCTACACGAATCTATGCTTGGTTTGCACCGAATATCGTTCCATCTATCGGTCCAGAAGGTTTCGACGGCTTACCAGGAGCAATTCTTGGTCTAGCTACAGAAGATGGAAGTGTGATTTATTTTGCAAAAGAAGTCAAAGCGCAAAAACCAGACCCTGCTAAATTGGTCAGAGATACAGGAAAAAAAGACGTTTACACCAAAACCGAGTTACGGGAGATTTTGGAAGTTAAAATGGGCAAATGGATGAAACCAAAAGATTTTGACGCCATGTTTAGCTGGCTGTAATTGAATTTTTCAATGATTTAAGGAACTAATGACTTATTAAATCACCCTTACAACTTCGATTAACGATTCAAAATTGTGATATTCAGCACAAACTGGAGGTTCAATAAGACCAAAACATTCTGAAAGAACATCATAATCAACTTTTATCTTATCTCCGGTTGCAATGCCGTCTAATTTGGATTCATTACAAACCTTGTATTCTGTCGTTCCTTTTTTTAAGTAAACTCCTGAACAATCACGAACAACTTCCATTTTCTTGCTCAACTTAGAACAAGAACTAATTAGTGCAATGGCAGTAACGAATAATAACAGTCTTTTTCTCATGTTTTAATGAATCAATGCTCTAACGCTCCAACACTTACCCATTCTCCGCAACAACTTCAGTCACTTCTGGCAAATGATCCATCAACAAAGCCTCAATTCCACCTTTTAATGTAGCAGTGCTCGAAGGACAACCTGAACAAGAACCTTTCAGTACAACAGTCACGACACCATTCTCGTAACCTCTAAAATCTATTGCACCTCCATCACTTGCAACTGCTGGGCGAACATATTCGTCAAGTAAATCGCAAATTGCCTCATCATATTCTGAAGGAGCATATACCTTTTTTGGAGCATCGTCTTCATCACTTTGCACGGCAATCTTTGATGGCATGGCAATTAAAACCTCTTTGCCTTCAAAAATCCATTCTCGTATAAATTCTCGCAATTCCATCGTAATGAAATCCCAAGAAAGGTTATCTGTCTTCGTAATTGTTATAAAATTCGACGCAATGAAAACACCATCAACAAAAGGAAGGTTGAACAACTCTTCTGCCAAGGGAGAATATCCTTTTGCTTCTGCCTTTGATCTAAACTCAGCGGAATCACCAGTGCCTAATAAGTGCTTATTCGCTACAAACTTCATCGTTGCTGGATTCGGAGTCATTTCGGTATATACGGTAACAGGAACTTTCATATTAAAATTAATTTAGAACAAAGTTACAAAAGAACTGGCATTAATGGAGCATTGGATTGTTCGAGTTTTAGAGCGTTGGACATATTTACACGAAAAAATCATAGTGCTATCAACTTCAACTATCAGTGTAAATCATAAAAATCAGCAAACTTGTACTGAGTTTATCGAAGTATCAGCGTTCTACTTAAGAGTCTGGAGTTTTAGAGCGTTGGACATATTTATATGAAAAAATCATAGTGCTATCAACTTCAACTATCAGTGTAAATCATAAAAATCAGCGTTATCAGCGTTCTATTTAAGAGCCTGGAGTTTTAGAGCGTTGGACATATTTATATGAAAATCAGCATCTTACTTTATAATAACTTAGCGTCCCATAGAAAATCCATCCGTACCAAACCCCACACTTCTCCGTTAATAAGTAATAAGAACATCTTATTTATCGTTCTTAATATCGAATAACTTTGTTAAGCATTGAAAAAACGCATCTTTAAAATTTCAAAATGGTTCGCAGGAATTACCCTCAGTTTATTCTTGCTCATTTCACTTGTTCTCTATTTTTTTAAAGACGACATCATTAATGCGGTTGTTTCAGAAATGAATAGCCACCTCAAAGGCAAAGTACAAGTAGCCGAAGTTGATTTGGCATTCTGGGGTTCGTTTCCCAATTTATCAGTCGATTTTAACAATGTTTTTATTCAAGACAGTTACGAGCAATCGAGCAATTTAGACACTCTACTTTATTCTAAAAAAATTCGATTAAAATTTAATCCTATGGATTTGTGGCGGGAGAATTACACCGTAAAGTCCGTGGAAATTCTCAATGGAACCTTAAAAATGAAAGTAAACGACGAGGGAGTCGTTAATTACGACATCTTTAAGGAAAGCACTGATTCTACAGAAAGTAAAACATTTGATGTGAACCTCGAAGCGGTGCAATTTGAGAATTTTGGATATGCCTACATCAACGAAGCAACTAACCAAGAATATCGAACACTGATAAATGAAATGTCTCTAGAAGGAGCGTTCAAATCTTCCGTTTTTACGACAAAAGCACAAGCCGATTTACAAATTATTTCCGCAAGAAGTGGAGAGGTAACATTGATTTCCAATCAACCTGCAAAACTGAATGTTTCTGTCAATGTCAACAAAGATTCTTCAACGGTTTCTATTCCAGAATCTGTCATTCATATTTCAGATTTGCCGTTTAATTTTAGCGGAGAAGTCAATGACGGAGGATTCTATTTTAACCTCAACGGGAAGAATTTGAGCATAAAAGATGCTGCCAATCGACTAGCGATGTCGCAAACAAATGAAGTTGACCGATTTGAAGGACAAGGAGTTTTAAAATTCAATTTAGACATTAGCAAACAAGCAGGAAATTCAAACCCCTTGCAAGTGACTTGTGATTTTGGTGTGAACAATGGTAACCTCAGAATACCGTCTTCTAGCATTGCGCTGAATAAGTTAAAATTAGAAGGTTTTTATACGAATGCAGAAGGCAAGAAGAAAGAAAAATTAGAACTAAAAAACATTTCTTTTCGAACGAAAGGAGGTCCGTTTAAGGGTGAATTATTGCTTACGAACTTCGATTCTCCCGTTTTTAAAGGAAATGCGAATGGCTTAATTGACTTGGCTGTTCTTCATGCACTTTTTTCTATTCCAAAGGTTGAAAAGATGCAGGGAACAATTAATTTGAATTCTAACTTCATTGTTCAAGGAAATTCAAAAGAGGATGAAACGATGGATTACGACATCAAAAAGCTTGAAGGTTCGGTCAAATTCAATGACGTTCTTACAAAATTAACCGACGATAAACGTATTTTTGAATCCATCGATGGTTTGGTTTATTTGCGAAATAACGAAGCCGGAATAGACAATGTTTCATTGAAAATTGGCAAATCTGACTTCCTCGTGAAAGGCGTTTTTAAAGAAGTTGTTGATTACTTTAAAGGAACAGGAAACCTCATTGCGAATATAGACGTGACGAGCAAAAACATTTCCATGCAAGATTTAGGAACGGATTCTAAAGAAAGCAAAATTAAGAAAGCAAGAACATTCATTCTCCCGAACAACATAGATGGCAAAATGTACCTCGATGTTACAAAATTGACCTACGAAAACCACCTTTTTGAGCAAATTCAAGGCAATATGACCATCTCTGGCAGAACGATTCACTTCCCAAGAGTTGCGTTGGTAAATGGAGGGGCAGATGTCCGAGGTTCCTTGACCATTGAAGAAAGAACGCCTGAAATTTTCTACATTTCAAGTCAATTGGTCTCAAAAAACATCAATTTTACGAAGCTCTTTAGAGAATGGGAGAATTTCAACCAAGAAGTCATCACAAGTAAGAATATAGAAGGAGTTGCGCAGGCAAATATCACTTTTGAAGCTCCATTCGATATGCGGGGAGGAATTATTTCCAATGCGATTCGTGCGCAAATTAGCATTCAAATTGACAATGGTCGCTTGAAAAACGTGGAAACTTTCGCCGCAATTATTGAAAGTTTAAGAACGTCAAGTCTCAAAACTATTCTTGGTAAAGAAAATATCAATGCCTTTGGTAAAAAACTGGGCGACCTTCGTTTTGACCAATTGAAGAACACCATTATCATCAAAAACAGCGTTTTGACGATTCCTTCTATGTCTATTAATTCTTCTGCGCTAAATATTGAAGCATCCGGAAGACATACTTTCGATAATAAAATAGACTATCGTTTTGGCTTTAGATTTCGAGATTTAAAAAAGAAACAAGAAAGTGAGTTTGGAGAAATAATTGACGACGGTTCTGGTTTTAGAGTATTTATGAAAATGTACGGTGATTTAGACACCCCAACAATTGAATGGGACAGAGAGTCTCGCAAAGAATTGGCAAAGAAAAACCGAGAAGAAGAAAAGCAGAATGTGAAATCGATACTAAAATCAGAATTCGGCTTGTTTAAAAATGACACGACCGTTAAACAATATGTAAAAGAAGTCGTGCCAAAAGAAGAATTAATCATCGAATTTGACCCGGTTAAGTCAATTGATACGATTATTGAGAATAAAGAGCCAAAAAAAGACACGAAAATGAACCGTTGGCTCGAAAAAATGAAAAAACAAGCAGAAGCGGAGAAGAAAGAAGAGTTTATAATTGAGTGATTCAGTGTTTCAATGATTTAATGTTTCAATGTTCTAAAAAAACATAACGTTTCTATTAAAATCATTAATTTAGCAACAATCGACTTCAATATTAAAACATTATACGCTATACATTATACATTAAAAATGGGACTAACAAACAACGACATCATAAAAAAACTGCGAGTTGCATTAAAACTTCGAGATGATGACATCGTAGAAATATTAAAATTAGTAGATTTCAAAATCAGTAAAAGTGAATTGGGTGCATTCTTTAGAAATGAAGACCATCCTAAATACATGGAGTTGCAAGATCAAATTCTCCGTAATTTCTTAAACGGACTGGTGATTTATAAAAGAGGACCGAGAGAAGATAAGAGACCACAACGGAAAGAGTAGCGAGACACTTCTCGTAATTCTCCATTATTTAATTCTTCATTCTTCATTGAAAACCTATCTTTGCACCGATGGTTAAAATCAGAGACATAGAATTGGGCGACTTTCCCCTGCTCCTCGCTCCAATGGAAGACGTGAGTGACCCGCCTTTTCGTGCGCTTTGCAAACGTTATGGCGCCGATTTAATGTACACTGAATTTATTTCTTCAGAAGGTCTAATTCGAGATGCAGCCAAATCCGTTCAGAAGTTGGATATCTTTGAATACGAACGACCTATTGGCATCCAGATTTTTGGTTACGACATCGAGAGTATGAAGTTGGCGACGGAGTTAACGGAGAAAGCCAATCCTGACATTATAGACATTAATTATGGTTGTCCTGTAAAGAAAGTTGCTTGTAAAGGTGCTGGAGCGGGAATCTTGCAAGACATTCCGAAGATGATCAGAATGACCGAGGAGATTGTTAAATCCACCAAATTACCCGTTACTGTAAAGACGCGTTTAGGTTGGGACGAAAGTTCTAAATACATTGTTGATGTTGCAGAACGATTGCAAGATGTAGGCATTGAGGCAATTTCAATTCACGGGAGAACGAGAAAGCAAATGTACAAAGGCGAGGCAGATTGGAGCCTGATTGCAGATGTGAAAAACAACCCAAGAATGAAAATCCCTGTTTTTGGCAACGGAGACATTGATACACCTCAAAAAGCAGTAGAATATAAGACTAAATATGGCGTTGACGGCGTGATGATCGGTCGAGCAAGTATCGGGAACCCCTGGATTTTCAACGAAATAAAACACTTTGAAAAAACAGGAGAAATTCTGCCCAAACCAACAATCGCTGACAGAGTCAACGCAAGCATCGAGCATCTTGAAATGAGCGTCAAATGGAAAGGAAAAACGCTAGCCGTTGCAGAGATGAAGAGGCACTACACCAATTATTTTAAAGGAATTTCTCATTTTAAAGAACACAGAATGAAATTGGTTACCTCTTTTGATTTGAATGAGATTTATGACACTTTGAATTGGATAAAAGAACATGAAGCAGAGTTTGAACTTGTAGATTGAGAGGGAAGAGCGTTAGAGTATTGGAGCGTTCGAGCATTGGACAAAATCATGGTACAACAAACGCAAGAGTTAGACTCCTCTAACTTATTTTGTTAGATGACTCTAACTCTTACCAGTCAACTTCATTCTCCGCTATACATTCTAACATTATCCATTTTTACACTGAGCTTGTCGAAGTGCTAATAACAACCTGCTTATAAACTCCTCACTCACCACATCTATTTCGTTACTAAATTTACAATAAACATGTCGCTAAGACTAATGGTTAATTCGTTGTTAGATATAAAATCTGTTTTATATCTAACTTTTTCATAATCGTTTGTATATCCAGCTGCCTCTTGTTTTTCAGCTGTCCAAAAATAAGTGATTTTTAACTTTCCTTCATCAGTCAGCATCCACGTAGCGTTCTTAACCCCTTGTTCTTCCATATATTTTGGATCTAAAGTGATGCTTCCGTCGGCATTGAAAGTATAATTAGCGATTAATAGTTTAAAAACACCTGTTAATTTTTCACTCACATTTGGCAAATACCCATCTTTGAGTGCTCTAAGTGAAAACTTATGAAATTTCCATTCTTTTAATAATAATGTTTTCACATCCGTTTTTACTGTTGTTATATGCTCAGCTTTTGGTGCAGTTGTAACCTTTTGTTTACTTATGCTTTTAGCCTGTACTTTTTTAGAATTTTGTGCCTGTACTGTTAAAGTAGAAAAGGCTCCAATTAATAATACTATTGCTGTTAATTTTGTCATGATTTTTTTCATTTTGTAATTTTTGAAATAGCGAGCACCGAAATGCTCGCTATCTTCACAAAAACCTATGCTATTATTTATAGCGTAGGAATATATTTAACTTGTTCAGGATAATTCAAATCATACCAATAATTATATTTTATAATGACTTCAAATTGCGATTCCCCATCTTTTAGCTCTTGCTGAATTTCAGGAGAGTCTTCCATCATATCTAAAATAACATTTGTCGATGGAGCACCAAGAAAAGTTCCGTATGCCTCACCATCCAATTTTTGTTTTTGTAAAAAAGTGTGGTAGATTGTTTCATTATTCGTTTCCACTTTCACAATAGATACAAATTCGTGGATTGCACCTTCGGATATAGCAATTCTCCATCCTATCCCTGGGTAATTTGCAAATAATTGACCTCCAACATAAAATGCTTGAATATCATTTTTACCTACTCTACCTTTATAATTTGGATCTTTTTGAGGATTCCAGACATCAATTTTCGATGTTTTTGGAAAATTGAATAAAATTAAGTCAAAGTTATTGGCCAAATCACCGACAAAAAACTCAGGTAATCGATACACTATATTTGCTTTGACAATTTCACCATTCTTCTTTACATAAAATCCTTCTAAAGGAATGTCAATTTTATCCATGTGATAATACCGATGGATCTCTTTTTGCATTGCTTCTTTCGGAAATGGGTGACCAATGTAGCCTTTACGGTATTGGTTAATCGAATCCATTCTTTTTTGTTCTTCAGCTCCTAAATCATTTAGACTGTCATTCAAATTTTGAAGCTGGTTCATTTTACCTAAAAAACCAGAACTATTTCGTTTCGCTTTTTCAGCTTCAAACTCTTCTGTTGCAGCAATTGTTCCTTCAAACCCTGCACCTTCTACAGTAACACCATCTCCTAAATACCAACTTAAGTTGGTTTGAATACAGTTTTTCAATACAAAAGCAACTTCGCCAGCGCTTACCGTGCAATTTAAAACAATATCTGCAATTTTAATTGGGCTTTCTTGAACAATCCTTATTTCAGCATTGTTGTATATATGCGTTGGAATAACAGCTTTAATTTTTGTGAGCTCGGCCCGAATTTTTTCTTTGTTAGCCGTTTTTTGTTTTTGTAAATCCGCTAAAGAAGTACCAGTTTGTTCAGAAACATATTGTAAAGCTCTATCATCTGGCAACCGATTCACGATATATTCTGGTGTAAATGCGAAGTTTATTTTCTTTGCAAAAACGTTGAAATCGTGTGTTTTTTTTGGTTTCTGAGCCAAAACGACACTTGAAATGGCTAGAAATGATAATAAGAGAGTTAGATTTTTCATTTTTATTATGTTTTAAGATTATCTTTTTGAAACTACTTTTTTGTGTTTCTTTAATTTTCTTCGAGTAAAATCATCAATGTTTGAAAGGCTTTTTTCTTTGTATTGTTCTAGAAGTGTTGAGGCATTAAAATTTGATTCCATGTAGCTCAAACTCTCCATTTTATTTGTGATTTTAGTTGGTGTGTTAACTAAACCAAGAACGATTCCTGTTTTCGAACCGTAGCTTTTCATTTTCCCATCGATAACTTCATAAAAGAAAAGTTTAGACATGATTTGAAGGCTATTTTTCCATTCAAAAACAGTCGCACCATCTACATCTTTTTTAGAAACAAACCGAGTGTATTCTCCCTCGACATTAAAAACGGCATATAATCCGTTCTCCATTCCGGATAAATCTAAACCACTCATGCTTGTTGCTTTTTTTGAAACAGTTGACAAGTCTGCTTCTACAAACGCATTTTCCATTTCTAGACCCGAATTCAAATGACTGAGAATATCATTTTTTAATGATTGACCGTAAAAATCACTTGGTAAAGTTGTCCGAATGTCTGTTTTAGCATTTTTATCTGCTTGTTTTAATTTTCGCTCATGATCTTTATCAATCATTTCTGGATTAAAATTAAAGAAAACTTTTACCGGCTGGTTAGCAACTACTTTTTCAACAAAAGTTGATTTGTCTTTTCCTTTGGACAGTGCCAAAGAACTTAAAATTCCGATGGCAAGAATGCCTAAAATTACTTTTTTCATATTATTGTTTTTATTTGTGAATAGTCTAAAGGTAATTATTACTTGAATTTTAAAGTCGTTGTTTTTGTGGAAGAAGTCATTAACTTTGTAATGCTACCTTTTTCTTTTATAAAACATTTTGGATGAGATCTCTTTTTCTTTTATTGTGTTGCATTATTCCATTTTTTGGAATCAATCAGAATGAGGACCTTCTTGCAAAACTAGATAGTTTAAAACAAGTAGTTGAGAATTCTGATAATATTTCAGATACAACCACTTTAAGCGCCTACTTAAATGCTTCAGAATACTTATTTAATCACAACCCTGATTCTGCCTTATACCTTTGTAAAAGGATAATCAAAGAAATTGAAAACCACAAAGAAAAAGACGAGCAAGCACTTAGTAAAATGAATGCTATCCGTTCGGGGGCATACAATAATATAGGGGTTTATTATTTTTATAAAGGAGATGTTGAAAAAACAGTGGATTATTTCACTCAGAGTTATGAATTAGATAAAGCCACTGGAAATCTAGAAAATGCCGCTGAAACTATAAATAATATAGGTTTTGTTTATCAGGAATATGGAAATTCAGAATTTGCCATTAAGTATTTTAATGAAGCCATGGAGATTCATAAAAAGAATGATGATCAAAAAGGAGTTGCTACTTGTCTCAATAACATTGGCTTAATTTATTTTAAGAATAAAGAGTATAAAAAGTCACTTGAATTATTCAATCAAAGTATTGACATTGAGAATGAAATAGGAAATGATGATGGAAGGCTAATTAATTATGAAAATATAGCAGCTGTTTATCGAGAAACGGGTGATTTAGATCGTGCATATACGATGTATCAATATGCTTTAACGTTAAATAAAAACAACAGGAACAATGTTAGCACATCTTTAACATATCACCATTTATCTATAATTGATTTAGAAAAAAACAGATTAAAACAAGCCGAATTTAATGGTGAAAAAAGTTTGCTTTATGCTGAAAAAGCAAACTCTGATGCCAGTATAAGAATAACAACTGGAGCATTGTGGGAAGTTTATAAGGCTGAGAAAAAATGGAAAAAAGCACTAACTACTTTTCAAATCTATACTGAGATTGATAAAAAAATCAATTCCAATGAATTAGACAACGTTCTTCTTGAACAAGAATTGAAATACAACTTTGAACAAGAAGAGCAGAAAATAGCACTTGAACATAAAAATGAGTTAGCAATCCTTGAAACCAATCAAGAAAAACAAAAAATCATCACTTGGTCAATTTCAGCTTTCTTGATTTTAATTCTTATTCTTGCATTTGTTATTATTCGCAAATTGAAAGAAGCTAAAAAACAAAAAAGTATCATCGAAGAAAAGAATTCGGAAAATGAATTGCTTCTGGGTGAAATTCATCATCGCGTTAAAAATAACCTGCAAGTTATTTCAAGTCTTTTAAGTTTACAAGAACGAAGCATTACTGATGAAGGTGCAAAATCGGCTATTCTCGAAGGAAAAGAGAGGGTGCAGTCTATGGGCTTAATTCATAAACTCCTTTACCAAAAAAATAATTTTGCTGGAATAGAGATGAAGGAGTATGTTGAAAAATTAGTGGATGGTTTGTTAGATTCTTTTGGGAAATCGAATGATGAATTCAATATAAAGATTAATTTTTCAGAAATTAATCTCGACGTTGATACCGCCATACCTATTGGACTAATGATTAATGAACTAGTCATCAATAGTTTGAAATATGCATATGACAACACTAAAAACCCTTCGCTTTCTATACAAATTAAAGAAGAAAACAAACAATTAATTCTGGAAGTAGAAGACAATGGATCAGGAACAGTGAAAGACGTTACAGAGTCGAAATCATTTGGACTAAAATTAATTAGATCATTGTCTAGACAGTTGTCAGGTGTTTTTGATGTTGAAAAAAGAATAGGTTTGTGTTTTACCATTCGTATGAATGATTATAAAATTATTGATTAATGGCTTTAAAAATTTTAATTGTCGAAGATGAGGTTTTAATTGCAGAAGACATGTCTGCCGATTTAGAAGATTTAGGCTATATCGTGGTTGACATTGCTATTTCTGATACAGAATGCTTAATTGCTTTTGAAAAGTTTAATCCAGAGATAATTCTCATGGATATAAACATCAAAGGAAATCTGGACGGAATAGAACTTACAAAGAAAATCAAGGAGAACCATTCCGTAGCGATTATCTATATTACTTCTAATACCGACACGCTAACAATGAATCGAGCAATTGAAAGCAAGCCCCAAGCATTTCTATCCAAACCATACAATAAAAAAGAATTGGGAGTTGCCATTGAACTCGCTTTTGTCAATCATAATGATAACTCGTTACAATCTTCCGCCTCTTCAAAACTAAACTCTTCTATTTTTGTTAAGAATGGTGAGTACTATACTAAAATAGAACTAGATTCCATTTTTTATATTGAGGCGGCAGGAAGTTATTGCACCGTATTTGCAGAGAATGGGGAATTCATTCTTTCCAATAACCTCTCCCATTTTGAAAACAAAGTTGCGCGATCTAGTTTTATTAGAATACATCGTTCGTATGTCGTAAATATTGAAAAGGTAACTGGTTTTGATTCAAATTCTATTCTTATCAATCAGAAGGAATTGCCTATTAGTAAATCACACCGTGTTGAGGTGTTAAAGCAGTTTGTAAAAGTCTAAGCTTGCTTTACCCTCTCCAACGTCCACTTAACAGCTTTCTCCAAAGAATAAAAGATTTTTGTAGGCTTGTTTGGCTTGTCAACTTTCATATAAAAATCGGCAATTATTTTCTGTGGCAAAGACTTAATTAACAGTGCATCAGAGTGAGTATAGTGATTCCCTGAACTTTCAGACGCCCATTCTCTTAATTCTGGCTCGATACTAGCAAATGATTTAAACTGAAAGATGTTATAGAATTTACCTCCTCCATTTGCATCCAAGAATTTGTAACCAGCATTTATAGTTTCCATCCCTATAGTGTTATCCTCTGGGATAATCACATGATAAATCCGATTTTTGTATAGTCTAAAGATCACCCCGTCTTCTTCCGTCTCCGCAACTATCGGGGATTGAAATATCTTTGAGGTATCTTTTTCAGTAGTCATAGAATAATCATTATCTTAGCACGGTTTAAAACTACAATAAAATGCAACAATATCAAAATTACGTACAAGGTCAATGGATTGAAGGTCAAGGATGCGAACAAGAATTATTCAATTCTATCACTGGTGAAAAAATAGGGGAAACATCAAGTAAAGGCCTTGATTATGAGTCTATTCTAGCCTATGGCAGAAAGGTTGGTGGTGAGAAATTGCGCAAAATGACTTTTCAAGAACGTGGAAGAATGCTCAAAGCCTTGGCATTTCATTTATTAGAGAAGAAAAAGAAATATTACGAAGTAAGTGCATGGACGGGAGCTACAAAAGTGGATTCTTGGATAGATATTGAAGGAGGAATTGGAAATATTTTTGCAAATGCTTCACTAAGAAGACAATTTCCAGATTTACCTTACAATGTTGATGGCGTTGCTGTACCACTTTCTAAAGAAGGTTCATTTATAGGACACCATATTATGGTTCCAAAACGAGGTGTTGCCATACATATTAATGCATTCAATTTCCCGATTTGGGGAATGCTCGAAAAAATTGCTGTGAACCTCATGGCAGGTGTTCCCGCAATTGTGAAACCGTCAGAATTCACTTGCTACCTGACAGAAGTGATGGTGCGTGACATCATCGCATCCAAAATTCTCCCAGAAGGTTCTTTGCAACTTGTTTGTGGACTTGGTCGAGGAATCATTGATCACGTTTCGTCAGAAGACGTCGTTACTTTTACAGGTTCTGCAAAAACAGGGAAAATCTTAAAGTCATTGCCCGGTATTGTTGAAAATTCAGTTTCTTTTAACCTTGAGGCGGATTCTTTAAACGCAACTGTTCTAGGAGAAAAAGCAACGCCAGAGACAGAAGAATTTTCACTTTTTATCAAAGAATGCACTAAGGAAATAACAGTAAAAGCAGGTCAAAAGTGTACCGCTGTAAGAAGAATTATTGTGCCAGAAAATTTAATTGACGATGTGCAAAATGCAATTGCAAAGCGTTTAAGTACAACCACAGTAGGTGATCCAAGTCAAGAAGGAGTAAGGATGGGGGCGTTAGCAAGTAATTTGCAAGTAGAAAGAGTTCGCGAGAATGTGGAACTATTAGCAAAATCACAGGATATTGTTTTTGGTGATTTAGACAATTTTGATGTTGTCGGTGCTGACAAGAACAAAGGAGCTTTTTTCTCTCCTATTTTATTTAGAAATAATGATCCGTTTAATAAAACGGACGTACACGATATCGAGTGTTTTGGACCCGTCGCAACGATTATGCCTTACAATTCAATGGACGACGCCATTGAATTGGCACGCATGGGCAAAGGATCTTTGGTTTCTTCGATTGTAACACCTTGCGATGAGGAAGCAAAAGAATATGTCATTAATGCTGCTCACATGCACGGAAGAATATTGGTTCTTAATAAGGACTGTGCAAAAGAAAGTACAGGTCACGGTTCTCCAATGCCATTGTTAACACATGGCGGTCCAGGTAGAGCAGGTGGAGGAGAAGAAATGGGAGGAAAGCGAGGTGTTTTACATTACATGCAGAGAACTTCCATTCAAGGTCACCCAACAACGATTACCAAAATCACAGAGCAGTTTCAAGTGGGCGCAGAAATGCCAGAAGCAAACCCGCATGTTTTCAGACAGCATTTTGAAGAATTAAACATTGGGGATACTGTTTTCACGCATAAACACACGGTAACAGATGCTGATATTGTCAATTTTGCAAACGTGTCGGGAGATAATTTCTATGCACACATGGACGAAACATCTTTAGAAGGAACCATCTTTGAAAAACGTGTAGCGCATGGTTATTTTCTTCTGTCAAAAGCAGCAGGACTGTTCGTTGACCCTAAAAAAGGACCTGTATTGTTAAATTATGGCGTGGAAGAGGCTCGTTTTACAAAACCTGTTTATCCGGGAGCAACAATTGGTGTCCGTTTTACTGTGAAAGAAAAAATTGACCAAGAGAAAAAGGATGAGGATGACATTGCAAAAGGCATCGTGAAATTCTTAGTGGATATGTATGATGAAACAGGAGAAACTGTTGCTATGGCTACGATTCTCACGATGGTGAAAAAATTAGATCAAAGTCTTTAAGTAGTACTAATACGATTTAGGATTCCAATTTAGAATGAGTTTTATTTGCCGATATTGATTCATAAACTTTTTGTTTCCATCTAAATTCTGTAGTTTAGAGGCTTAAACAAATTATTAAACTCATGAAACACAACTCTCTAAAAATAGCGTTAGTTCTGACAACAGCGTTATTTCAATTTGCTTCTTTTGGACAGCAAGTGAAACAAACAAAAGTTAAACTGACTTCTGAACAACAGCAAGGCCAGATAGTTTACAAAGCGCAGGTCGGACCAGATGGAAACAAAAGATGTGCAACGATGGAAAATGATTCTATTCTACGTGCAAACAATCCAAATATGCCTAGCTTGTATGAACAAGAAATGTGGTTGCAACAAAGGATTACCGAGTTTAAAGCTGAGCAAGCTGCCAACCCAACGAAAATGCTACCAATTCTTACAATACCTGTCGTTGTCCATGTTATACATAATGGAGATGCTATAGGTGTATCAGAAAACATCTCAGATGCACAGGTAATATCACAAATTACTGTTTTGAACGAAGATTTCAGAAGAATGCTAGGAACCAATGGCTACAACACAAACCCTGTAGGGGCGGATGTAGAAATTGAATTCTGTTTGGCTGTTGTTGATCCAAATGGAGCACCAACAAATGGAATAGACAGAGTAAATTATGGTGTTGCACAGTTTGCTTCTACTGGCGCAGTTGATGCTATGAAGCCAAACACAATCTGGAATCCAGATAACTACATGAATATGTGGTCTGTTAATATTGGTGGAGGATTGTTGGGCTATGCACAATTCCCTTCTAATTCTGGACTATCTGGTTTAAATGCAAATGGCGGAGCAGCAGGAACGGATGGTGTCGTTGCCGCATTTAATTATTTCGGAGTAACTTCAGGAGGCCCATATAACCTCGGAAGAACAATGACGCACGAAGTTGGTCACTATTTAGGATTAAGACATATTTGGGGAGATGCAAATTGTGGTAATGACTTTTGTGCTGACACACCACAATCTACAACTTCAAATTATGGTTGTCCTAATATAACCACATGTGATGGTAACCCTGATATGGTTCAAAACTACATGGATTACACGGATGATGCATGTATGGATGTTTTTACAGCAGATCAAAAAACAAGAATTCGAACGGTTTTAACTGTAGCTACAAGAAGAGCAAGTTTAACAACTTCGACAGCTTGTCAAGCTCCATTTCCAGATAACGCTGGGATTAGCAACATTTCTGGAGCATCAGGTAACATTTGTGGTACTGATATTACACCAGTTATTACATTGACAAACTACGGAAACAACAACCTTACAGCTGTTGATATCTCTTATGATCTTGATGGTGGAGCACCAACAATTATTAACTGGACGGGTAATTTAGCACCTGGCGGAACAGATGTAATTACATTGCCAACCATGACTCCTGCTGCTGGACCTCATGTTTTCAATGCGTTCACAAACTTACCAAATGGTAATGTGGATGCTGACCTTACAAATGACGCTGATTTATCTAACTTTACGATTGTAGTTGGTGGCCAGACGATAACTCTGACTATTAATACTGATTGCTATGGTGAAGAAACCGTTTGGGAATTATACGATTCTGGTGCTAACCTTGTAGAATTTGGAGGGAATACAACTGTTACTCTTCCAGTTACAGCTACACAAGGGACTTCTGCAGGAGATCCTGGAGCATATCCTAATGAAACACAAGTTACTATTAACTGGTGTCTTGTAGCAGATTGTTATGATTTCGTTTTATGGGATGCTTACGGTGATGGAATGTATGGAAGTCAATATGGTACATGTAGTACAGACGGTAACTTCACAATTACAGATGCTGGAGCAACAGTTTTAGCTTCTTTACAAGCTGTAAACTCTGATTTTGCGTTCTCAGAAACGAATAACTTCTGCGTTTCTGCGCCTTGTGCAGCTACTTATTCTTCTTCTACAACTGAAGAGAATTGTAACGGAGACAACAATGGTTCAGTAACTGTAGTATTTACTTCTGGTAACTCTACCGGAGCAACATTTGATATTGGTGCGGGACCACAAGCATCTGGTGTTTTTACAGGACTTGCTCAAGGAACAAACACGATTACTATTGTGGATGGTGACGGATGTACTACAGTTATGCAGGTTCCTCTTGCTGGACCAGCAGCTTTTACTGCTTCTGCAAATACCAATAATATCTCTTGTAACGGACAAACAGATGGTCAAATTACAGTTTCTGTAAATGGCGGAACTGGTCCTTATACATTTAATATTGGGTCTGGACCTGTTGGGTCTGGAATATTCACAGGGCTTTCTGCAAATACATATACAATTAATTTGGTGGACGGAAATAGTTGTACATTCCAAGTTAATGGAACAGTTAGTGAACCAGCAGTTTTATCTGCAACAACAAATACAATCAGTCCAGAATTAAATGGTAATGACGGTTCTGTAACATTAAACGTTGTTGGAGGAACTCCTAACTTTACGTATTCTTGGACAGACGGTGCAGGTTACTCAAGTACTGCTGCTAACCCAACAAACATGCCTGGTGGAACTTATAGTGTAACAATTACGGATGTGAATGGTTGTTCAACAACAATTACAGGTATTGTAATTGCTTCATTCGTAGGAATTGATGAACTAGGAAACACTCAGTTTATCATTTATCCAAATCCTAGTAAAGGAGTATTTAACGTTGAAGTGAAAGATGAATCTAATAGCTATTCATTATCTGTTACGGATGTTTCAGGGAGATTAGTTTATGTTCAAAATGAAAGTGAGAACAATACTTTCATTGTTGATTTAACATCTTCTTCTAACGGAATATATATGTTGACAATTCAAACAGAAAATCAAACGATTACGAAAAGAATTGTTTTGAAAAAATAAAGTTTAATTATTGGTTAGAAAAGGTTCATCTTCGGATGGACCTTTTTTTTGTGCAAAAGAATGAGTAGTTTTCGGAGAATAGAAGATGAAAGAAATTAAACACCGTAAAATAATCCACATTGATATGGATGCATATTTTGCATCGGTAGAACAAATGGACAATCCAGATTTGCAAGGAAAACCTGTTGCCGTTGGTGGAAGCAAAGAACGTGGTGTTGTGGCAGCAGCAAGTTACGAAGCCAGAAAGTTTGGCGTGCGTTCTGCTATGCCAAGTGTCATTGCAGCTAGAAGATGTCCTCATCTTATCTTCGTGAAACCTCGTTTTGAACGTTACAAAGAGATTTCACAACAAATTCGGGCTATTTTTCACGATTATACAGACCTCGTTGAGCCGCTTTCTCTCGATGAAGCCTATTTAGATGTTACAGAGAATAAAATCAATAACCCATCGGCGAGTTTGATTGCCAAAGAAATTCGTGACCGCATAAAAAAAGAGGTTGGACTGGATGCATCAGCAGGAATTTCGATCAATAAGTTCACTGCGAAAATAGCTTCTGATATCAATAAGCCAAACGGACAAAAAACGATTCCTCCAGAGGATGTTGTTTCATTTTTGGAGCAATTACCCATCAATAAATTCTACGGTGTCGGAAAAGTAACAGCCAAAAAGATGAACCTCCATGGTATATTCACCGGAAAGCAGTTAAAAGAACTTTCTTTGGACTATCTAAGCAAACATTTCGGCAAACAAGGTGCACATTTTTACAATATCGTTCGTGGAATTCAACATTCTGAAGTAAAAACCAACCGCATTCGTAAATCGGTTGGTGCAGAACGTACATTTAGCAAAGATTTGAGCTCAGAACATTTTATGTTAGAACAATTGAGCAAAATTGCGGATGAATTAGAAAGGAGATTGCTGAAGAATAAAATCAAAGGAAGAACGGTGACGGTTAAGTTGAAATTCTCCAATTTTACACAACAAACCAGAAGCAAAACCATTGATGAATTTATTCAATTAAAGAAAGACTTCTTTCCCATTGTGTCGGATTTAATCTTGCAACAACCTCCAAAGAGCAGTGTTCGATTACTTGGTATTTCAATGAATAATTTAGATACGAATTTGGAGAAAAAAAGCGTTTCTGTGCAGTTGAAGTTGGAGTTTTAGGGTGGAGCTTTGGAGCATTGAGGCTCTCGAAATGCGAAATGCGTCAACAACTACCCTTTTTCAACTAATTCAAGAATATATGCAATGATTAAATCGGACTCTTTTTTATCCAAAATCAATTCTCGGTTATTCTTTCTAAGGTAAATAATAACACCTTCCTTATTCGTTTCATTCGCTGATGCTACTAATTGGTCTTTATTCTTTGCGTTTTTATAAGTGTTAAAGTACCTGCTTAATTGCTCCTTATTATAACCATGTCTTCCTTGGTGAATTTTAAATTGGACCTCTCCTTCAACACCTGGAATGCGCAGATGCTTAACTTTAGATGTGAATTTATTCTTGCGCTTATTTTCAAGCAACACAGACACCAACTTATCAGCTTTCTCTCCCTTTATCCAGATAGAGCGACCATTAAAACTTGAATACGACGTTGTTATTTCTTTGTTTATTTTTTCTTGAAATAGCTTTTCACACTTATTCTGTGAGAAAAGTAGGTTGCTAAAAAGTAATGATGTGATAATTAGTGAGGCTTTCATGTGTTGAGTTTTATTTTATAATGTAAACTTTAATTAAAGTTACATTGATCCGCTCAATATTGGAAGTATTCTGAGGTTTTAATTTCAAATTATTAACAACGCTATAACCTACCAACCCCTTCAGTCCAATACTCCAAAGCTCCAACCTAAAATTGCAAATAAACAAAGGGTGCACTCTCACTTCCAACTGCTTGATACATCAAAACGACAATCACAGCGACTGCTACAGCCTGTAGTGCTATTGGCATACGTGAGTACGCATCTTCGTAAAGCTTCTTCATGGTATCTGGCAACCAATGAACAATGTAACCTCCAAGCATGATCCAAAAGACGGCTTGATAGGTGTTGAGAACCGTCACGAAAGTCTCCCACGCAAAGTCGAAATGATTCCAAATTTGGTTCAGCATCGTTAAGGGCATTCCGTCTTCGTCTAGCTTAAACCATATTCTTGTGAAGGTGATGAAACTCAAGGTCAAGAAAATCTTCCAAACGCGCGCAATTTTCCATTTACTGTCTTCATAAGGACTGATTTTGCTCCAGTATTTGTAAATCAATAACGCCGTTCCGTTCATTGCTCCCCAAATCACGAAATTCTCACTGGCACCGTGCCATAAGCCACCGACAACCATCGTGATGATGAGGTTTAAATCTCGGTGAACATAGCGTTTGAAATTGTTAATGGTCAACAAACCAATGATGTATATCAACGTGAGAATTCCATACACATACAAGAGCGCATACCATTGCGTAATGAAAATCAGAAAGGTAAAAATGAGTAGAATAGCAATGTAAGAACCAATAGTCCCCGTTCTGTTACCACCCAAAGGAATGTAAAGGTAATCGCGCAACCAAGAACCGAGAGATTTGTGCCATCTTCTCCAAAAATCAGCAACACTAACGGCTTTGTAGGGAGAATTGAAATTAGGTTTCAATTCAAAACCCATCAAGCGAGAAAGTCCGATGGCAATGTCTGTATAACCGGAAAAATCGGCGTAAATATGAATGGAATACGCAAACATTGCCAAAACGCTCACAAATCCGGGGAAGGCCTCTGAAGTGAAGACAATTTTATCAATAAAATGAATGACCAAGAAATCAGCAATGACAATTTTCTTGACCAAACCTTTCACAATTTGAATGACTGACCAACTGAATTCATCTTTGGTGAGAGAAAAAGGTTTCCGAATTTGAGGAATGAAATCTTTGGCTCTTACAATCGGCCCCATGACCAATTGCGGGAAAAATGTCACGAAAAATGAGTAATCAAAGAAGTTCTTGACCGGCTTGATTTCTTTGCGGTAAATGTCCACCACATAACTGATGTTTTGGAAGGTAAAAAAGGAAACACCCACTGGCAAAAGTATCTTTTCTACGAAAGTTCCTTCTCCAAAAAAGCCGTTACCCATCAGTGCGAATTGATTCACTAATTCGTAATCGGTATGGAACATTTCATTGAACGAATCCGTGAAAAAGTAGGCATATTTGAAATAGCCGAGAATTAATAAGTTAAAGATTGCCGAGAAAGCAACGAGCCATTTAGCTCTTGTGATTGGTGATGCTCGAAAGAATAAATATCGGATTAATGGACCAAAAATAATTCTATAAGGCCATTTACGACGATTATCCTTTAATGAGTCGTGTATCATGATACCGAGAAGATAGTTCACAGTAACACTGATAATCAGCAATAAAAAGTAGAGTCCAGATGTTTTGTAGAAGAAAAAGATAGAAACTGCCGTTAAAAAGAAGCTTCTCACCAATAATTTCTTGTGCAAGAAGGAAAAAACGGCCATTACGAGAAGAAAAAAGAGCCAAAAGTCTAATTTGGTAAAAACCAAGGAGCTTCCATCTCCAATTTCAACACTGAACATATTGACAAAGCGTTGGAAGAATTCTCCCACCCCAAATGAAAAAGATGTCAGAAAGTTAACCATTTTTACTCGCCGTTTTCGTTTCTATTTCTTCGAATTGATCCATGAATTTTAACAGTGCATCAATGTATAAATCCCCTTTAAAATGATAACCTTGAAAAGTAAAGTGAATCATATCTCCCCGCATCAATTTGTTGTTGCGCCATGTTTTTGAAGAACCTAATTCTCCCATTAATCCATACAAATCCCAAACCGCCATTTTGTATTCTTGGGCCAGTTCAATAATCACCGTTCGTTCTCTTGCAATGTTCTTGTTCAAGTATCTCCTGCGGTAATAAGAATCATTGGGCACCGTCAACAACAGCGCACAATCAGGATTTGCTCGCAATGCCATTTGCATCATTTTCTCCAAATTACGCTTGTAAACTTCTGGTTTAAAATCAGAATAAGGCATGTTTCCATCGTTGGTTCCGACAGAATACGCAAAGAAATCAGGAGGATAAGTCTTCAATTGTTCTTCAAAGCGAATATTATCCAAATACGTGTATAATCCTGCGCCATTGATACCGATTGCCGTGTAAGAAATGCCCGGTTCATCGTTCATCATTAAGAATCCGTAAATTTCTAATTCTGGAACATTGTCGGTCGTTCTCACAAATTGCAGATTAAAAGTATCAATGTAATCGACAAAATAGATGTCTGTTGAACCTAATTCTAGGTTGTGTTCGGTTCGTTCTACTAAAATTTCATCCGCACCAAAATTTAATCGGTACGGAAATTCTCCGATGTTGTGAAAGATGCGCAAGTGATTAATTGGAGGCCTCACCGTCGTTCTGTCGTGCATAAATTTGATAATGATTGCAGAATCAGCACAAGTTACGGCACAACCTAAAATCCCGTAATCGAAGTCGATTTTTTTGGGTTTATGAACGACACTTCTGAGTCCTACCCAAGAATTTGGAGAAGAAAATTCATAATTCCCCGGATTGTTCGTTTTTGCTAAATCAAAAGGGAAAACCCATCCTCTTTCTCCCATTAATCCGTCCCATCGAGTTTGCAAATCCATACGAATATCATTGGTGTAAATGTCGGCTTGCAAGTGAGAACCGCCAATGTGATAGAGGTTCAATTTCCCTTTTTTATTCTTAATTAATCCATTGAGTTTTTGGTAGAATATCGTGAAATTTGGACTTTCTTTAGAGAAAAATTCATAGTTATTCTTCGAATAGTCAACAAAAGGATAAGTTGAGCGCAAAGAAGTATCCATGTCACGAAAATCGGGGAAATTATAACTACTTAGAGAATCTTGCGCATGCGAAAACCCAGTCATCAAAATCACTGCAATCAATGCTATGGAGGATGTAATTCTCACTGATTTTGACTTTTCCATTTGGCGTATTCTGCAATAAATGCGTCGTAAAACATCTGCGATGCAAATTTTGCTCCACCATTACTAAAGTGAATGTAATCTTTTCCAGCAAGACCTTTTTCTACCCATGAAGGCATTGAATTTTTGCCTCCCATTGCGGCGTATAAACTCCAAAAAGCACCACCCGATTCTAAAGTCACTCGTTTCATTTCTGCGACGCAAAAAGGCAAGAATTTATAGGTCTCGTAGATGCCATCATTGAGATTGGACATATCACTCGGGCCTATCACGACAATCATTGCGCCGGGCATGGAATTTTTTACTGTTCTCATTTGACTTTTGAACCAATTGGCATAATTCGTAACGCCAGTGCTGTCTTTGAAGAAGGGCACAGAATTTCCGCCGAATTGCATAATGACCAATTGCGTATTGGTTTCGCCGAACATGGTGCGCAATGTTCCGTTATTTATTCTGTTAAAAACCGTTCCGCTTGAACCTCTCATCGCAATATTGGAAACTTGCACGCCGTAATCTCCTTCCAGCGAGAATGCACAAATATTCGGACTGACTTTGCCTGTAAATTCGTACTTCAAAGAACTCGGCGTAGAAGCAAAAGATAATTTTACGGTATGTTGACCGCCGTCTTCATTGAGTTGTTCTTCATGAATAACAGCGCCGTCTTGATAAACACGAAGCAAGGTGGGTGCAACGCAACTGTTGTAATGCATTCTGACGTTGTTAAAAACCTTTGCGCGAGAATAAGCAACACGTGAAGGTCCAAATTCTATCCAACCTGTCTGTTCTGTCAGGGAATCGAGTGTAAACAGGCTGTCGAGGGTGTATTCAGGCGTAAATCTCGAAGCAGAAGCCATGGCTCCGTATTTTCTATTTTCCAATTTAGAACCTCCAAAGGCAGTATATCTTTTAAAATTTTCGGAGAATGTCTGCTTGAAAGTAAAAGTATTGTAAACGTTCGTTGCGGGAATCAATCCGGGGCCATTTCCACCGAATTGCGTTTGAATTTTTTGACGAATGTAACTGGTCATTCTATCGCCTTCCAATTGCGAATCGCCGTAATGCTGCATAGATATTTTCCCTCTTTTCGAGGCAACATTTGCTAATTTTACGAAGAAATTATTCAGGTTTTCACGACCAGAAGCATCCATTTGCAAGTCCGTCGATGCGTCTTCATCAACAGCTCCTCCATCCGGTTCGCCAAGATCACCATTACTTGCATTTTGATGCTGAATCAGCGAGTCAATATCCGTTGCAACCATCGTTGTGTCAATGTCAGCAATGATTTCCGTGATGTCAGTGTTTTCTTGTTCTTTCGGATGAAGGTAATCTTCTTGTGATAAAAACTTCACTTTTGTGAATCCTAAATCCCACCCGTCTTCGGGCACAAACAACATCACAGGCGTCAATATGAGCAAGATGCCGAGGATGTAAAAAACAATGATATGGGGTTTAATGTTCTTCAGAGTTGTAAAAATAAGGAGGTTGAGCAAAGAAAAAGCAGAAAGTCAAATTATTTATTAACGAATAGACGTTATTTAATAAAAACAGGATGTATTATAAGTTAAAATTAACATGAAACCTTAAGGTTTGCTTTGCAGCTCTGAATTCTTTGTTCAAATAATAATAACTATATCCTATGCCTATACCAAGGTCTTTAATTCGAAGTGAAATACTAGGGCTAAATAGGATATACTCATCAACAAAATCAAACCCGTACCCAATAAATTCGGGACCAAAATCCCACCGAGTAATACCAAAGCCAGTATCAAAATTTAATTCTATACCGAGTTTGGGCTTTATCTTCCACAGACCAGTATAGCCAAATTTAAGACCAAGTGTATGGGTTACCTCCTTTCTATAAGCAACTTCTACGGTTACTCCATACCTTATCCCTGATATAAATTGATTGCTCTTTCCACTAAAATAGTTTTTATGCGCAAAAGTAATCCCAACAGGGAGGAGATTTCCATACGAAACTCTTTTAGTTTGTAGGATTGAAGAATTATGAGTGTAGTATTCTTGTTCATAACTAAATTCCGTTACTCCTGTATAAAGTCCAAGTGAAAAAGAATTCAAATCCATTAAATATGTTTCACCTGTTTGAGTGCTTCTTTTATGAGAATAATTGGTGGAAATATTATTTTCAGTAATTGAATATACATATTTTTTACGAGCTACTGTTTTCGTTTTCTTTCCATTCCTCAAAACATAATAGTAAATAAGCTTTCCTTTTTGCTTAATGAAAATACAATTTAAAGATTCTCCATTAGTAAACAGTATAACATCGTCAAAATCGATTGAATCATTTTTACTTGCTTGCCCATAAGAGAGAAAAAAGAACATCAATAATAAGAATGTTAAAACTGTTTTCATTAGATTTTTTTTCATAAAAATACGTTATTTTAGGCTTCTTAAGCATTGTTCAGCATGCAATTTTTTCGGTATTAATACTTCTCGACTTATAAGTATTACCTTTACCTCATGCAAGAATACACCAATGAATTGATTAAAGAATCTTCTCCTTACTTGTTGCAACATGCGCATAACCCAGTAAATTGGGTAGCTTGGAGCGAGACTGTATTCGAGCAAGCAAAGGCTGAAAATAAGTTGGTGCTGATTTCTGTTGGCTATTCTGCCTGTCATTGGTGCCACGTCATGGAGCACGAATGCTTCGAAGATGAGGAAGTTGCGACCTTGATGAATAAATTTTTTATCAATGTGAAAGTCGATAGGGAAGAACGACCAGATGTCGATCAGGTGTATATGACAGCAGTGCAATTGATGACGCAAAAAGGAGGCTGGCCATTGAATTGTTTCACTTTGCCCGACGGCAGACCCATTTATGGCGGAACTTACTTCCCCAAAGAGCAATGGATGCATATTTTGAAGTCTTTGTATCATGCGCAACAAAATGAATTGGAGAATTTGGAAGAATATGCAGCGAATTTGCTCAAAGGAATCATTGCCAGCGAGCAAATTGTCGAAATGGAAGAAAAAAAGCAGTTTGAACTTGCACATTTGGAAGAACTAATTCTTCGATGGTCCAAAAGTTTTGATGCAAATCATGGGGGAGAAACACGAGCACCGAAATTTCCACTGCCGAGCAACTATGAATTCTTGCTCGACTATGCCTTGCATTCTGACAATGAGAAAGTAAAGAATCACGTGGAATTAACCCTCGACAAATTGGCGATGGGCGGAATTTATGACCAAGTTGGTGGTGGATTCTCTCGATATGCCGTCGATATGTTGTGGAAAGTGCCCCACTTTGAAAAAATGCTTTACGACAATGGACAGTTACTCAGTCTGTATTCTACGGCTTATAAAACGTTTCCGAAACCACTTTACAAACGCATTGTTTACCAAACAATTAATTGGCTCGAAAGAGAAATGATAGAAGAAAGAGCTTTGGAGTTTTCGAGCATTCGAGCCTTCGAAAGCTCCTTCTTCTCCGCTCTTGATGCCGACTCCGAAGGTGTAGAAGGAAAATTCTACGTTTGGAACGAAAGCGAATTGCAAACAATTTTAGGTGACGATTATTCTTGGGTTCGCGACTTCTACCAAGTACAACAACGAGGATTTTGGGAAGACGGAAATTCTATTCTTCTGAGAATCAAAACGGACGAAGAAATTTGCAAAGAACAGGGAATTAGCATCGAAGAATTGGAAACGAAAATTGCGCGAATTAACGAGACTATTTTATTTGCACGAAGCAAGAGAATTCGACCGGGTTTAGACAACAAGTGCATCACTTCTTGGAACGCAATGACCTTGAAAGGACTGTGCGATGCCTACCAAGTTTTTGAAGAAGAACAATTTCTTTCTTTAGCACTCAAAAATGCGAATTGGTTGGTCAAAGAGCAGATGCAAGAGGACGGTTCTATTCTCCGAATTCGCAAAAATGAAAGCGAAACTATTCAAGGCTTTTTAGATGATTACGCCCACACCATTGATGCTTTTATTTCACTTTACACCATCACTTTTGACGAAGAATGGCTGCACCGAGCAAAGAAATTATTGGAACACACTATAAATCACAGCTTCGACGCAAAGTCAGGTATGTTCTACTACGCAGAGGCGAGCAAAGAATTAATTGCACGCAAAATGGAAATCAATGACAACGTTATTCCCGCGAGTAATTCTGTGATGGCGAGGAATTTATTTTACTTGAGCGCTTATTTCCACGAGGAGAATTACAAGCAGATTTCAGCACAAATGTTAGCCAATGTTTACGACGGAATGGAGAAATTTGGGTCTGGTTATTCTAACTGGGCACTATTGCTCAATCATTTTGTTTTTGGTTGCTATGAAGTCGTAATTTCAGGGGAGAATGCGAAAGAAAAAGCGAGAAAATTGATGAAGCAATCGTTTCCGAAGGTCATTTTTGCGGTTGCAGTGAAAGAATCGTCACTTCCTATTTTTGATGACAAATCCTTTAATAAAAATGCAATGATTTACGTGTGTAAAGACGGCAGTTGTTTGTTGCCAACGGAAGATGTTGAGGAGGCAATTAATGTTTTATTGGAACGCAGATGACGCTGGTTGTTATGATTTAAAAATGATTTACTTTAGATTGGATGGGTATGATTTTGGCGGAGTGTTCTTTAAGTTTTTTTGGATCGAAGCGAAATGAGTCTTTAAAAACAAAAAAATCATAACAAGAGTCAGCGTAAATCATAACAATCAGCGTCATCTGCGTTCAATTTTCTATCTACCCTCCAAAACAACCAAATAATGTCCCACCAACGCGTGTCTTTCAAAAGAAAGTAACCAAACGTGTAGAATATTCGGATTGTCTTTGTCCAAATGCAATAACGGGCCGTCAATTCCAATTTTGTGACTGTCCAACCAATTACCTTCTTCATCCAACAACACACCGAAATATGGGTTTTCTCTACTGTTTAATTTTTCGTGAGAATTGCAATCCTCGTAAAACGGGTGATTCGCTATTCCCATTGAATAAGCATTGGCAGAATTAGCCTCTTCGTTAGATAATTGAGGCAAATCTGAAAAATTCAATCCTCCAAAAATGAATTGTGTTACTTCACCATTCTCACGACTAAAAGTCATTTTCAATTCGTTAAATTCTCCTTCGTGCATCGATTTTGTTGTGCTGTATTCAATCTTTTTCAAAGAATAAAAGCGACCTAATTCTGTTGTACGAGGATCTGCTCTGTTGTAAAATCCAGGTTCAGAAAAAGTGGCAAAAAGTGAAGAATCTGTATGGAAATCAGACATTTTACTGAAGGTTTCAGGATAAATAATCGCAATTTTCTTTTTCTTTCGTTCTCCCTGCAAAGGATACATTTCGTCACTTTTGTCTGTAAATGTTACGCTTTTAGACGACTCAATTGTTCTGATCAAGGAAAGGTCTAATTGTGCATTCTCTGGATCTTTCCAATGTTCCATGTAGGATGCGTATTTATCGAAAGAATCATCGTTTCTTTCTTTAAAAAGACCTTTGTACAATTCTTCTGGAAAATCGAACCAACCGTGGTAAAAAACTTGGTCTTTACCATCGACTTCTGTGTAGAAAAACAATTCCCACAAGTATGAACTCAGGCAGTTTCTTGCTAAATCAATGCGAGAAATGATCTCTCCGTTAACGGTGTAATTTCTTGGGAGAATGGCCGCCAAATCTTCGCCTGTCCACTTCACTTGGTTGCGATTCCATTCTTGGTTAACCACTGAAATTAAGGTCATGTAATCATCGCCTTTTGCGCAATGCGGAATCGAAGGAATAAACTCCATCAAATGAATGTCAGTCATTATTACGGTGTCATCTTCGGCGTTGCTCGGGAATATTGTGATGTCAAAAGCATGCTCTTTTTCTTCAAAAGAAATAGATTCCATGACTGTTTCTGTGCTTTTTGGATGGCGAATACTGATGTCAGGATTGTCAGGATATTCTTCATCTGACAACTCACGAAGTGTAGCTGACGAAACCTTTGCAAACTCCTGACTGACAATGGCTTCGGACGATTCAGAGCTTGCTATGTCAGAGCATGATGCTAAAATAAGTAAGGAAAATAAAAAGTAAAGTGCGTTTTTCATGGGGTAAAGATAGAATTTAAAATTGATGCGCTCGTGCATCTCGGCTACCGCTCGATGACCACTCGCTGTTTGATTTTTCGATGTGGTAATGTTGTCCTTAAGAAAAAAGTATTCTAAAAAAATTGTCCAAAACCAAAGGTAAGCCCTTGCTGTTTTGTATTCGTTACATTCACAGAATAATCCACACGCAAACTGGTATTGTACCATTTCTTTAGTCGAAAACGAATGCCGCCACCAGAAAATAAATGCGTTTCAGGTTGGTTAAAAAAGGTGCTTAACCTTTCTCCAGGAGCTCTAATCGCCCCATAATCTGTAAAAACAACTCCTTGAATGGAAAAATAATCGTTTCGATACACCGTGTGACGGTATTCTACGTTAATTATCCATTCTGCGGTACCTCTTTCAACTCTGTTTCCAACTCCTCTGACATTTAGAAAACCATCCAATACAAAGGGAGAAAAAGGACTGAAATTATTGGTTGAAATGCCAAATTTTGTATTCAAAGCAAGGTTCCCATTATTCCCAAACATTTTATACATTGAAACTTGTGCAGTCGTCTTAAAAAAACGAGCATCCGGAAAATTATTCGTTCCTATATATTCTGCAAATAATTGATATTTGACACCTTCTAATAATTCATAAACGTATTCAATTTTATTGTAGTCTAAACTCGTTCTTACCTGAAATTTATTAAAATTAAAAGGCATAATATAGTCGAGAATGGCAGAATCGATTTGCTCGTAACGCTCGTACATATATTGTCCTCCAATGCTTGCTCTTAAATAGTTGTTCAACCAAAAAAAGAGTCCTGCGGAGGCTGCGTAATTGTCAAAATTAAAAGAACTAACCGTGTCTTTAAAATAAAGAGGTTCTACGGTAGAATATTTAGACAAAGATGCCTCATGACCTGTGAGTTTGTTAGAATGCCTTTTCTGAGAATGGAAAACACTGAAAGAATGTCTGTCATAATATTGATAGACAGCACCAAAATTTTGCACTCGACCTAAGAAGTTAATCTGGTTAAATCCTGCGTTGATTTTTAGTTGGTCATCGAAGCCAGAAATGCTAAAAATGGGATACAAATACCGCGCTTCCCTGATGACAAAAACAACCGACATTGTTGAGTCAGAAAGTAAACTTACTTCAGAATGAACCTCGAAAAAGAGGTTTAAATTGCGCAACAAAAACACGTCTTGTGCAACAATCGCCGAGTCGTATTCATCATTGACTTTTGTGTCAAGCAGTGAGATTAAATAATCAGGGTTCGTCTTTGCAAGCCCTTCAAAGTCAACCCTACCAACGGTTGTGGCGTGTGTGTTGCTACAAGCAATAATGATAAGATAGAAAATTAGGAAAATTCTCTGACTCATTATTTTGTCAAATATTTAATGCCGATGTTGAAGGTGCTTCCCAAGCCTGCGTTTCTGGACCTCCAGAAGTTGGTGTACAAAAATTCGAGGTTAAGATTGGACAATAACTGGTATTTAAACCCAAGACCCGAAGCTGTGTAATTCGATGGAATAACCCAGTCCGTTGCGGGAGAATTCTGGTCAATATTATTGGTCAATCGAGGGACATGCTGTGTCATTGCGTAAACAGTAATCTTGTTGGTTGGGAAGTAACTAAAAAACACATTCATCGGAATATCGAGCATGCCAATTTGATCTTTGTTAATTCTAAAACGGTACAAAAAGTCCAGTTCTGTAAACAACTGAAATTTGCGAAAATTCTTGGTGTAGAACAACTGATTCCACCAAGTAATTCTGTTCCAATCTGCCCAGAATAAATTCTGCTGAGAAGGACCGTTAAATCCTTCGGGGTGCTTAATTGTTGGTCCAGAAACGGTGCTTTGAATGGTGAAGTCGTTGACACCTTTGAATGGTTGCCATTTTAAACGCAAACCCACCGAGGTCACTCCAAAACGCGTTGAATCATTGTTGGTATAGGCAAAAGCGTTGCGAATTCCGCCTGCTGTTGAGTCCGTTGATCTACCCGAAGAGCGCAAAGAGATGTCAAGACCGAGGTTGATTCGTTTGTTTTTGCTCACGCCCATCGTAATTTGAAACAAATGCGTCATAAACGTGGTTCTGTAACCCGAAAAACTCTCTCCTTGCCAGTTCTGCTTGTTTTCGGTGTACATAGAATTGAATAAAGTCAGGTCGAACTTGCCTTTAGCAAGTAAACTTCCTGCGGTAAAAAGTTGTAAATCGACTTGATTATCTTCTAAGGGAATAAAATGACTAGGGAGGGAGTCGCTTACTGAAGCCACGTCATTCAAGGTCCAATCGTAGGGATAATACTTTATTTTATGGCTACCGTCAAAATCATTGACGCGATAATTGTTGATGTATTCAATGACCTCTTGTTTATTCTTTCCGAAGTCAGAACCGTACCATTCAAAAATTTGCGAAAGATAAACCGTCTTTTCAGCATCTTTTTGATAAACGAAGGCATCATCATTTAACGCTGCGACTGTTTGTTTGTCGAGTTGCTCGTGTAAATTCTCGGGCGTATAGGCATAATTCGCAATTGGTGGACAACTAACCGCACCACAAACAAGGACAAAATGCAACCTCGGATCTTTGTAAACAGGTCGCAATAGTTTATTCTCAATGGCATCTAACGAGATTTTTTCTCCATTAAGAAGTTGCGTTTTATCGGTAAAAAATCCACCGTCATCTGAGGGAGAATTAAAAGGAATTTGTTGAGATACTTTTCTTATCACAAATAAGTTATACGCATTGATGAGATAGGCTTTTTTTTCTTCCTCAGACGGAGAATAATTCGCTAAATGTTCTATCAATTTAGGAAGTCTTTCATCCGTTGAAGCGGCTATATAATCGACACGATTATTTTGGCAAGTAGTTGCGAAAAAAGTATTTGCCTCTGTGAAAAAATCAAATTCAAGCTGAGAACGCACTGATAGTGAGAAGATTAATGCAAAAACAATAAAAATAAATTTCATAAGACCTCTTGTTAATTTAATAGGTTCGATTTCGTCGTTTAGTTCTTACGACTTACTCGGAAAGAAAATAGTAAACATTGTTCCTTTACCGACAACACTCTTTACTTTAATGATTGCTTTGTGTTCAGAAAGAATTTTTTTCACGTAATACAAACCAAGACCAAAACCTTTTACATCGTGTAAATTTCCAGTTGGAACACGGTAGAATTTATCAAAAATAAATTTCAAATTCTCACGCTTAATTCCGATGCCATTGTCTTCAACACTTATTGTAAAACCCTTGCTCGATGATTCTGTCATAATTGTAATAACGGAAGAATCTTGACAATATTTAGTGGCATTATCGACCAGGTTGTAAATTACATTGGTTATGTGAATAGGGTCAACGTATATCATGGGGTTATCAGCATTCAAATTTAGATTAATTTCAACCTTTTTATCCGCTGGGTTAAATTCAATGCTGTCTTTTACCTCGTTGAGTAACTCGTGTACATTGAACGTTTCTTTTTTAAGGCTAATTTCTTGCTTGTCGAGTTTTGCCACATTGAGAACACGTTCCACTTGATTTTCTAATCGTTTATTCTCTTTAAAAATAAGACTTGCGTATTTTTTTATTTTTTCTTTGTCATCATCCTCTTTTGCACGCAATATCATTTCAGAAGAAAGCCCAATGGTAGATATTGGCGTTTTCAATTCATGCGTCATGTTATTAATGAAATCTGTTTTTATTTCTGACAACTTTTTCTGCTTAAAAATAACAGATACGGTGTAGCCAAAAAAGAGCAAAACAAGAACAACAATGGCACTCAAGTATAGATAGGGAGAATAGGATTGCGTTTCGATTTCGGTCTTTGCATCATTGTCAACCCCGGGGAAATAAACGGTGAAATAGTGTCCATCTTTCTTCCATTTCTGTATTTCAGAGCTCATTCCGTTCAGCGTATCGACATCGTGAAAGGCTTGGGAATCTTCTGCAAATTGAATGAGGTTGCCATAGACAATAGAGTCTGTAAAACAGTCGTAAATGCCATATTGGAAGTTTTGATGCACATTTTGAGCGTAAAACTCTCTTTTTAGAAGGTTTTCGAGGTAAAAAGGATGTAATTCTTCGTTGATATCCACAGAAAAGTAATTGGCTTCCACTTGTTTTACGGCACCAAATAAGTCAGAGCTGTCTCGTGTTAATTCTGAAATTTCTTCAAGAACATTACGCAAAGCAATATTAACGTGTTCTTCAAAATGAACAACATTGAGGCTGTCTTCTCTTGCTTGAATGGCTAATGTTGTCTCATGCAGTGAAGTCGTGCTTTTTATCCAGAATATCTGCACAATCAAAATACTGAGCACAGAAAGTATCCCAAGGATAATCACAGCATTGATTGTTCTTCTATTCATGATGTAAATATAGGGTTTAAAAAAATGAAAAATTAAGAATTAAGAATGAAAAAATGAGATTCTCGATTTTGAGGAACTAGTATTAAATGTCTGCTTCTTCCCCCTTTGGAGGAGAAAAAGCGAAAGCTTTTGATGACTAGGGGGAGGATTTAGTATTCTAAATGTTTAAAAAGAACCAACACTTAATGTCTCAGAGCACCTCTCGCAGGTCAATTAAATCAATGCTTTCGAGAGTTTGCAAAGAAAAAAAACTCCTAAAACCCTGTCACTCCATTAACGGTCGTGTATTTTAAAACGTTCTTTTTTTCTGGGTGAATTCTCGCAAAAGCAGACTGAACAGCCAAAGTTCCTTCGTGAAAACCGCAAAGAATCAATTTCAACTTATTTTCATAAATGTTGATATCACCAACAGCATAAATTCCGGGGATATTGGTTGAATAATCAAGCGTGTCAACTTTGATGGCATTTTTTTCGATTTCTAAATCCCATTCTCCAATAGGACCAAGACTTGGTTTTAATCCAAAAAGAGGAATAAAATGATCGGTTTCTTTGATGAATTCGCCGTCTCTTTTGTGCTTTATGGTTAGGCTTTCTAATTTATCAGAACCATTGATTCCTTTCACTTCTGCTTCGGTAATCAAGTTGATTTTCCCTGTTTCAGCGAGGTCAATTACCTTCTGCACAGAATCTAAATGCCCTCTAAAAGAGGCACTTCTGTGAACCAATGTAACCTCACTTGCAATGTTTTTTTCTGTTAAGAAAATGGCCCAATCTAAGGCTGAATCTCCACCGCCAGCGATTACGCAACGCTTATTTCTATACATTTCAGGGTCTTTGATGATGTATTCGACACCTTTATCTTCATAAAAGTCAAGGTTCTCAATCGGTGGTTTACGAGGTTCAAAAACACCAAGCCCACCAGCAATCATAATGATTGGTGCTTCGTGTTTTGTTCCTTTAATGGTTGTAACAATAAAAGTATCATCCTCCGTTTTGTCTATTTTAACTGCTGCTTCTCCCAAAGTAAATCCAGGTTTGAAAGGCTTGATTTGCGTCATTAAGTTATCCACCAATTCTCCCGCCAAAATAGAGGGGAATCCAGGGATGTCGTAAATCGGTTTCTTTGGGTAAATTTCCGAACATTGACCGCCAGGTTGAGGCAAAGAGTCAATCAAATGGCATTTTAGTTTTAACAATCCTGCCTCGAACACGGTAAAAAGGCCAACAGGACCTGCTCCGATGATAATTATATCTGTTTTAATCATTGTTTTCTTTTGAAAGACGCAAAATTAACCAAAATTGTGGTGCAAATAGTTGATTGTTATCATAAAGTTAGAGGAGCATGTAAAGAAGATAAAAGTTTTATCCTTTAGAATAATTCATCGTAAAATAACTTCCATCCGACTCTGTGAATTTTTGGTAATACAGAAGGCCTGATAAAGTTAACTTTTCAAGGACTTTGTATTGCAAAGATTTTACTCTTACTCCCCAAGCATAAGCATTGACGCTTAATTTGGACTCCAATGTTTGATTTTTTACGTTAACAGTTAGTTTTCTATCGTAAAATTTAAGGTTACTTTTTGACCCGAAAAAATTTAGCGCGCCAGAATCAAATGTAATCTGTATGGCAACATCATTTAACTTGTCTAGCTTGTAAAGCTTATCAAACGTGCTCGATTTCACCGTAACTCCCGTCTTTTTCGATTTTGGTTTTGAAAAAGAGAAAACGAGGACCAAAACGGAGGATTCATTCGGTTTGCATTTATAGGTTGTAGAATACTTGTCTGTCGATTTGCCATTCTCGTCAAACATTTCTGCAGTAATTACAAGCTGATACCGAGAGCCTTCTTTACTAAGTTTCCCAACCTTAAAAACTTGCTTGTTGATTAGTTTTTTATTCTTGTCAAAGCTTTTTCTCGTGATTGTTCTTCCAGAAAGTTGTTCAATTAACATTTCTTTCTGAGCAGTTGTAGAAAATGAGAACAGCATCACAAAAAATATGGAAAGAAGTCTAATCATTAGTTAAATGTAGTTGTTTTTAGTGAGAAATGCCACTTTTAAGGATGAGTCAATTCCAAAGAATGCCTAATTTGCGTATTCGTGGCTTATCTCAACTCCAACATTCTCACAAACTCCCACATCACAATCCCCGCACATACAGAAACATTCAAGCTATGCTTGGTGCCAAATTGTGGAATTTCGATGATATAATCAGATACATCAATGACATCTTGATCTACGCCATTGACTTCGTTGCCAAACACAAGCGCGTATTTTTCCTTGGGAAAGTCCGAAACATCTTGCAAGAAGGTTGTTTTTTCTGTTTGTTCTATCGAGCAAATTTTAATTCCTTTCTTCTTTAATTCATTGACTAAATCAATGGTTGATTCTCGATGTTCCCATGACATTGATTCAGTTGCACCCAAAGCCGTTTTCTGAATTTCTCGATGCGGAGGTGTTGCCGTTATTCCACACAAATAAATCTTTTCAACATTGAAAGAATCACAGGTTCTGAAGAAAGCTCCAACGTTGGTTAAGCTCCTAAGATCGTTAAGAATGACAATAATTGGAAACTTTTTTTGCTCCTTAAATTCTTCTTCGGAAACTCGATCCAACTCCCATAATTTTAGTTTTTTATTCATAATGTGGATAACAAGTGGCGTTAATATTTTGCAAAATCGCTAATCGCCGTTACATTTACACTGCAAAAATTAAAAAATCAATCGACTTGGCGAAGACATCTAGCAAAAAAGTGATAAAAGAGACCCCTCTGATGAAGCAATACAATCAGATTAAGGCTCGGCATCCTCAAGCCTTGCTGCTTTTTCGCGTGGGAGATTTTTATGAAACCTTTGGAGCGGATGCCATCGTTGCATCCAAAATTTTGGGCATTGTCTTGACCAAAAGAGGAAACGGAGCAGCAGGTCCGATAGAATTGGCGGGTTTTCCGCATCATTCTCTCGATACATATTTGCCAAAATTAGTTCGTGCAGGACAGCGAGTTGCAATTTGCGACCAGTTGGAAGATCCTAAAATGACCAAAACAATCGTTAAAAGAGGAGTTACGGAATTAGTAACGCCAGGAGTTTCTTTCAATGACCAAGTTTTAGATCAGAAAAAGAACAATTTTTTATGCGCCGTTCATTTTGAAAAGGAACTCATCGGAATTTCTTTCTTGGATGTTTCTACGGGAGAGTTTTTGGTGGCACAAGGTAATAAAGAATACATTGAGAAGTTGATTCAAGGTTTTGAACCGACAGAAATAATTTACAACAAACGCCATTCAAAAGACTACGACGAAGCCTTTGGAAATAAGTATTATTCTTTCAGAATTGAAGATTGGGTTTTTACCGAAGACTATGCCATGGAAAGTCTCAATAAACAATTTGGCACCAAATCTTTGAAGGGTTTTGGCATCAGTTCTTTGGAGGCAGGTATAATTTCTGCAGGAGCAGCGATTCATTACTTATCTGAAAATCAACACGATAGACTTGGGCATATTACCGCAATTTCGAGGATAGAAGAAGAAAAGTACGTTTGGCTGGATCGTTTTACAATTCGCAACCTCGAATTAATCAGTTCTCCGCACGAGAATGCAACGACCTTAATTCAAGTCATTGACAACACCAAAACCCCTATGGGAGGACGGATGATGAAGCGTTGGTTGGTGCTTCCGCTCAAAGATTTAAAACCGATTCAAGATCGTTTGGATGCGGTGGAATCATTCTATAACAATGACACCATTGTTTTTGAATTGGGAGAACGTTTAAAGCAGATTCACGATTTAGAACGACTGATTTCGAAGGTTGCCGTTGGGAAAGTGAACCCAAAAGAAGTGATTGCTCTGAAAAGAACTTTATTGCAGTTGCAACCAATTAAAGATTTGATTTCTGCAGAGAATACTGAAGTTCTCAAAAGCATTGCAGACAGAATCAACCCTTGTGAGAAGTTGCTCGAAATCATTGACACGACCTTGCAAGAGGACCCTGTTTTACATATCGGCAAAGGAAAAGTGATTGCCGATGGATTCAATAAGGAACTGGATGAGTTGCGTGCGATTTCATTCTCCGGAAAAGATTATTTGGCGCAATTGCAAAAGAGAGAAAGCGAGAGAACGGGCATTCCAAGTCTAAAAGTGGCGTTTAATAATGTGTTTGGTTACTATTTAGAAGTGAGAAATACGCACAGGGATAAAGTTCCGGAAGAATGGATGCGCAAGCAAACCTTGGTCAATGCAGAACGTTACATTACCGAAGAATTAAAAGAATACGAAGCCAAAATTTTGGGTGCAGAGGAGAAAATCGTTGCGATTGAGTCTCGTTTGTATCAAGATTTGGTTTTTACCATGGCAGATTACATTCAGCCTATACAATTGAATGCGTTTTTGATTTCACAGTTGGACTGTTTTCTGTCTTTCTCAGAAGTCGCAAAAGCCAACGATTATTGCAAGCCAGAAATCAATGAAGGATTTGCGATCGACATTAAAGCAGGTCGCCATCCTGTGATTGAAATGCAAATGAAAACGGGCGAAGAATACATTAGCAACGACGTGTATTTGGACAATGATTCGCAACAAATCATGATGATTACAGGTCCAAATATGTCGGGTAAAAGTGCTTTACTTCGCCAAACAGCATTGATTTCTTTAATGGCGCAGATAGGGAGTTTTGTTCCCGCTCATTCTGCAAAATTAGGTCTGGTTGACAAAGTTTTCACCCGTGTTGGAGCTTCGGATAATATTTCTTCTGGAGAATCAACCTTCATGGTTGAGATGAATGAGACGTCAAGTATTTTGAACAATTTATCAAACCGATCTTTAATTCTCCTCGATGAAATAGGCAGAGGCACAAGCACTTACGACGGAATTTCTATTGCTTGGGCAATTGCAGAATACATTCACGAACACCCAAAAATGAAGGGCAAAACTTTATTTGCTACGCATTACCACGAGTTGAATGAGATGACCAATCGTTTTTCTCGCATCAAAAATTTCAACGTTTCTGTTAAAGAAGTGGGCAAGAAAATTCTCTTTCTTCGCAAATTAGTTGCGGGAGGAAGTGAACATTCTTTCGGTATTCACGTGGCAAGATTGGCAGGGATGCCACAGCAAGTTTTACAAAGAGCAGAGAGTATGTTGGTGCAGTTAGAATCTTCTCATGAGTTGACGGAATCGAAAGGTAATTCAACGAAGAAAAAGAAATCTCCTTCTCCCGATTTAGAGGATATGCAATTGAGTTTCTTCCAGTTAAACGATCCCGTTTTGGAGAATATCAGAGAAGAATTGGTGAGCATCGACATCAATACGCTGACACCTGTTGAGGCCTTGATGAAGCTCAACGAAATAAAAAAACTCACTGGAGGTTAATTTTTTCGATTTCTGTGTTTGTATTTTAGAAATACTTGCTACATTTGTCGCCCGTTGCAAAACGATGCAGCGTATTTGAAATACAAGCGAGAGTAGCTTCCCGATGAAGATTCGTTCCTTACGGACTCATCTAATTAGGGACAGGCGCTTCGCAGTAAGTTATTGGTAATATATAAGCGAGAGTAGCTCAGTTGATAGAGCGCCACCTTGCCAAGGTGGAGGTCGCGGGTTTGAGCCCCGTCTCCCGCTCATTTAGCATAATTATTTGCTTAATAATTAAAAATACTACCTTATTTATTCAGTCCGAATAAATAGATGCTCGAGTGGTGGAATTGGTAGACACGCCGGACTTAAAATCCTGTGCTCTTCGGGGTGTGCGGGTTCAAGTCCCGCCTCGAGTACTAAGAGCCTTGTAACGTTGAGTTGCAAGGCTTTTTTGATTCTTATTTGCTATAACTTTTTAGTAAATTAAAAGTATATTACTGCATTTTTTTTGAATATTTGAAGCCTTTTTTCAAACTGAGTTTTGTATTAAGATCACTTAATTCTCATGAATCAGTCAGTATGCAATAGATTTACGGAGGTAGGTTTTATCCATTTCACTATTTAGAATGAATCTAAACAAGACTCAAAACATGACCTAAGTCATAAAAAATTCTAACTTGTGCAACGAAACTTATAAAAAGTAAACTAATTTAAATCAAAATCTATGGCAAATGTATTGTGGTTACAGGGAGGAGCATGTAGTGGTAACACTATGTCTTTTCTTAACGCAGAGGAGCCTACAGTAGTAGAACTCATCACAGATTTCGGACTTAATATCTTATGGCATCCTACTACAGGTCTGCAAATTGGAGATCAAGTTCAAGAATTATTAAGAGATATTATAGCAGGAAAAGTTCAGATGGACATTCTTGTATTTGAAGGTTCAATTATACAAGGACCAGACGGAACAGGGTCAATGAATTATTTTGCTGACCGACCTATGATGGATTGGGTAAAGGAATTATCAGAAGTAGCAGGTTATGTAGTTGCTATTGGAGATTGTGCAACTTGGGGTGGAATTAATGCAGTTGCACCAAATCCAAGTGAATCTACAGGAGTTCAATTTTTAAAGAAAAATAAAGGTGGTTTCTTAGGTGCTGATTATGTATCTAAAGGAGGATTACCTGTAATTAATATACCTGGTTGTCCAGCACACCCAGATTGGATTACTCAAATTTTAGTTGCTATTTCTATAGGTAGAATTGGTGATGTGTTAATTGATGAATACCACAGACCAAAAACATTCTTTACTGACTTTGTTCAAGATGGTTGTACTAATGTTACAAACTTTGCGCAAAAAGTAGATGGTGGATTCGGAACAAGAGGTGGATGTTTATTCTATGAAGTTGGTTGTAGAGGACCTATGACTAGAGCATCTTGTAATAATATTCTTTGGAACAGACAGAATAGTAAAACTAGAGCAAATCATCCTTGTTTAGGTTGCACCGAACCAGGATTTCCTCATAATGATTTAATTAAAGGGTCTGTATTTAAGACTATGAAATACATGGGCGTATTCCCTAAGGAAGTTCCGACAGGACAAAGTAAATTATCTTATTATATAGAAGCAGGATTCCAAAAAGTGAAACCTACTAATAAAAAGATAAAAGAAACATCTAAATAAATAGTCACATTAAAAAGAATTTAAAATGTCAACAGTAAAAGAATTAAATATATCTCCCGTTGGTCGTGTTGAAGGCGATTTAGATGTAAAAGTATATATCGATAACGGAAAAGTAACAAGGGCTCACACTCAAGCAGCAATGTTTAGAGGGTTCGAAAAAATAATGGAAGGTAAAGATCCGCAATCTGGATTAATTGTTACACCAAGAATTTGTGGTATTTGTGGAGGTTCGCATTTATATTGTGCGTCATCTGCTTTAGATACAGCTTGGGGTACAACATTGCCACCTAATGCTTTATTATTAAGAGCAATTGGACAAGCAACTGAAACTATTCAGTCTATTCCAAGATGGTTTTATGCAATTTTCGCAACTGATTTAGCAAATAAAAAATATGCTGACCAACCTTTATATGATGAAGTTGTAAAAAGATGGTCTGCTTATGTTGGAGAAACTTTCCAAAAAGGTTTAACTGCATCTGCTTTACCAGTGCAAGTATATTCATTGTTTGGTGGTCAATGGCCTCACTCAAGTTATATGGTTCCTGGTGGAGTTATGTGTGCGCCAACACTTAAAGACATCACAAGAGCGCATGCAATTATGACGCAGTTCAAAAATGATTGGCTAGAATCGATTTGGTTAGGTTGTACAATTGAACGCTATATGGAAATCAAATCATGGGACGATATGTTAGCATGGATTGAAGAAAGTGATTCTCACAAAAATTCTGATTTAGGTTTATATATCAGAGCTGGTCAAGAATTTGGATTAAAAGACTTTGGAAAAGGAGTTGGTAAATTCTTGGCATTTGGAACTTATTTACATAAAGACAAATATAACAAGCCTACAGTTGAAGGAAGAAATGATGCTTTAATTAGCTCTAGTGGATTCTTTGACGGAGAAAATTGGCATGAGTTTGATCACTTAAAAGTAACGGAAGATGTTAAACATTCTTGGTACACAGATCAAGCAGACAGCTTACATCCTTGGGACGAGCCATTACCAACACCAGTTAAGTCTCAAACATTACATGATACTGATTTTGATGGTAAATATTCTTGGTCTAAAGCACCTAGATATGATGGTCATGTTGTAGAAGCAGGACCAATGGCAAGATGTTTAATGAATGGTAATCCTAAAAATAAAGATCATCAAATTAAAGACCCTTTCTTTATTGATGCTTATAAACAACTAGGTGGAGCAAGTGTATTTACAAGAGTTTTAGCTCGTGTACATGAAGCACCTAGAATTTTTAAATTAATTGAACAGTGGTTATCAGAAATTGATTTAGATAAAGAATTTTATATCAAACCAGTAGAAAAAGCGAATGGTAAAGGATTTGGCGCTACTGAAGCTGCCAGAGGTGCTTTAGCGCATTGGATTGAGATTAAGGATGGTGTAATTAAAAACTATCAAGTAATGGCTCCTACAACTTGGAATATAGGTCCAAATGATAATGGAGGTAATCCTGGACCAATTGAAGCCGCTTTAGAAGGAATCAGTATTGATGATCCTAAAGACCCCGTTGAAGTTGGAATTGTAGCACGCTCTTTCGATTCTTGTATGGTTTGTACTGTACACGCTCATGATGAAAAATCAGGAGTTGAGTTGTCGAGATTTAAATTATAATTACATAAATAATTAACTAATAAAAACTTACTCGAGATTTTTTCTTGAGTAAGTTTTTTGTTATTACATAACAAATGAGCAAAGTAGCAATAATGGGATTTGGTAATCCTGTTCGTAGTGATGATGTAGTTGGTATTTATGTTATTGAAAAATTACAGAAGGAATTAAAAGATAATTCTGATGTAAGTATTTTTGATATGGGAACAGGTGCTTTTGAAGTTTTATTTGGTCTTAAAGGACACGATAAAATAATTTTGGTTGATGCTGTTGTTAATACAAGCGAACCTATTGGATCTATTTTCAAGGTTCCAGCTGAAGAAGTGTTAAGAACACCAGAAAATAATCCATTAGTATTTTTACACAGTATAAAATGGGATCAAGCCTTGTCTTATGCTAAAAAAATATTAAGAGAAGATTATCCTGAAGATATTCAAGTGTATTTAATTGCTATTGAAGAGACTAAAATGGATATTCAGCTAAGTAAAACTGTTCAAGATGCTGGTGATAAAGTATATGATTATATAATGGAAGAATTAAAACAAATTGAAGTCGTTTAAGATGAGTAAAGTTGCATTAAAATCTTCTCACATCTATCTGGACAGTGAATTAGTTCAGACAATTTTTGAAACCATTCATTATGCTTATGTAGAATATGTAGCAGAAAGAAATACACTTATGATTACACCAGTTAGTAGTCAATGGTTTATCAAAATGTACGAAAAGCCAACTCAATTTTTATTGAAAGACAGAAACTTAAAAGGTGACAAAACATTAAACATTAGAGAAATTTTAATCGACAACGACATTGAAGACTCAAATAGAGATCTAGAATTTGAAGTGATAGAAAAAACAAAATTAATTAAAGTAAAAATGTAATGAGTAAAAAACCTGACGATAAATGGTTGTTAGATGCAGAGGTAAAATACCGCATTGAAAAATCAAAAGGTCGTTGGGAAGTTTCACTTATATTTATTGACACAAAAGACCCAAATCATTTTATTATCAAAAGAATAAATGATTTTAAATCTGAAAAATTAGCCGAAATTGCAGCTAAAATAATGACAAACACTGCGGCAAGAGACGAAAGAGGCACACAAAAAGTAAATAAAGATGATTACAATATTAACAGCAACTGAAAATATAAAAGCGGTTCAAGATAGTATCAATTCTGTTGATAGACTGAATGAAATAGTGACAGTAAACACAACTGAAACTAAAGAATCCTCTACCCTTATTGTTACTGATGGACAAATTAAATCTACAATTGATTGGTTTGACAATGAACCACCTTACATATTCCCTTCTTTAGAATTTGAAACGGATAATTTATTAGGACTTATTTTTTATAAGTTAGGAAATCATCAACGTGCATTTGAATACATACAACAAGATAATTCATTTTATAATCATTTACTAACGGCCACTTCTATTCAGTTTGGATATGAAATCACAGAAGAACAAGCTAATTTTGTAAAAGAATTCTCAACGCATAATTATGCCATTGTTTTAAATTATGGGAATATTTCGTTCTCAGTAAAGCCAAATCAAGTTCAAGAAGCTTACGAAAACGCGTTAAAAAAAGAAACAAATAATGAGGTCAAATTACTAACAGCAAAAGACTATATCAATTATTTAATAGATAGTGGATTATATTCAGATGCAGAAAAATTAATTAATTCTGTTACTGAAAAAACAACCACTGAAAGCCAAAAACAAGCTTTTAAAGTATTGTTAGCAAGTTGCCTAAAATTACAATTGACTGTTCCGTATAATGATAACGAATTAAATAAATTAATAACCTTACAAAAGGAATGTGTTGACTATTATCAATCAAAAGAAATGGATGTTAATGCAGGTTTACTTTTAATAGATGCATCTGAGGTAGCAACACTCCAAAAAGACTTTTCTACAGCAAAGGATTTAATAGGTAAGGCAGTTTTAATATTTACTGAAGCCGATATTGAAGAATTACTTGGAGAAGCAACTCTTCAAAGAGCATCATTATTATATGCTTGGTCAAAAAATGACAGTCCACAATATTATAAGCCTGCCATCAATTCATTTCAGAATGCTTTAAAAATATTTAAGCGAGATACACATCCTCAAAAATATGCTGACATCCATCACAATCTGGCGTTAATTTATTCTGAAATTAAGGTAATGGAGAATGAAAAACCTATTTGGACAGCCTTTTGTGCATCCTCATTTAAAGATGCGCTAAAATTTTACACTAAAGAGAATTTTCCATACCAATTTGCAATGGTAGCACATAATTATGCCACGGCATTAATGGGATTCCCAGAAGCTAAACTACACAACAATTTAGACACAGCATATCATTTATTTGAAGAGGTATTAGAAATTAGAACGGCAGAAAAATTACCATTTGAACGATCATTAACATTACTTAATCAACTAGAATTATTTTGGTTGTTGCACAATGAAAATGAGGAAGACGAAAAAAATAGATTTGAAGAGATGACTCATAAAGCAAATGAAATAAAAACATTAGTAACTGATTCTGATTTAATTGAAAAAGCAAGTCAACACCTTGTAGAATTAGAAAAATTAAAACCAATTTTAAAATAAGTTATGCACGAAACATCAATTGTAAATAGCATCATTAATACCTTAGAACAAGAATTTGAACCTAAGAAGATAGATCAAATGATAGGTATTTACATTAAAGTAGGTAAATTATCTAATATTGAACCTAGATTATTACACAATGCATTTACGGCTAACTACCCGTGTGGCTCTAAATTTCATCACGTTAAATTGCATATAGAATCAACAGAAATTAAAATACAGTGTGAATCCTGCAATCATATTACACAAATAGAAAATTATAATTTTAGGTGTGAGAAATGTGAAGAACCTAGTAAAAATTTAATACAAGGAGAAGAAATGCTGATTCACAAAGTTGAATTTGACGACTAAATCAATGCTTAGAAAAATGTTAACATATACAGAGAGGTTCTACGAAAAGTTAAAAGACTTTTGGGAAAGCAAAACAAGTTTGCGTTTAACAAGTGCTGTGCTTGTAATTAGTTTTGTGGCATGCTCACTTCTAAGCGTACTAGTAATCAACAACTACATAACATTAGGTAGTTTTACGCATAGTTTTGATAATCCATTTTTTTCTATTGAAATAGTTTTTACTATGCTATTAATAACAGAATTATTTGGATTAATATTTATGCTCCCAGATTCTGTTGCAAAATCCGTAGGTAAACAATTTGAATTATTGTCCTTGATTTTTCTAAGAGACGGGTTTAAAGAATTTAGCCATATTGGCACAGACTTTTCTTGGGAATCAATTAAAGAGCCGTTAATAAATATGACCGTTTATGGTTTTGGTGCAATGTTTATTTTTATCATTTTAGGATTTACCTATAAACTTCAAAAACACATTAGATTAACCAACACAGAAGACGGACAAGGTCAGTTTATTAAATTTAAAAAACTATTGGCTCTATTTTTATTAGCAGCCTTTGCAGTAGTCGGATTTTTTGATGTAAAAACTTTAATCGAATCAGGAAACTACTTACATTCATTCAAAACATTTTACACTGTTTTAATTTTCAGTGATATCTTAATTGTTCTGATAGCATTAAGATATACATTAAACTATTATAAAATATTTAGATATTCAGCTTTTGTTTTGGCAACCATATTAATCAGAATATCTTTGTCTGCAAGTCATTTTTATGATGTAGCAATAGGAGTTGTTGCAGCATTATTTATTCTACTACTGACTTTAACGTATAACTATTTTGTAAAAAAAATACCAGAAAAAATAAACACATAAAATTATGAGTATAGAAAAATCATCCAAAGCAGCGAGAGGAACTGTTCAATGTGAAAACACAAACATTAACCTTTTAAAAGCCAACGATTATGTAGCGGATATTATTAAAGGTGAAATGAGAAAAAACAAGACGCTTTTAATTAATATAACCTCTTCTGCGGGTAGTGGTAAAACAACATTGATGCAAGAAACTGCGAAAAGATTAAAAGATAAAATCAAAATGGCAGTCATGGTCGGTGATTTAGAAACCGAGCGAGATGCTGTACGAATAAGAGAATCAGGAGTTCAAGCCTTACAAATTGTTACAGGAGGGATTTGCCACTTGGAAGCGCAAATGATTCACCAAGTTTTACCTGAATATGATTTAGCTAATATTGATTTATTATTTATTGAAAATGTAGGTAACTTAGTTTGTCCAGCATCTTTTGACTTGGGAGAAGACTATAGAGTTACCCTAATGGCAACTACAGAAGGAGATGATAAGCCAAAAAAATATCCAAGAATGTTTTTAACAAGTGATATGATGTTGGTTTCAAAATCAGATTTGTTACCCTACTTACCTTTTTCTGTTGATGCGGTTGTAAAAGATGCAAGAGAAGTTAATCACAAATTAGAAGTAATTCAAATTTCAGCATTAAAAGGTGAAGGAATTGACGAGTGGTGTGATTGGTTATTGGCTAAAATAAAAGAAAAGCAGAGCAGTTAAGCTCTTGTGACTAAAGTAACCAAACTATAAGAAGTACTAAACTAATTTTGTACTATGGAAGATATTATTTTTTACGATAGAATACAGTTTGCATTTACAATTACCTTTCATTATATCTTTCCCCAACTTACAATGGGGCTGTCATTGTTGATTGTGTTTTTTAAATGGAAATTCTTACGCTCTAAGATTGAGAAATATAATAATGCCGCTAAATTTTTAATGAAAATTTTTGCTATTAATTTCACTATGGGGGTAATTACTGGTATTCCTATGGAGTTTCAGTTTGGAACCAACTGGGCAAAATTTTCTGAATTGACTGGAGGTATAATAGGCCAAACTCTTGCTATGGAAGGTATGTTCTCGTTCTTTTTAGAATCTTCTTTTTTAGCACTGTTTATTTTTGGCGAAAAATTAATGGGGCAAAAGCTTCATTTCTTAACAGGGTTATTAGTTTTTATTGGTTCTTGGGCAAGTGGTTATTTAATATTAGCAACTAACTCTTGGATGCAACATCCAGTAGGATTTGAGATACTCGAAAACGGAAAATACGTATTAAATAATTTTTCCGAACTATTTGGTAATCCTTGGTTACTACCTTCATTTTTACATAATCAAATGGCATCTATGGTTACTTCATCTTTTGTGGTGGCAAGTATAGGTGCGTTTTATATTCTAAGAGGAAAGCAAGTCGAATATGGAAAAATGTTCTTAAAAACGGGGGTTATTTTTGGCTTAATATCGGCAAACTTAGTTGCTTTTCCAACTGGAGATTGGAATGCGAAAAACGTGGTTAAATATCAACCTGCTGCCTTTGCAGCAATGGAAGGGATTTTTGAAACTGAAGAAGCAGGGTCTGAAATTGTTTTAGTTGGACAACCCAATATGGTTGAGAAAAAATTAGATAATAAAATTGCAGTTCCTAATGTGTTGAGTTTTTTAACCTATCAAAATTGGAATAAACAAATTAAAGGAATGGATGAGTTTTCTAAAGAAGAACTACCAACTAACATTCCCGGCTTATATTATTCATACCACATTATGGTTGGTTTAGGTACTATATTTATTGGTTTAATGACATTTGCTGCTTTTTTATTGTGGCGTAAAAAACTATTTACAAACAAAGCCATTTTATGGAGTATAATGTCAATTGTGCCATTAACATACATTGCAAATTTAGCAGGTTGGTACACTGCTGAATTAGGCAGGCAACCCTATTTAGTCTATGGCTATTTAAAAACTGTTGATGGAGTTTCGCCAACAGTATCATCTGGTAACACACTGTTTACATTACTTGGATTTATTGGGTTATATATTTTACTAGGGTTATTATTTCTTCTATTAGTTGGTAAAACAATTAATGACGGACCAACATCTAAAGCGCACTAATTATGGAATTATTTTGGTTTATTATTATCGCAGTTGTAATGGCTATCTTTTTCATTTTAGATGGTTATGATTTTGGAGCAGGAATTATACATTTATTTTTTGCAAAAAAAGAAGACGATAAAGTAGTAATAGCAAAAACAGCAGGATTGTTTTGGGATGCTAATGAAGTTTGGTTTGTTGTGGCAGGCGGATTATTATTTATGGCCTTTCCTACTTATTACGCTTCAGTTTTTAGTGGGTTTTATTTACCCTTAATGATTATACTTTGGTTAATGATATTTAGAGCCATTGGTTTAGAATTTAGAGGGCAATTCAAATATCAAATGTGGAAAGATTTGTGGGATAAAGTTTTTGGCATATCTAGTTTATTATTGGCATTTTTCTTTGGTGTAGGACTTGGAAATGTTGTGAGAGGAGTAAATTTAGGAAGCGTAGAGAATGGCGTTTCATTGTATGAACCTCATTATTTCTTTTTACCATTGTGGAATTCAGACTTTAGCCCGCTTGTAACTCATCCTGGAATTTTTGATTTTTTTACAATCATTATTGGTGTTATTTCTGTTCTTACACTTGCTATTCACGGAGCAAATTGGATCATTTTTAAAACAAATTCAAGTATTAATGATAAATTAAAATCTACCATTTTTATAATGAATATTTTCCTATTTGTTGGTTCTCTTATCTCACTCAATTTCTGGAGAAATTTGAATAATGACTTTTTTAATAATTTTTGGGATAAACCCTATCTATTAGTCTTCCCTGTGTTATTCTTTGTAGGTGTTATTGGTCAGTTTTTTATTAAAAAATTCAAGAAAGATTACTACGGATTTATTTTTTCTACCTTAACTATTTTAGGAGGAATAACTTCTACATTAGCGTCACTATTTCCTGTTATTCTACCTTCACGTAACAATGTTAATCCAGACTTAACAATCTACAATATGGCGGTTGAAGGAGATGGATTATCAATGGCTTTAGGTTGGGGAATTGTTGGAATTATCTTAATGGCTATTTATGCTATTGTAAGATTGAAACTAACAAAAGGTAAAGTTGACGATATGGATTACGGTCATTAATTATGAATGAATCACTGATAGCATTATCGAGCATTGTAGTTGGCGTATTTGGTGTGATTATTTATACTAAACTATCAAATAGTAATTATTTTAGTTTAACTGCCAATGTAATAATTAGTGTTTTCGGAAGTGTTTTTTTTACTAAATCATTTGGCTCATTAGGTCTAAAACCAACTACAATTTTCAGCAATGACTCACTTAATATATTTCTACTAATTGGTTATTACTTCATCTCAATTAGTGGTGGGGTAATCACTTTAATTATCATTAAAAAAGTAGCATCTAAATATAACCTTGAAAACTGAAATGGAGTTAAAAACCTTTAAAATACAAATTTCAGGTCGTGTACAAGGTGTTGGCTTTAGACCTTTTATATATCAACTTGCTCAAGAATTTGAAATTTTAGGTACCGTTTCAAACAACGAACAGGGGGTGGTTATTTTAATCACAACAACTCAGTCTAAAGCAAATCATTTTTTAGATGAAGTAGTCAATTCAAAACCTAAAGTTTCAGTCATTACCTCCCATTCAATCAATGAAATTGAGTTGATGCAATTTACTGACTTTAGTATTTATAAAACAGAATCAAACCAAGAACTAAACTTACCCTTAACACCAGATTTTGCCATTTGCGACAGTTGTAAAACAGAAGTATTAGATAAAAAAAACAGAAGATACAACTATCCTTTTACCACATGTGTACATTGTGGTCCCAGGTATTCAATTACAACAAAATATCCATTTGACAGAATAAACACCTCAATCAATAAATTTGAAATGTGTAATGAATGTTTAGTAGAATATACTTCACCATCTGATAGGCGTTTTCACTCACAAACCAATAGTTGTAATTCTTGTGGAATACAATTAGAATTGATTGATAATGAGAATAATCAAATCAAATCATCAAACTTAATTAAAGAAGCTGCTTTGCTATTGGAAAGTGGAAGTATCATTGCTATTAAAAATACTAACGGTTATTTATTGTGTTGTGATGCCACAAACTCAAAAGCAATTAATCAATTACGTAAACGAAAAAAACGACTCAATAAATCCTTTGCTGTAATTTACCCTACAATAGAATCAGTTAAAAATGATTTTGAAATATCAGAATTTGAAGAAGAAGAATTAAAGTCATCCATAACACCAATTGTTATATTAGAAAATAAAAAACCTATTATAAAAACAGAAAACATTGCGCCTAATATTAATCAAACTGGCGTTATGTTACCATCTTCTACCTTGTTATTCTTACTACTTAATGAATTAAAGAAACCAATTGTTGCTACAAGTGGAAACATTCACGGTTCACCAATTATTTATAATAATTTAGATGCTTTCGAAAAACTTAATTCAGTTGCAGATGATTTCTTAAATCATAATTTAGAAATCGAATTTTCGCAAGATGATTCAGTTGTTAAGTTTGAGGGAAATAATCGAGTTATTTTGAGACGATCAAGAGGTCTTGCCCCTAGTTATTTAAAGTCAATTATAAATGTAAAAAAACCTATTTTAGCAATGGGCGCACATTTAAAAAGTACTTTTTGTTTTGTTCCTAATTCTCAAATATACATCAGTCAGTATTTTGGTAATTTAGATAACTATGATGTGTTCTTAAGATATGATAAGACAATAAAACAATATTTTAATCTATTCAATTCAAAGCCTACAACCATTTTAATTGATAGACATTTACACTATCAAAGCAGTATTTTAGGTAAAGAATTAGCAACCAACATTGATGCTGAAATAGTAGAAATCCAACATCACAAAGCCCATTTTTGTAGTGTTTTAGGAGAACACAAACTATTCAATTCAAAACAAAAAGTATTAGGCGTAATTTGGGATGGTACAGGTTTAGGTGATGATGACCAAATATGGGGTGGAGAGTTTTTTGAATATGAAAACAATCAAATAAATAGAATAAATCATTTTGAATATTACAATTGGGTTGCCAATGATAAAATGGCGAACGAACCCCGATTGTCACTTCTTTCTTTATTAGATGAAGATCACAAAGAATTAATAAAAGAAAAATTCACACCAACTGAATGGAAAATATACAATAAAACATTAAACAATAACACCTTAAAAACATCCTCAGTAGGTAGATTATTTGACGCAGTAGCTTCAGCTTTAAATTTAATAGACAAAAATAGTTATGAAGCAGAAGCTGCAATATTGTTAGAAAACTGCGCAAAAGAATATAAAGGTAATGATCAAATAGATTTTTTAGAACAGCTTAATTATACAACTGTACCAACAAGTTTAATTATGAAAATTGCACTTAAGTCTTTAAATGATGGAATTAATAAATCATTTATTGCAAGTAGTTTTATTTACACACTTGCAAATACAATTGTTAGACAAGCTACAAACTCTAAAATTAAAACAATTGTTTGTAGTGGAGGGGTGTTTCAAAACGCTACACTTATAAAAATGTTAAATAAATTGTGCCAAAACAACCAAATCGAACTAAAAATAAATCGTAACTTGAGTCCCAATGATGAAAACATATCATTTGGGCAATTAATGTATCATCAAAATATTAAAATTTAAATAAATATGTGTTTAGCAATACCAGGAAAAATAAAAAGCATTGAAATGCAATATGACGGAAGAGTAAGGATGGCTAAAATAAACTTTGGCGGCATTGTAAAAGAAGCCAGTTTAGAAATGCTACCTGATGCCGATATTGGAGATTATGTATTGGTGCACGTTGGTGTAGCTATTAGCAAAGTAGATGAAGAAGAGGCACAAAAAACATTTAGTTACCTTAAAGAGATTGGAGAACTGGGTGATTTAGTTGATGTAGATGATTACATTCCTGAAGATACAAAATCTGATGAAATTTCATTGGATGAAGTCACTAAAAATAAAGACAATAAATAAGCTTTCGTATGAAATATATGTCAGAATATAGAGATCCTGAATTAGCAAAACAGTATCTTGAAGAAATAAAAAACACAGTTACTCAAAACTGGAAAGTAATGGAAGTTTGCGGAGGGCAAACACATAGCTTGGTGAAAAACGGAATTATTGATATGCTTCCTAAGGAGGTTGAAATGATTCACGGACCAGGATGCCCTGTTTGTGTTACTCCCTTACATTTAATTGATAAAGCGATTTATTTAGCCTTAGAAAAAAATGTAATTCTTTGCTCATTTGGTGACATGTTACGTGTGCCAGGCGCTGACAAAAGCTTGTTAGAAGCCAAAGCAGAAGGTGGTGATATACGAATATTATACTCTCCTTTGGAAGCTGTAAAAATAGCAGAAGATAATCCAGATAGAGAAATTGTGTTTTTTGCCGTAGGATTTGAAACTACAGCCCCAGCAAACGCACTCTCTGTAATTCACGCTCACCGCAAAGGACTTAAAAACTACTCCATTTTAGCTTCTCACGTTTTGGTTCCACCTGCTATTGAAAATGTAATGGAAGATCCCGATAGTCACATTGATGGTTTTTTAGCTGCAGGTCACGTTTGTACTATAATGGGAAATTTTGAATATTATCCTTTGGTAGAAAAATACAAAGTGCCTATTGTTGTAACAGGCTTTGAGCCTTTAGATGTTTTACAAGGAATTTTAATGGTTGTAAGACAACTAGAGTCTAATAAAGCAGAAGTAGAAAACCAATATGCAAGAATTGTAAGAGAAGAAGGAAATATAGAAGCTCAAAAAATAATTTATGATGTATTTGAAATTACAGATAGATTATGGAGAGGAATGGAAGTTATACCAATGAGTGGTTATAAAGTAAAAGAAAAATATGCCGATTTTGATGCAACAATTAAATTTGATGTCAATATTCCTGAAGCTGAAGAAAATCAAGACTGTATTGCCGGAGAGATAATGAAAGGTATTAAAAAACCGTTTCAATGTCCTGAATTTGGAAAAAAATGTAAGCCTACAAACCCGCTTGGTGCACCAATGGTAAGTACTGAAGGGGCTTGTGCAGCTTACTTTCACTATTCGGGATTGGTGGAGCATTAGTTTATGAAAATACTATTCATCACAGATTCCTTTAACGGAATGGCACAACGCTTATGGATTGAGTTAGATAAGTTTAACCACAATGTAAAGCTATGCCTTGAATCTTCTTCAGAAGGTATGTTAAATGATGTGAATGAATTTGAACCAAAATTAATTATTGCCCCATTTTTAACTTCTAAAATACCGCCAGAAATATATAACAATCATATTTGTTTAATTGTTCACCCGGGCATTAAAGGAGACAGAGGGGCATCTTCCTTAGATTGGGCAATTTTGAATCAAGAAAAAAAATGGGGTGTTACTATTTTACAAGCAGCCGAAAAAATGGATGCAGGAGATATTTGGGCGTATAATGAATTTGAAATGCGTACTGTTTCTAAAGCTGAAATTTACAGAAATGAAGTAACACAAGCAGCTGCAAAAGGAATTCTACAAAGTATAGAAAATCTTGAAAAATTAGATTTTAAACCACAAAAATTAAATTATTCTAATCCTGAATTTAAAGGAAAGTGGAACAATAAAATAAAACAATCAGATATTTCTTTCGCTTGGAGTCATGATGCTTTAAGTATTATTGAAAAAATTAATGCAGCAGATAGTTCACCTGGTGTTTTAGCTAAAATAAACAATACAGATTATTACTGTTTTGGTGCTCATTTAGAAACAGAATTAAAAGGTAAATCTGGTGAAGTTATTGCACAAAGAAACAAAGCCATTTGTATTGCAGCGGCTAAAGATTCAGTATGGATAACTCATCTAAAATCAACAAACGAAAAAGCGATAAAACTACCCGCAATTGATGTACTTAAAACAGATGAAATACAAATAAATAACATCAGTCCTTTTGACGATATTAATCATACAACTTGGCAAGAAATTCGTTTTGAATTAGAAAACAATATTGGCTACATTCATCTTGATTTTTACAATGGTGCTATGAGTACCGACCAATGCAATAGATTAAGAGAAACTATTATTGAAGCTAAAAAAAGAACAAAATTAATTGTTTTAATGGGCGGACGAGATGTTTGGTCTAATGGCATTCATTTAAATGTAATTGAAAATGCTAAAAACCCTGCAGATGAATCTTGGAAAAACATTAACGCCATTGATGATTTAATCATAGAAATCATTAACTCAACCGAACATTATATTATAAGTGCTTTACAAGGAAATGCTGGTGCAGGTGGTGTGTCATTAGCATTAGCAACCGACAAAGTTTTAGCAAGAAATGGAATTGTATTAAACCCTCACACTAAAAATATGGGGCTATTTGGGTCTGAATATTGGACTTATTTATTACCCAAAAGAATAGGTCAAGAAAAAGCATCCAAATTTACAGAGGAATGCTTGCCTTGGGGTGTTTCTATTGCTAAAGATATTGGTTTAATTGATGATTTCCATGGTGAAACAACTATTGAATTTATCACTTTTGTAAAAGTACAAGCCGAAAATATTTATAACTTATCTTATTTTGATAAGTTAATAAAAGCTAAACAATTTCAAAGGCGAAAGGATGAAATGAACAAGCCTTTGGAGGAATATAGAAAAGAAGAATTAGAAAAAATGAAACGAAACTTTTATGATGATGATTTGAATTACAATCATAAAAGACATTGTTTTGTACATAAAATAATTGATGAATCTGCTAGTCAAATTAATGATTTGTATTTTAGTAGAAGAGATATTTACCGTAAAAGAAAATGGGAATCTAAGTCCTATAACGAATAATTATGAGTGAAAAGAAATTTGTAAAAATGAATGTATCATGTCCAATGCCTAAATTGGATTTTGATGTAATAACATTAGGTCACGGAAGTGGTGGTGTGTTAACCAACAAACTATTAGATAGTGGTGTTTTTGACCTGCTAAGTAATGATATATTAGACGAAAGATCTGATGGAGCACATATTGAAATGACTGGAAAATTAGCATTTTCAACGGATAGCTTTATCATATCACCTATCTTTTTTCCAGGCGGAAACATTGGTGAATTAGCTGTAAATGGTACAGTAAACGATATTGCAATGTGTGGCGCTTCACCAAAATATTTGTCTTTAAGTTTTATTATTGAAGAAGGCTTAAAAATGACTGAATTTTGGGAGATTTTGACAGCTATAAAATTTGCTTGCGAAAAAGCAGGTGTTCAAGTTGTAACAGGTGACACCAAGGTTGTTGAAAAAGGTAAAGGCGATAAAATATTTATTAATACAACAGGAATTGGACACATTCATCCAAAAGCTAACATTAGTGAAAGGAATATTAAAACAGGTGATAAAATTATATTAAGTGGTAACATAGCATCTCACGGAATGGCAATTATGTCGGTTCGTGAAGGCTTAGAATTTGAATCTGAAATACTAAGTGATTCTACAAATTTAAATCACACAACAATTTCGTTAATCGAAAAATTCGGAAACGATATTCACTTATTTACCGACCCAACAAGAGGTGGTGTAGCCACTGTTTTAAAAGAAATTGCAAACGCTACTAAAATTGGAATTGAATTAAAGCAAAGAAACTTCCCCATTGATAACCAAGTAGAAGGAGCGTGTGAACTTTTAGGTTTAGACCCATTATATGTTGCTAATGAAGGTTTATTTTTAAGTTTTGTAGATGGATCAATTGCAGATGAATTTTTAGCCCATTTAAATGCAGATGAGAATGGAAAAAATGCAACTATTATTGGAGAAGTTGTAGCAGAACATCCTAAGCAAGTAATTTTAGAAAGTTCTATAGGTGGTAAGCGTGTAATTAGTATGTTACCAGGCGAACAATTACCAAGAATTTGTTAAGCCATGAATTTTGAAACATTAGGAGATAGAGCAAAAAACGCAAGACTATTTAAAGGGTCAAAAGAAAACCCTTTTTTAGCCCCAAGAGGTATATTTGTAGCAAATAATATGCTATTTGTTTCCGATACAGCAAGAAATAGAGTGTTTATTTGGCATACAATTCCAACAACAGAATATCAAGTACCAGATGTAATTTTAGGTCAATCAGAGGTAGATGAAATTGGCAGGAATTCTGGTGGAGATGTCAATGAAAAAACCTTACTTTATCCTTCAGGTATTTGGAGTGATGGTGAAAAATTAGTTGTGGCAGACGCTTGGAATCACAGAGTGTTAATATGGCATTCTATGCCAACTCAAAACGCTCAACCTGCAGATGTTGTTTTAGGGCAAGAAGATTTCAATTCTAATTTACCCAATAAAGCAATAGGAAACGATCCCACTTCTCAAACTTTAAATTGGCCTTATGGTGTGTTTTCTGATGGGAAATCACTTTGGATTGCTGACACAGGAAATAGAAGAGTATTATTTTTTGATACAATTCCTGCAAAATCTTATGCAAAAGCAGACAAAGTAATAGGTAAAGCACATTTTAACACCAGAGATTATGAAAGTAATGATGCTATTTGGCCTTATTCAATCAAAATAAATGAAAAAGGAAATTTAGCCATTGCAGATACACAGTTTTATAGAATATTAATTTGGAATAATAAAGATGATGCTTTTAACAAACAAGCAGATATAATTATAGGTCAAGATAACTTTGAAAATTGTGGACAAAATCAATTTAGATTAGCACCAGAAAACAACACTTTAAATTGGACTTATGATGCTTGTTTTTATAAAGAAGGCATACTTGTAAACGACACTGGAAACAGTAGGGTTTTAGGGTTTAACAAAATACCTGCAAAGAATAATGAAAATGCTGATTTTTTGGTTGGACGACCAAATTTTAACACCAGTAGCGATTTTAAAGAAAATATGTTAGGAACAAAAAGTGCAATTTACTGGCCATTTTCAATTTACGCAGTAGAAAACACTTTATATATTGCAGACACAGGAAATCATAGAATAGTAATTTGTGATATTAAATAATATTAAAAAGTCAAATACAACCAATAAAAACCAATAATTACTGCAAATAAACCACCTGCAAAACGAATTCCTTTAAAGAATAGCTCGTTGTTTTGCTGTTTAGTGACGGATGCTATTTTTCCTAACACAAATGCATAAGCTGTCATTGCGATTACAGTTCCTATGGCAAAACCAATAATATACGTTACACTTTCAAACTGAGATTCAAATCCTAAAGCAGGTAAAAGAAGTAGAAAATGAGCAACACCTGCTAATCCGTGTAAAAATCCTATTCCAAAAGCAGAAAGTAAACTTTGCTTAACTTTAGTTTTATGTGTGTGTTCCTTTAATTCTTCAGAATGACTATGATCGTGTGTATGAATAAAAACACCTTCTTCTGAATGAACGTGAGGGTGATTGTGCTTTCCAGGCTCTTTAAACAAACGAAATAATGCCCAAGCACCAACACCAATTAATACATAAGCTACGAGCTGTTCACTGTGTTCAGAAATTGTTTCAACAGGAATATAATCTTTAAAAAATAAAAATAACACGCCTATTAAAAGCATTCCGATTAAATGACCAAATCCCCAAAACAAACCAACTTTCCAAGCTTTCCGTTTCGATTCAATTGCCAAAGGTGTAACTGCAGCCAAGTGATCTGGTCCAGAAATTACGTGCAATAATGAAGATAGCGTTCCCGCTACTAAAGGGAAGGTTGTCATAAATGTTTGCAAGGTTTATTACTTAATAACAAAGTTAGGGATTTAATTTATTTTTAGTCTACTTTCTTTTTTATAAAGTTAATTGGCCTAGATTAAACACAATAAAGCCCAACTAAGACAAATCAAGTATAATTTGAATATTTTCCGCTAAGTATTTGTTCGACAGTTGCCCTGACGACAGTACTTAGAGCCTCAATTTCGGTTGAGACTCTTTTTGGCTATTTTAAGGGCTTCGTGCTTCATTTCACAGTGCAGTTAGTGTATTTAAAATCTCGGAGAAAATCCTCTGTCGATAATTCATTACCCGTTGAGTGTACAGTAAAATATTAGCTTTATATTTGATTCATCAAAAAGCTTATCTACATAGTTCTGTTTGCAATCTCTTTTAATGGGCTTGCTCAAGAATTGGCAGACAAAAACTATTACCTTGTCGATTCATTAGTATTAGAAGAATTATCAAATTCTGATAAAGAATTATTGGAAAATTCACTCAAACTTTACCACAAAGCAAAAAATGATACAAGCAAGATAAATGCATTGAATGATATTTGTGAAAGAATGATGCATGATGATTGGAGTAAGTATCAATTTTTTCAGCATAATTTAATACAAGAAGCGCTGTTAACAGGCCCTAATGAACAGGTGTTGAATCATTTGAACCTTAGCTTAGCGGTTGACTTAAACAATATTGGATACATATATTCTCATGCAGGAGATATTCCACGGGCTCTTGAGTATTATCACAAAAGTTTGAAAATGTATGAAAAAACCGGAGGTAAAGAAGGTGTTGCCACCTCTTTAAACAATATTGGAAGTATCTACGATAACCAAGGAGACATTATCAAAGCACTTAATTATTATCAGAAAAGTTTAAAAATTAATAAGGAAATGAATGCTGAAAGAGGCATTGCTACTTCTTTAAACAATATTGGAAACATATATGATGACCAAGAAGATTACTCTAAAGCCTTCTTCTACTATGATAAAAGCCTAAAGGTTTACGAAGAAATAGAATATAAACATGGTATAGCGAGCGCTTTGAACAATATTGGAGGTGTGTATGACAAAAAAGGAGACACCATACGTGCACTTTTCTACTTCCATAAAAGCTTGAAAATTAGAAAGGAGATTGGAGATAAACAAGGTATCGCTATCTCTTTAAGAAGCATAGGTGAAATTCAATTAAAACAAGGGAAATTAGCGAAGGCAAAAGAGAATGGGTTGACAAGTTTAAGTCTTGCTCAAGAAATTGGGTATCCGAATAATATTAAAAGTGCGGCAAAATTGTTAAGTGAAGTATATGAAAGACAAGGGTATGGAGTAGAGGCTTTAGAGATGTATAAGCTCTATATACAGATGAAAGATTCTATTAACAATGAGGCAACACAACAAGCGACTGCTCAACAACAAGCTAAGTATGAGTATGATAAACAAAAAGTTATAGATGACATTCATCATGAAAAACTCATTGCCATAGAAAGACAAGAAAAAGACAAGCAAAGAATAATCACTTTGGCTGCCGGTATTGGTTTGGGTTTGGTTGTGATCTTTTTAATTTTCATTTTTAATCGACTAAGAATTACTAAAAAACAAAAACTGGTTATCGAAGAGCAAAAAGAAGTGGTTGAAGAGGCTCATCACGAATTAGAAGAGAAGAACCAAGAAATCACAGATAGTATTACCTATGCAAAGAGAATTCAATCTGCTATTCTTCCTCCAGATAAGGTTGTGAAAGAGCATCTTAACGAAAGTTTTATTCTCTATAAACCAAAAGACATTGTTGCAGGGGATTTTTATTGGTTTGAAAAATCGGGTAGTAAAGTGTTATTTGCAGCGGCAGACTGTACGGGTCATGGAGTGCCAGGGGCAATGGTGTCCGTTGTTTGTAACAACGCATTGAACAGAAGTGTGAGAGAGTATAATTTGACTGATGTAGGGTCAATTTTAGACAAAACAAGAGAGATTGTTGTAAAAGAATTTGAGAAAACGGATGTAGAAGTAAAGGATGGAATGGACATTGCAATATGTTCTCTAGAAGGAGATAAACTCGAATATGCTGGAGCGTATAACCCTCTTTGGATAATCAGAAATGGTGTACTTATGGAAACCAAAGCCAACAAGCAACCCATAGGACATTTTGATAATCCAGAACCATACACTACTCATTTTTTTGAAGTTGAGAAGGGAGATTCGATTTATATATTCTCAGATGGTTATGTTGACCAATTTGGTGGAGAGAGAGGTAAGAAATTTAAAGTAAAGGCATTTAGAGAATTACTTTTATCCATTCAAGATAAATCTATGGAAGAACAGAAAATATTGATTGACAAGACATTTGAAACTTGGCGTGGAGAACTCGAACAAGTAGATGACGTTTGTATAATTGGGGTTAGAGTTTAACTATCTTCTTCTATTTACTAACAACGGAAGAGGTTCTCCGTTAAATGGATTCCAACGACTAATACTTTTTGCGTCCATTCCTTTAGCGCGCATTACGGCTCTGTCACCGTACTTAATTCTGATTTGGTCCATTGCTTGGTACAGCTTCAGGATTTTAATATCTTCGAATAAGTTAATTTGGTGCGCCCCTTCTACTAAATGACTAAAACGAACGCCAATTAGCCGCACTCGCACACGACGATTATAAAGTTTCTTATACAATTCTAAAACAAGGGGGATAATTGTAAAATCAGATGCGCTGTAGGCTATTTTACGTTGTAAAGTATATGTTTGGAAATCAGAATAGCGTATTTTTACAGTTATACATGCCGTAAGTTTGTTTCCTCTACGCAACTGAAAAATTAAATTTTCTGCCATTGCGGTCATTATGCCCTCCAGTTTTCGCACATCAATCGTGTCTTTTTCAAAAGTTCGTTCTGTGGAGATTGATTTTCTTTCTTGGTAAGGAATCACAGCAGAATTATCAATTCCGTTGGCTTTTTTCCAGATTACAATTCCATTTTTACCAAAAACATTTTCCATCAATTCTACAGGCATGTCTTGAATTGTCTTTATTTGTTTAACGCCCAAATCACAGAGAGATCGATAGGTTTTATCCCCCACCATGGGTATTTTTTTCACAGACAAAGGAGCTAAAAACAACTTTTCGGTTCCTTTTATGACATTGATTTCATTGTTTGGTTTGGCTTCTCCAGTGGCTATTTTAGAAACGGTCTTATTCATCGATAACCCGAAAGAAATTGGCAATCCGCTTTCCTTGATAATTTTAGTTCGTAATTCGGAAGCAATTTTCTGACATCCAAAGAAGCGGTCCATTCCCGTTAAATCAGCATAGAATTCATCGATTGATGTTTTCTCATACACCGGCACATCTTCTTTAATAATGTCCGTAATCATGGTCGAATATTTTGAATATGTCCCTGAATTTCCGCGCAAAACAATTGCTTCGGGGCAAAGCTGTCGAGCCATTTTCATAGGCATGGCAGAATGCACCCCAAAACGCCTTGCTTCGTAACTACAAGCGGCAACAACACCTCTATTTGAGGTTCCACCAATAAGCACAGGCATGCCGTTTAGCCGACTGTCGATTAAACGCTCGCAGGACACAAAAAAAGTGTCTAAGTCTAAATGAATTATTGATCGACTCATCCCTTATTATTGGTTTTTGATTTTCCTATTCTGTTTGTTCTACTTCCATAATCTTTTCGCATATTCCATGTGACTACTTCTCGCTCTTTCTTTTCGTTGCGGACTTCTGCATAACGTGGATCTGCTATTATTCCTTGTTTTTCCATGTATTGCGCTTCTACAAGAACAGTCTCATATTCTAAGCAAACTTTTCCATAAATACGATACACTCCACGTCCTCTAAATGGGTAGCGCTGTGCAATTTGAGGAAAGTGAACAGAATCCAACCAATGTCCATTTTGGTCAATAAATGTTCCGAAAAACATACTTTCTCCAGACGAAGTATAGGTTTTTTTAGCATGAATTAAGTAGCCTTCAATCCACACTTTTTTGCCCTCGTGCAAGGGTAAATCTTTCGCTAAAAGGCATGCTTTTTTCTGTTCTGAGAGAAGAGAAAATAGGCTGTATAGGGAGAAACCAAGTAATTCTATTTGGTCAAAAGCATCTTCTTGCCAGCTGTTTGCCAGGTTCGGGGTTTTATAACTTTGAGGTTGAATACGAAACAAATCTGCCATAGCGTGTTGTTTCTTTGTTTTACTTATTTTAAAATGGGCCTTCCATAAAAGTGTACGTTTATCATTTCCTGTGTAACGAAAGGCATCGATTCGTATCAGAATAGTTATTTGTTCTAAAGAAATAGGAATACGTTCAATAAAGTCATCAAGGCTCTTGAAATTTCCATTTTCTCTTCTTTCGGCAGTAATTTTGAGTGCCCATTTTGCCTCAAATGACTTTAGTAAGTGAAAACCGAGATAGATATCTTTTCCTTTGATAACTGTTTCTAAATTACTGTTGTTTACACAAGGGGGGAGGACTGTTCCATCATGTAATAATGTTTCTAGTACGTAAAGTTCTGTGCTGTAAAATCCTCCCAAATTATTAATGGTAGCGACTAAGAATTCTAACGGGAAATGTGCTTTTAAGAATAAACACTGGTAACTTTCTACGGCGTAAGATGCAGAATGTCCCTTTGCAAAAGCGTAACCGGCAAAACTTTCTGTCTGTCGCCATATTTCTGCCGTTAACTCTTGAGAATGTCCTTTTTTTGCGCAATTACTAAAAAACACGTCTTTCACGGCTTGAAATTCTTCCCGTGATCGAAATTTTCCAGACATTCCTCTTCTCATTTTATCAGCTTCACCAAGCGTTAATCCTGCAAAATAATGGGCAACTTTAATGACGTCTTCTTGATAAACCATTACGCCAAAAGTTTCGGGCATTAATTCTAGCAGTACAGGATGTGCGTCTTTTCGTTTTTCAGGATTTCGAAATCGCTTGATGTATTCTTGCATCATTCCTGATTGAGCAACTCCTGGTCGGATAACTGAACTAGCAGCAACTAGCCCTAAATAATCATCGACTTGCAATTTTTTCAACAACATTCTCATCGCGGGAGATTCAACATAGAAACACCCAATTGCATTGGCTTCTCGTAGAATTCTCTTCACCTTTGGGTCCTTTTTAAATCGATTCATATCATGAATGTCAATGGCGACTTTATTGGGTTGATTGTAAGCAATGATATCCAAAGTATCTTTTATCTTACTCAAGCCGCGCTGACTTAGAATATCAAATTTGTACAAGCCAACATCCTCTGCTACGTGCATGTCAAATTGAATTGTTGGATACCCTTTTGGGGGCATAAAAGTGGCCGTAAAATGGGAAATTGGTTTTTCTGAAATAATGATACCACAAGAATGAACGCTTAAATTGTTGGGAAAGCCATGGATATGTTTTCCATATTTTAAAACCAAATCTGCTAAATAATTGTTAGTTGTTAGCTTTCTACCTTTCGATAAAGTATCAATTTCTTCTTTGGGAAGTCCAAAAACTTTCCCCAATTCTCGTATCACTCCCTTATCTTTGAAAGTGTTATAGGTCGCTACCAGCGCTACATTTTTAAAGCGTTCAAAGATATACCGTGTAACATCGTCTCTGTCTTTCCATGAAAAATCAATGTCAAAATCTGGAGGACTGCTTCTATAAAGGTTAATGAATCGTTCGAAATACAAGTTCAATTCAATAGGATCTACATCTGTAATTCTTAAAATGTAGGCAATGACACTGTTCGCACCACTTCCTCTTCCGACATAAAAATAAGTTCTTGACTGTGCATAAGAAACAATGTCCCAGTTGATTAAGAAATAGGAAACAAAATCAAGCTCAATAATAGTTGCCAGTTCTTTTTCTATTCGTTGATGAATTTCTTCATTCATTACGGGGTAGCGGTACGCCAAACCTTTCTCACATAAATGATACAAAAGCGCTATGTCTTCTTCTTTTGATTTCGTGTAAGTGCGCTGATTTTGAGAATTATTATTTTCCGAACAATCAAACGCTATGGAACAGGTGTCAATTAGTTGAATAGTGTTCTCTATTAGGAATGCATATTCTGCATAAATCGTTATCAATTCTTCTTTCGGAACCATTGTGTGAAGAGGAGATGCCTGCTCTGACAAAGGCAGTTTACTTAACAAGGTATTGTTATCAATGGCGCGCAACAATCGGTGTGTATTAAAGTCTTTTTTTGATTGAAAACTCACGGTTTTCAAAACGACAGCCTTTTTTACGTTAATTTTATTTAATCGAATGTAGGGCAAGTCTTCAGGAGCAACTCCCAAGTAGTCAGACTTTTTCAGTGTGCGAAGAAGTCCTTTTTTAAGCGGATAAATGACGGCAACATGGTCTAGTTCTGGAGCAATATCTGGAATAATTAATTTATTGTGGAGTATTTCTGTGAGGTATTTATTGATGTTCTCAAAACCTATATTGCTTATTGCTAGTAGAATAAACTGTTGTTGAACACCGTTTCTAAAATCAACCCCAATGATAGGCTTAATGGCGTATTTTTTGGCTTTTTTGACAAATTCGATGCAGGCAGATGTTGTGTTAATGTCTGTCAAAACAAAGCTAGAGATCTTGTTCAAAGAAGCCATTTTAAGTAATATTTCTGGTGGAAAAACCCCATAGCGCAGGCTGTAATACGTGTGCGTATTTATATACATGTTAAATAAGAATTTTAATGAGGTTGAAACACAAAACTATTAAATTCTAATCAATTTTGATTAAAATTTAATCAAAAAGTAATTGTTTTTATCAACATCTAATCCGTCAATATTAACATGTGAGTTCGTAAACTAATTACGTTCTTAGTTGGGGGGGGGATAGAACCGTAGACTATAGATTTGGAGTCGTATTTACAGTGGCAGGGTGAGTTAATTAAAACCGAATTCCCATCATGCACACATCATCTACTTGCTCTAGATTTCCGCGCCATTTTACGAATTCTTCGAGAAGCAGTTCTTTTTGTTCTTTCATAGAATATTCTTGAAGGCTAATCAGAAAGTTTTTGAAAGGTTTGTACTTGTATTTTTTGCCTCTTTCCCCACCAAATTGATCAGCGAATCCGTCTGAAAAAAGATAAATAGTATCACCTTTTTCTAGTTCTACTGTAACGGTTTTGAACGCTTTAGGGTTATCAATAAGACCTATCGCTTGTCTGTCAGCTTTAAATTCGAGTATTTCATTGTTGCGAATAATCCACAAAGGGTTGTATGCACCAGCGTAGGTCAGTGTATTCCCTTTTAATCTGCAAAGCGCAATGTCCATTCCGTCTTTGACTTCGTTTTTTATAATTTGATCACCTTGCGCGCGATTGCCAAATTCTTGAATAACTATTTTTCTTGTTTGGTCAAGAATTTCTCCAGGTTCTTTTTTCCCTAATTCTCTCACCGAACGATTCAGGGCATTAATACTCACAACACTCACCATCGCGCCAGGAACTCCATGGCCGGTGCAATCAGCCACGGCAAAAAGAAGACTGTCATCCAGTGGTTCTAGCCAATAAAAATCTCCTGCTATAATGTCTTTCGGTTTGTAAAACACAAAAGAAGAGGGCATTAATTCTTTAATAAGGTCATCTGAAGGCAGAATGGCAGATTGAATCCTCTTTGCATAGGTGATACTATCAGTTATTTCTTGGTTCTTTTCTTCAAGAATAGAGAATGCTTTATCAACTTCTCCTTTTTGTTCTTCAATGATACTGTTCTTTTGGCGAGTTATTTTCAAGCGATTAAAAATAAAGATTAAAAACAACACAACTAAGAATAAGACGATTCCCAATGAGTATTTAAAAACTTTTTCTTTCTCTTTTTCCTTCTCCGCGATCGCTCTTTTGCGTTCATTTTCTTTTTCTATGATTACCTTTTCTTTTTCGTATTCAAATTGCATTTCTCTTTGAATGAGTGCTTTCTGATTCTGAGTTGAATTCAAACTATCTCGCATTGAGATGTAAAGTTCAAACATTTCAAGAGCTGGGCCATTGTTTCCAATAGCCTTCTGCGATCGGTATAAAATTCTTGAGACATCTTTAATCAATTCAAGAACTTTTATTTCCTTTGCGATTTCAAGGGCTTCAGAACTTAATTCAATAGACTTTTTATAATTTCCTAGATAGTAGTAAACACTTCCCATTCCATTTAGGGACATCAAAACTCCTTTTTTGTCACCAATTGCTAGCTTTATGTCATGACCTTTTTTCAAATAATACAGCGCCTTGTCATATTGCCCCATATCTCGGTATAAGGTTCCAAAATTATTGTAGGAAACGGATATTCCTGATAAGTCATTAATAGTGTCTTTGTAGCTGTAGCTTTCCTTATAATATTTTAAAGCGGTTTTTAGATCCTTGCGGTTCTGATAAACAATCCCAATGTTATTTAGGCAAGAAGAAATCCCTTCATTGTCACCCTCCTCTCGGCGAATGATAAGCGTTTTTTTATAGTTTTTAAGTGCGTTTTCTGAATCTCTCATTAATTCATAGACAATACCCATATTGTTCAATGCACTTCCAACACCTTGCTTATCTCCAATTGAGTCGGCCAAATCTAAACTCTTACCATAAACATCAATTGCTTCAGAATATCGGCCTTGTTCTTTGTAGATAATACCAAGATTATTAAAAGAGGCGGATACACCTTTAATATCACCAATTTTATAATCAATTGCCATCGTCTCCTCAAAGTATTCTATGGCTTTGTTGTTATCTCCTAAAATTGAACTTGCAATCCCCATGGAGTTACTCGCAACTCCTTTGAATTTCAGAGAATTGACTTTCTGCGCGTAATCGTATTGGATTTGGAGAAAATGCATAGCACTATCTGTTTTAACGAACAGATAGAAGTTCCAAACATAATGATTGAGGGCTCTTAATCGAGTAGTATCTTCTTCTGAATCGTTTTGCCAAACACCCCATAGACTGTCTTTATCATACTTCTGACCATAAACGTCGTTTGAAAACAGCGCGCATAAACAGATTATGTAAAAGAATTTTTTCATTTCTTAGATAAACATAGTGAAAAATACTTCTTATGAGGCTTTATAAGTTATTTTTCTACTTATCAATACGACAAAAGCAACCTAAGTAACATTCAAACTCAAATCATTATCCGACCTTGCAGAAAAAAGAAAGCATGACAATCAATGATTCAATAAAATTAATCGCAGGCTCATTTATTATAATTTCAGTAGTACTAGCACATTATGTGAATGAAAACTGGTTATTCTTCACACTGTTTGTAGGCTTAAATCTACTTCAGTCAAGTTTGTCGAAATGGTGTCTAATGGCAATTATTCTTAAAAAGTTAGGCTTAAAAGAAGAAGCAAGTTGCTCCATTTAAAGTTAACTCTAGAATAACTACCCTTCGTTAAAACCAACGTTAAAATCGGCATCCATTGAGAATTTACCCTGTGTTTTTTCTCCATTTCCAGTAGAAAGACCTTTTATGACCTTGGTTTTACCTTTGGTAATTAAATCATTGAGTTGTGCATCGGTCAATTTCTTTCCCATCAACTCAAAAGGGACTTTGAAACCGCAGACCTTGAAATTTGCGCAACCAACAGCCGTTTTTCCTTTCATTAATTTAGACGATTTGCATTTTGGGCAATCTGTTTCTTCAAATGAAACGACTTTCTTTTCACGCTTTTTCTTTGGTTTTTCTTCTGATGTTTCTTCCGGTGCTTCTTGAAAAAATTGCACTGATGAGGGTGTGTTGAAAATAACTTCGTCAGTTAATGTTCTCACCATCTTATACAATTCTTGCTTGAAAACTTCGAGTTGGTACTCTCCTTTTTCAATTAAGCGAATTTTTCGCTCCCAATCTCCAGTTAAACCAGGGCTTTTTAACAACTCATTCTGAATGGTGTTTATCAGAGCCATGCCCGTTGGAGTTGCAATGATATTTTTTCGTTTTTTCTCGATGTATTTTCTTCTAAAAAGGGTCTCAATGATATTTGCCCGCGTTGAAGGACGTCCAATGCCATTGTCTTTCATTAATTCACGCATTTCTTCGTCCTCCACGTGTTTCCCTGCGCTTTCCATTCCGCGAAGCAAGGTTGCCTCTGTGTAATATTTTGGCGGAGAAGTCTTTCCTTTGTGAATGACTGGTTCGTGCGGGCCTTTCTCTCCTTCGTCAAAATGCGGCATGATGTGTTCTTCATCTTTCGCCTTTGCCTCTTGTGAATTAGAGTCCGCTGATACATAGATTTCTCGCCAACCTAATTTTAAAATTTGCTTTCCTGTTGCTTTGAATTCTAACTTCTCAACTTTGCCCAAAACGGTGGTGTTGGAGACAATGCACGGAGGGTAAAAAACGGCAATAAAACGCTTTGCGATGAGGTCGTAGATTCTTTGCTCCGACGGGGAGACGCCTGACAGCATGACTCCTGTGGGTATGATTGCGTGGTGATCCGTGACCTTCTTGTCATCAAAAACCGTCTTCGTTTTTGGTATCGGCGCTTTTAGCAGAACCTCCGTAAAACGAGAATAATGTTGCATTCCTTTGAGAATATTCGGAATTTTCGGATGTAAATCGTTCGTTAAATAAGTGGTGTCAACACGTGGATAGGTGGTCAGTTTTTTCTCATACAGTCCTTGAATTAACTTCAATGTTTCGTCAGCGGAGAATCCAAATTTCTTATTCGCATCAACCTGCAAAGAAGTTAAATCATACAACCTTGGATTGCCTTCTTTGCCTTCTTTTTGCTCAAAAGAAGTAATTTCAAATTCTTTGCCTTTTAGATATTCTAAACCTTGTTTTGCTTTTTCTTCTGACTTTAAACGAGGAATTTGGCAAGCGAATTCTTGCTCTTTGTACTTGGTTTTCAATTCCCAATATTCTGCAACGGTAAACGCATCAATTTCTTTTTGGCGTTCTACAATCATAGCTAAAGTTGGCGTTTGCACTCGACCAATGGACAAAGTTGACTTTCCTTTTCCGAATTTTTTGGTGAATAATCGCGTTCCGTTAATGCCGAGCATCCAATCCCCAATTGCTCTTGCACTACCTGCTTGGTAGAGGTTGTCGTAATTCTCGGCGGGTTGCAGCTTCTGAAAACCTTCTTTAATGGCCTCTTCTGTCAATGAAGAAATCCACAAGCGTTTTATGGGTGCTTTGCACTTTGCTTTTAGTAAAACCCAACGTTGAATAAGTTCTCCTTCTTGCCCGGCATCCCCGCAATTGATGACCTCGTCACAGTTCTGCACCAAACGGGCAATGGTATTGAACTGCTTCTCAACCCCCTGATTATCAATTAGTTTAATTCCAAAATTTGGAGGAACAATTGGAAGATCTTCTAATTTCCAGTATTTCCAGTTCTCATTGTAGTCATGCGGTTCTTTTAAAGTGCAAAGGTGTCCGAAGGTCCAAGTTACTTGATAGCCGTTTCCTTCAAAATAACCGTCGTGACGCTGCTTTGCCCCGAGGATTTCGGCAATGTCTTTGGCTACACTTGGTTTCTCTGCTATGCAAACTTTCATAATTTTTAACTGGCTGTTATTTTCGATTGCTTGATAGTTTTGTGTATTTGATTACGGTAAAACTTGCTTTATGTCGTTGGTCTTTTTCTTGCGTTAGAATGGTTTCAACCTTCCAGTCGCACAGTTCAAAAGGTGGAAAGAAAGTGTCAGCATCGTAATTTTCATTGACGTGTGTGATAATCATTTCGTCAATTGTATTTGCCTCCAGTGCCAAGCGATAAATTTCTCCACCACCAATTATAAACAAGGTTCTCTCGTCATTTTCGGAGAATAAGTCATTGCATTCTCCCAGTGAATTGATAATTGTGCAACCTTCTGCAGAATAGGATTTATTTCTCGTCAGAATCACATTCTCTCGCTTCACTAAAGGTCTATATTTCTCAGGAATGGACTCAAAATTCTTTCTGCCCATCAAAACAATGTGTCCTAAGGTTGTTTCTTTGAAGAATTTCATATCCGCAGGAAGATGCCACATGAGGTCATTGTTTTTACCAATTCCTCTGGCTTTGTCCATTGCTACGATAAGTGTTGTTTTCATTCTTTTGGAGTGTTAGAGCTTTCGAGCCTTTGATTATTAGACGGCTTAACTTATTTCAAATCTTCAATGTGTCCATTTTTTACGAGTACAATTTTCTGTTCTGTTGAAATTTGGCAATCTTTTAAAAAAGGCATGTTCATCTCTGCTTCTAATCTTGAAGAAAACACTCCAGAGAGAATGTATTGTTGACCTCGATAATCGACTGTTTTATACAAGTAATTCTTCATATATTCATTAGAAAGTAGCTTAGGGTTAACGCCTTTCAGTTGGATGGCATAATAAGAAGTTAGGAATTTTCGGTAGAGTTTTCCGAAGGGAGAATTTTCTGAAACAATGGATTCTACGGCTCCAATATTTTGCTCTTTGTACAGCTTTCTACTGTCAGAAAAGAAGTCATTTTTACGCTTCATATTCACTTCATCTATAAATCCAGGTCTGAATTTATTGTAGTCAAAATCGGGGAGAATATAGTATTGTGTAATGGCTCCTTCGTTCTTTTTGAGGACGTAAAGAAGGTTGTATTTCACATCTCCCAATCGAATCTTTTTCTCTTTCTTCTCCAAATCAACACCAACCATAACTCCACCTCTTGTCGGGCGAGTCTGCATGTTGGAAACGAAGTTGCCTAAGGACCAAACGGTCAATTGTTCTTCGTTATTCTTGTTCATTTTTTTCTGAATAGGTTGCACCGTATGAGGATGCCCACCAATAACCATATCGACGCCAACTTTGTAGCAATAGGCTTCCCATTTCTTTTGATAACTGTCTGGTAGTGATCGATATTCCTTACCCCAATGGAGGTTGCAAATAATATAATCGGCATTTAATTCTTTCGCTCGAGCAACATCTTTGCGAATCATAGCGCTGTCAATATAGTTGATAATAAGCGGTTTTGCCACGGACAACCCATTGGTTCCGTAGGTATAATTGAGAATAGCAATTTTCATTCCCTTTTTCTCTATAATTAAAGGATAATTCGCATCACGTTCTTCTTTGCTACGAAATGTTCCGGTGTGAGCCAAGCCTAATTCATCGAGTTTGTCCAAGGTTCTTATTACACCTTTTGAACCTCTATCGCAAGAATGATTATTGGAGGTTAAAATAACATTGAATCCTGCATTTTTTAAGGTCACAGCTAAATCATCTGGCGCAGAAAACTGAGGATATCCTTTGAAGGGTTTTCCGGCCAAAGTTACTTCGAGGTTGGCAATTCTGAAGTCATATTGGTTAATAATTGGCTTAACAAACTTGAATCCGTCATCGTATTCATAGCCACCACCAAAAGCTTTGTTGTATGCCGCTTCAATTTGTCCATCGTGCTGCATCACATCACCAACAAAAATGAGCGATGTTTGCTGTCCAAAAACAGTGAGAGAAAAGAAGAGTAAAAGTGTGCTAAACAGCAACTGCACCTTTGATATGTGGATGTGGGTCATAGTTAATAAGTTCAAAATCTTCGTATGTGAATGAAAAAATATCTTTAACGTTAGGATTGATTTTCAATGTTGGTAATTCTTTCAAATCCCTGCTCAATTGTAACTCCACTTGTTCAAAATGGTTACTGTAAATATGTGCATCACCGAAAGTATGCACGAAATCACCCACTTCGAGGTCGCAAACCTGCGCGAGCATCATTGTGAGTAAGGCATAGGATGCAATGTTAAATGGAACGCCTAAAAAAGTATCGGCACTTCGTTGGTAAAGTTGGCAACTTAGTTTCCCGTCTGCGACATAGAATTGAAACATGGTGTGACAAGGAGGAAGCGCCATATTATCAACATCAGCCACGTTCCAAGCAGAAACTAAATGGCGTCTTGAATCTGGATTGTTTTTCAAATTCTCAACCAATTTTGTTATTTGGTCAATTGTTCCGCCATTTCCATCTGGCCAAGAGCGCCACTGATGACCGTAAACAGGACCAAGATCTCCGTTTTCATCGGCCCATTCGTCCCAAATTTTCACTTTATTGTCCTGCAAGAATTTCACATTGGTGTCTCCTTTCAAAAACCAAAGTAACTCGATAAAGATAGAACGCAAGTGTAATTTTTTCGTTGTCACAACAGGAAAACCTTTGCTCAAGTCAAAACGCATTTGATAACCAAAAACAGATTTTGTTCCTGTTCCTGTTCTGTCTTCTTTCATTGTTCCATTCTCGACAATGTGCCGAAGTAGATCATGGTATTGCTTCATTCTTTCTGTACTTTTTTATTGCGAACTCGAATTTAGTTCTTTTGGGTGGGAATTTAAAGAGAATGTTGGTAAGTGATGGGAATGTTGATAAGTTGGGGGGGGCGGGCTTCGAGAACCTCAGTCCTCAATTCGATCGTTGAAGTTAGTAATCGTTTCAGAAAAGCGCTTTTGCAAAGAGGCTCTTATACTTTTTCATCTTTAAGTTTTCATTTTAAATCGCCACACTTAATTTTTAATGCCCATCAAATTCCCAAAAGTTCAAAAAACACCGTCTCTCGATTCCCATTTTCGTCAATTAATGTCAATTTGTGCTTGCCTTGTGACGGTTGAAATTTAAGTTGATGTATTTCCGTGGTACTACCGTAAAAAACATCATCTAAATGCCAAAAAACGATACTACTGTTATTGCTGTGAGCAGCTTCAAAGATGACGGATCTCCTTTGCTCTGCCAAATCAATAGGAAGATAAATTTCCTGCTTATCTCTCGGGTAAATAATAGACAAAGATTGATGATTGTTAGGCGTGCTACAACCACTTTTGTAAGGGGGCAATGGTTTGTAATCAGGATGCCATTTTTTGTAAAACTTCTCGATAGATGGGGGCAAAATAAACCATGATTTATGCACCATATTGCTCGGAGATTCGCAATCAGAATCGACACGGGTTCTTTCTGACAAATCTAAATGCACCAAGCTGTGATAAGGACAGGCTTTTGCTTTAAGACAACTTTTTGGAACCTCCATCTGAGCAGTATTGATGCAATATTTTGTTGCTCTATGACCGCTTTTTTTGCAAATAGAAATCACTTGCTTTTGAGAATTAAAGTTATCGAACCACTCTTTTTTCTCGGGTAGAAAAGAGAAAATGTCGAACATAATTGGGGCTGCCGCTTGCACACCAATTAATCCCGGACGTCCTTCTCCGTCAGCATTGCCTACCCAAACTGACACGACGTAGTCGGGCGTTATTCCTACTGCCCAAGCATCTCTAAATCCAAAACTTGTTCCTGTTTTCCATGCAATTTTCCTTGATGAGGAGAAGAGTTTCCAATTGTTGTCATTGCTCGGTCTTTTTACTTCAAGCATTGCCTCAAAAGTCGTATAAAGAGAAGCTTTATCGATCATTATTCTTTGAGAATATTCCTTTTTCTCATCAGAAGAAAACTGGATGGACTTGCTCGTATTTGATTCTACAACTTGCGCAAAACGAGTATATACATTAGCTAAATCAAACAAAGAAACCTCTGCTCCGCCCAAAATTAAGGACAAGCCATAATGACCTGCGGGCTTGTTGATTGATGAAAAACCAAGATCTTTTAAATCACTGTGAAACTTTCCGTTGCCATAATTATTTAGCAAATGCACCATTGGAATATTTAAACTTCTGGACAATGCTTGGTCAGCAGGAATTAGTCCTGAAAAATTACCTGTGAAATTCTTAGGCGCAAACCCTCCAAACTTTGAAGGAAGGTCTAAAAGCAACATTTTTGGTGTAATTAGACCCGATTCCAATGCTTTGGCATATAAAATTGGCTTAAGAATGCTGCCAGAACTTCGATGCGCAGGAATGCAATCAACTTGGTTAGAATGTTCTGCTCCAGCGTTTATAGAGTTGCCTACATAAGCGAGAATTTCGCCGCTTTCTACAGAACTGATGAGAATTGCACCGTTGTAAATTTTGTTCTCGTTGAGCATTGTTAATTGATTATCCAAGGATGAATTTGCCCTTCGTTGAATTTCAAAATCGAGCGTGCATTCTATCATTTGCCCCTTTCTCCCATTCTTTATAAAATGATCCAAAAGATGCGGTGCAAGACTTGGTAACTTCAAAGGACGGTTGGGAAGAGGTTCAAGCAAGGCCATTTCAAATGCTAGAGAATCGATGATCTTCTCATCTCTTAAACGAACAAGCAGGCGATTTCTTTTTGCTTTAAGTTTGTCGTGATTTCGACCTGGATAAATCAACCCCGGGGCATTTGGAAGAACAGCTAGCGTTGCCGACTCTGACCAACTTAACTGATGTGGAGGTCGTCCGAAGAATCGCCAAGAAGCTGCGTTTAATCCTACAACATTACTACCAAATGGAGCGTAAGAACTATAAAGACGCAAAATTTCATCTTTTGACAGGCGAAATTCCATTCTTGTCGCCAAAACCATCTCTCTAAGCTTTTCAGGGTAAGTTCTCGCAGGATTTTTCCGCATCAAACGAATCAACTGCATGGTAATGGTACTTCCTCCGCTTACACGTTTTCCTGCACTTAGGTTTTGAACAATTGCCCTTCCAATCCCTTTTAAACTGACACCAAAATGGCTGTAAAAACGACGATCTTCAAATTCGACAATACATTTTCTAAATTTATACGGAACGGAGTCACATTCTGTGAATCGCCATTGTTCATCCTCCGAAATATGCGCTCCTAACAGTTGACCATTTCTATCTAAAAGCACTGTGGATGTGCTTTCTGAAAACAGTTGCTCAGGCAAACAACCAATGTACCAAACAAAGAATCCGAAAAGTAAAAATACGCTCATTTCTCTTCTGAATCTTCTTGTTTTCTTTAAAAATGCACGTATTTTTTTCATGTTGCTCGATTTTCAGTCTAAATATCGCACATTCTTCCTCAACTTCTAACCAATTCTATTATCCGTATGAACTTGATTAAAAAACGTTTTCTATCTTTGAGTATTCAACGTCCAAGCAATGAGATTTTTTTCCATCGTCTTTTTATTCTGTTTTTTGCTGTCGCCCTATGCTTGTGATGGCCAGCAATACAATTTCAGCAATTACAACGTAGAAAATGGCTTGGCTCAGTCGCAAGTTTTTGCTATTCATCAAGATTCTAAAGGTTATTTGTGGTTAGGAACGCAAGGCGGAGGAATTAGTCTTTTTGATGGCTTTGAATTTAAAAACATCACCACAAAAGAAGGTTTGTCAGGTAATTACATTAACAAAATTGTGGAAGACGATGCAGGCATTATTTGGATTGCCACAACGACAGGTCTTACTCGCTTTGATGGAAAGGAGTACCAGCAAGTCCTGTTCGGAGAAACGCAAAAACGCATCGCAATTAATGATATTTATATAGCCAAAGACGGGGCCGTTTTTTGTGCAAGCGATAAAGGCTTGTTTCGGTTCTCCAAGAATAAAAAAGCGGAAAATATCACCCCAAAACTTCTTGAAAATAAGATTATTACCTGCGTATTTGTGAATGATAAAAATAAAATTTGGGCGGGTACAGAAAAAGGACTTTTTTCTATAGAAAACGACCAAGTCACGGACTTTTCGGAGCAATCTCGTTATATGAGCAATGGAATCACAACAATTCGACAAGATGCCAAAGGAAACTATTGGATAGGAACCAATGGAGATGGAATGTACTGTTATAACGGCGATAAATTCGATAGAATAGACCCTAATCAGGAGCTTTATAAGCAAACTATTTTTGACATTCATTTTAACAAGGATGAAGTTTGGTTCGCAACATTATCAGGCGGAGTTATTCAGTACAACAGCAAGAAAAAGAGCTTTAATTCGATTACAGATAAAGAAGGTTTGAGCAATAATCATGTAAGGTGTATTTTTAAAGACATCAATGCTTCTTATTGGTTCGGAACTTCTGGTGGAGGAGTTTGTCAATACTTGGGCAAGCAGTTCACGCGGTTTAACACCAAAGATGGTTTAGCAGGAAATTACATATACAGTATTCTAAGAGATAAGCAGAATAATTTATGGGTGGGCAACTCAGAAAGAGGAGTCAGTGTTCTAAGCAAAGGAAAAATCATTCAGTACAATGCAAACAACTTGTTTTTTAATGTAAAAGTGAAAGCATTAGCAGAAGATAAAACAGGTGCAATATGGTTGGGAACAAACGGTAGAGGGGTTTATGTTTTTCAGAACGAGAAATTTGAATTGATAGAAGAATTAAAAACAAGCTACGTCAAGCAAATAAAAGTAGATGCAAAGGGGAGTATCTGGATAGCAACCACTGGGGCAGGTCTCATAGAAATTGAAAGGAAAGAGGATAAATTTATAATCAGCAAGTGGACCACCAACGAAGGATTATTATCTGACCAAAACACAGCCATTCACTTTGATAAAAAAGGGAGGTTGTGGTACGGAACAAAGAACAAAGGACTGGCTTGTTTGAGCAAAAGTAAAAAACAACTTTTTCATTATACGACAGAAACAGAGGAGTTGCCTTCTGATGCAATTCGCGCACTTACAGAAGATGAAAGAGGCAACCTTTGGGTGGGAACAGCAGGGAATGGTGTTTGCTCATTGTCTTTGTACAAGAAAAAACTGAAAAAAAAGTTTTTCAGTCAAGAAGACGGACTAGCTTCGGACAATATCTATCTTTTGGAGGTTGACAAAGACGGAAGCGTAGTGGTAGGTTCAGAAAAAGGACTTGATTTCATTGTCTTCAATAAGAATAACATCAACACGCGGATTAGGCATTATGGAAAACGAGATGGATTTACAGGAGTAGAGACCTGTCAAAATGCTGTTTGGAAAGATGTAAACGGTTCGATGTGGTTCGGCACAATAAATGGCTTATTTAGGTACGACCCTTCAGAATTAATTCAAAACGAAGAGTTGCCCGTTCTTTCCATCACCGACATTAAATTATTCTATGAAAGTTACGATAAATCCACGTTTGACATCCTTAAAAACGGACAGCAAACGAATGATTTTATTCTTCCATACAGTCAAAACCACATTACCTTTGAGTTCCTCGGACTGAACCTAAGAAGACCGACAAAGGTTCGTTACAGATGGAAATTGAAAGGTTTTGATGAAGAGTTTTCGCCTCCTTCTAAAGAGAAAAGCATTCTTTACTCTAACCTAAACCCTGGCGAGTATGTTTTTGAACTAATTGCAGCCAATGAGAATAATGAATGGTCTCAACCTTTGAGCTTTCGTTTTGAAATTGAGTCCCCGTTTTGGAAAACAACATGGTTCATTACTGCAATGATTTTCTTAGGATTACTACTGCCATTTATTGTGTATAGAATGTTCGTTCAACGAATAAAGGCAAAAGCTTTGGCGACCAAAAACAAGATGCAGTTGGAGAAAGATTTTTTAGAATTGGAGCAAAAAGCAATGCGTTTGCAAATGAATCCTCATTTTATTTTTAATGCACTCAATTCTATTCAAGGGCTCATTGGCACAGGTAAAGAAGTGGAAGCAAGATACTATTTAGCAAAATTCTCTCGCTTAATGCGTCAAATTTTAGACAATTCTCGCAAACATCAAATCCATCTCGAAGAAGAAATCAATACCTTGGAGAATTACCTCCTCGTTGAGCAATTTTGCAACGGAAATAAGTTCAACTATGAAATAATCGTTGACCCAAACATCGAGATTGATTTTATCGATATTCCTCCGATGATTATTCAACCTTTTGTGGAGAATGCAATAAAGCATGGCATGAAAGGCAAAACGGAACACTCGGAGAAAGGGTCTATTTCTGTGCGCTTTTTAGAAAAGGGAGGATACTTAGAGTGCATCGTTGAGGATGACGGAGTAGGCAGAGAAAAATCAGCAGAATTGAATGAATTAAGCAAAGAAACCTATCATCAGTCAACAGGTTTAGAGGTTACAATAAAACGATTGAAACGAATTTCGTCATTGCCCTCCATTTCTCCACTTGAAATTATTGACCTCTATGAAAAAGGAGTCGCCACAGGAACCAAAGTCATCATTAGAATTCCAATAGAATAATTAAACCTCTTTTTTAAGATGAAAAAATACACTGCAATTATTATCGACGACATCGAGCAAGCAAGAAAAACAATCAAGCAAGATTTGGCACATTACGCGCCCGATTTTGAACTTATTGGAGAGGCCAGTGGCGTTGTTGAGGGAGCAAAACTATTGAAGAACATTAAGCCCGACATTCTCTTCTTAGATATTCAAATGCAAGACGGTAGTGGCTTTGATTTATTGGATTTACTGGCAGAAATAAACTTCAAAATAATATTCATAACAGCCTCTGACGCTTATGGTATCAAAGCCTTTCGTTACGCCGCAATAGATTATCTTTTAAAACCCATCGACCCAGACGAGCTGGTTGAAGCTTTAGAAAAATTCAGACATTCACGGGTTAATGAGAGTGAAAAGTACAAGTTTTTAAACGAACAACTAAAGAATCACAAGCAACCCAGCGAAAGACTTGCTCTTCATTCTCAAGATAAAATTCAAATAGTAGAAATAAAATCTATTTTACGCTGCGAGAGTAGTGCCAACTACACTATTTTCTACTTCAAAGATGGAAATCAAGTAGTGGTAACAAAGACTTTAAAAGAATTTGATGATTTGCTTAAAGACCAAGGCTTTTTCAGGGTGCATCAATCGCACTTGGTCAACACGAGACAAATAAAAGAATACGTTAAAACAGATGGAGGACATTTGATTATGAATGACAAAACGCTCATCCCTGTTTCGGTAAGAAAACGACCAGAGGTGGTGAGAATGTTGGATTCTCTTTGATTTAATAATCACAACCTAAAAAGCACGAACAATTTACTTGCTCGTGCTTTTTTCGATGCTAAATTCAGCTTGTGGAGTTTACTTTTTACCACCTTTTGAACCACCTCCAGATTTTGGAGAGTTGCTTCCTCTTCCTCTTCCTGAAGGTTTTCCTGTTGTGCTTAGACCATTACTAGGTCTATTTGCTTTCCCCATGATTACTTGTTTTAATTGGTACCTACTCCTGTTTAGGGTCTTTTTTCTGCTTATTCCGACCATCTCTTTAAAATCAATTCTACCTAAAAAACCTCCACCCACCTTCCTGGCAGTTGCGCATGAATGCTATGGTCGTACATTGCTTCTGTATAAACAGCGGGCAAGAAAAACCGTCCTTTATAAGTTGCATTAAGAATTATTTTGATAATCTTGGTTTCGTTGGGTCGCAGAGAATAGTAGCTCAAAACACGATCGTCTCGAATGTCCTGGTAACGTGTTTTATTGCGAGTTCCTTTGTTGCCATATAACCTTGTGTTGTGTATCTCCCAGCCACTTGGAAATAACTGATTCAATGCCATCTCTTTGTAGTGAGTCTTGGAAGGGTTCCACAACTTCACTTCTGCAATAAACTCTGTTCCTTGCTTTATTTTACTGGCATCAATCTCCTTACCATTGATGTTGGTGTATTTTACCCACATTTTTAAGTTGGAGAATTCTTTCTTCACAGAATGCACCTTGGGAATCTTAGCAACAGTAAGAGTTACGAAAAGCAGAGCGTTTTTAGCATTTTTTAATTGAATTTCACGGTTTTTGATAGATTTTATCGCTGGAACTGTAATTTTATGCACAGTATTCTTTGTTAAACGCAAATTGTGTTTTTTACCGTCAATAGAATAGTTCAATTCTCCATCTACAGCATCGCTATTCAATTGGCAGAATTTCGCAATAGACAGGAGAGAATAAGCCGTTTCCTGTGTACTCATCCATCGCTTAGAATTTAATTCTCCAGCAATTTCTTTTAATAAACTCACACCTTGAGAATGATTGTCTAAGATACTGTGCACTTCTAACACGATGCTTTTATCTCTTAAATCAGATCCAAAAGAATTCGATAACTCTCGGTAAGTTGGAATGTTTTCCTTTGCACTTTTGATCATTTTCTTAGCTGTTTCTACTTGCCCAATTATAGCATAAGCACTTGCCAATCTCCATTTTGCCATGTTGGAAAGCTCTCTTTCTTCGCGCAATCGGTTCATTGCTCCAACCTCAGGATGGTTGCTTAACGCTAATAAATACAAACGGTATGCTTGCCCTAATTGATTCGACTTGTTTCCAGTTAAGGTCCAGTTTCGAGCTGCTTTTTTTTGGTATTTGAGCCATCGTTGCTTCATATTCGCAGGCAATCGATAACCTTTTAATTCTGCTTCTAACATAAAATGTCCCGCATAATTTGTGCCCCAACTATTCACATTTACCTCGCCAGGCCAATAAGAGAATCCTCCATCTGATGTTTGAAAAAGCTGCAATCTTTTTAATCCTTTTCTGATGTTGTTTGCAATATTCCTATTCTCCCGAGCGTTTAATGACACTAAATCGTCCAAAAACAACTGAGGAAACACAGAGCTGGTTGTTTGTTCAACACACCCGTGAGGATACTGAATTAAGTAATCCAACCTTTTTTCAAGATTAATCGGTGGAGAAGTGGAAATCTCAATAATTCCTCTATTGGTTCCTATTAATCCGTCCATTAAAAGATTTGTATTAATAAGCTCCCCGGCTTTCAATTGAAATTCTTTGGAGTCAAAAATTACAGGATTGGAAGGTCGCACATCAATTTCAATCTCTTGATAAGAAATTTCATTCCCCGATCTTGCGGTGATGGATATTCTGCCAACACCGACTTTATTTTTTGTTTTCAGGGAGAAATTCACAACTTCATCACCAATTTGACTGAATTGGATGCTTTTTTGTCCGTTTTTCAGTTCAAAGTAAGAATTCACAGTGACTTTTACCTGCACATTCTTTATGTTTTTCTCCATGGCAAAAATAGTTACAGGAAGTACAAAATCTTCATTAGGGCCGATTACCCTCGGAACAGTTGCTAGCAACATCAATGGTTTTTTAACGGCAACCGTTTTTTGTGCTTTGCCATAAGCTTGCTTGTCTCGAGCGATGACCATTACCCGCACAGAACCGACATAATTAGGAATGTTAACGATGTGTTTTTTAGCACCGCCAGCAGGAAGTTCAAAAGGACCTAAAAACCGAACCATTGGTTTAAAACGATTGGCCTTTGGACCGTCGCCAACAACAACTTCTCCATCTCCACCAATACTGATGAGGTGGTTTAATTTTCCGGCATAAGCGCCAATTACATCATCGTACAAGTCCCACGTTTTAATACCAAGTGCTTCTTTTGCATAAAATACACTCCATGGATTTGGTGTTTTAAAATTGGTGATGTCGAGCAATCCCTCATCTACGATGGCTAAAGTATAGGTCATTTTTTTTCCATTCTTTTCTTTGACAGTGATTGCTGTTTTGGACTCAGGACGAATCTTATCCTTCATTAAAATCATAGGCTTTAAATGCGTGTTGGGGTCATTGACCAAAATCGGAATAACACCGTACATTCTGATAGGCATATCATTTTTAGTCATGTTGTGAGCTTGCAAAAGGGCAACATGCACAAAAGCGTTGGGTGCCATACTTGCCGTTGCTGAAAACTCGAATTTTGTTTCTCCTTTTTGTGTTTTAACCCAAAATTTCTTTAAGATTTTCTCACTTGTTTCCACAGTTATTAGAGCACGTCCGCTAGAGGATGACGGAAAACTCACTTTCACCATCTCTCCTTTTACATATTTTTGCTTGTTGGTTGCAAAGTTGAGCATTGATGCAAATTCAGTATTGCTTCTGTTCGCTCGACTCCAATAAGGCCAATCGAAGTGAATCAATTGACCCGTTTGATGTCCTCCATTTTTATCCGTTATGATGATCAAATACTTGCCGTATTCTTCGTCGGGAATATTTAAACTGAATTCGGATTTTCCATTCTCCGTACTGAGATTTATTTCTTTGTACAACACAACGCCATTTCTTGCGGTAAACGTTGCGAAATCTTTTGTTCCATCATACCACCAGTTCCAATCCACTTTATAGATTTTGACATGCAGTTTTTCTGTTGATTTTAGTTTTCCTTCTTTGTTTAGTGTTACCACCTGAAAAGTCTGCTTTTTATTGGTTGTTAATGTGCTACCGTATTTGTCTAAATTGGGAGCTTGCAAACCTACATAAGTGTTAAACGGAGAATGTGAATTCATTTTTCGGTCGATGCTAAATTCGCCACTTTTCTCATATACTTTCAGCGTATATTGTGCTTGCAACATCCCCGATGCTTCTTGCATAGTGGATAGTTGACTTTTAAAAGTTGATTCTCCGGATGCATTTAATTTCCCATTAAAAATCGTTTTATTAGACAAGCTTCCACTACGTATGGGAGAATCAAAAACATAGTTTTTAAAACCTTTAAAACGAGTTCTCATTGGTTTTAATTGTACTTGCACATTTGCTCGCAGTCCTTTTGCACTTGCTCCATGTAACCATTTTGCTATTATTCTGCAAGAATCCGAATTCTGATTTTGAGTAATCTCTAAGTCAATTTTTAATCGATTTGCCTTTACTGTCTCAACTTTAAAGCTTTTCACAAAGTTTCGGTTACCAATGCTCACAATTGCTCTGTAACTTCCTGTTGGAGAATCGAGTGTTGTTGCCGTTCTGAAATCGTAAAAATTAGCACTGTTTTTAGCGGTGGTTTTTTCATAAATCACATTTCCAGAAGGGTCGTAAAATTTAAAACCAATAGGATGATTTTTAGGAAGGGTTGCGTTTTGATCTTGCAGAATAAAGTTGATAAAAAGCGAATCTCCGGGTCTCCAGACGCTTCTTTCGGCATATAAAAAGCCCTTTAATCCTTTTTGGGTGTGCTGTCCGCTAACATCAAACTTGCTGAGTGAATTCACATGACCGTCAGTTAATTTTAGATAAGCCCTTTGCCTCCCTTTTTTTGCAATCATAATGAAGGGCTTTCTTTTTAGATGCACGCGAGCCATTCCTTTTTCGTTGCTTTTTACCGAAGCAATGAGTTTTTTGGCATAATCATAAAAATAAACTGTTGCTCCTGCAGTGGGATTTGTTGTCACCATATCAGAAAGAAAAACATGTCCGTTTTTAGCTTCGTCGAGTTTAAAAATCATCCCGATGTTACACGCTAAAATGTTGCGTTTTATCGCCTTTCCATAATAATAAGCATCCTCGCAAGGGTTCTGATCTCTGCCATAACTCCATGTAGAATAGCCGTTGAAGCCGTATTGATGCCAGTTTCGCTCATTCCAGTCATTTTGAGTGCTTTTTTTCTCCGTTTCAATCATTTTTAAAGAATCACAGTCGCAAGTAGTGTATGCTCGTTCAAATTTCAATGCAACTTGATAAATTGCACCTGGCTCGGCATTGATTAATTTTTCTAAGTTGATAACGTGAGTATTCCATTGATTTAAGTTCAGTTTGCCATTCTTAACAAGGTTGATTTTTTCTTCTGCGACAACCTTTCCAAAACGTGTCAATTCATCCCGTCCATTTAGTTCATTTACTTGAAGAAAGTGATGCACATTTTTCTCGTAAATTCGAATGATTCTAACGTCAACTGCTTTCAAAGCGATGGCTTCAAAAGGGAAGATTAATCCTTGAGAATTCGGTAGAATTGACCCCGAACTTTTTAATCGAATTTGAGGAGATGCCTTTTGGAAAGTTAAAATATCGGTGACTTCTTCTAACATTTTTGCTTCCTCAGTGTTCTTTATTCCGGCAGAAACGGTCAGCTTTTTGATTCCTTCAAGTCGGTTGGGTAAATAAACCGTTACAAGGTTTCTGTTGACTTTAAAAGATAGATTATTGATGCCTTCGATGGCAATTAAGCCTTCTAAATTTTGTGAAGAAAGAATGGGTTCCGTAAAGCGAAGTTCTACCATTTGGTCTTCATTCTCAATAACGGTTGATTGACTGAGCGTGAAATCTCCCAAAGCTGTTACTTTTATTGATTCTTGCCCTTTAGAATAGGATTGAATTGACGCGCCATCCCATTTGATGTGAATCGTTTGTTCTTCGTCTAATTTTGCAATGTTATCAACGGAGAAGTTGAAGGAATTGCTTTCGTTTATTCTTTCTAATTTAAAACGCAAGGGTTTGCCATCGATGTCAATTTTTAGTGTTTTTCTGACCAAGTTTATTTCTTCAAAATCACTCAATGAAATATCGCCTTCTAACTTTTGAAGAGAATAATTGTATTCACTAACACTTCGAAGGCCTTTAATGTAGGTTGTTATCTTCTGTTGTGCCGTTGCAAATTGAAAAGAAAACTTTTTAAATCCGGAGGCTACTTCTGCTATTTTATCGAGTTTAAACTCTCCATCGTAAAACTGATTAACAGGAAGTATTTCTGACGGAATAAATTCTATCAATCGCTGGTTAACAACAATTGTTTTTCCTTTGATTTTTGGTTCAAAGGTCAAGAGTTGGTTCAGTTCTTTTTCTGATAAAGAAGTCGAAATATCGTTGACCAATTCTATCCGAATTACTCCTTTTCTGTTGATCATTCCAGAGGTGTAACCTGAGATGTGCTTATTGAACTTCGGATTAACTGCAAAAATTTCAGAGTTTGATTTTCCGCATGAACTAACGAGAACGTTAATCAGGAGTAGGATGAGTAGTTGAGCGATAATTTGAGTTATTTTCATGACTTTTTTTTGTAAATATCAGTTCTCTTACTAAAAAAACCGTTGGTCTTTGAGAAGACGCCTGTATCTTTCGAGAATTCGTATTGAAATGAATGATATTCGATTTTAGAATTCTGAATAAGGTAGAATTTCGTATATTAGTAGCATGAAAAAATGGCTTTTCACCTTATTATTGATTCTTCCCATGATGATTTCTGCGCAAAAAGAGATTCATCTCAAGCGGAAATATTTAGGCAAATACAAAGGAGAAATTGCAGCTTACAACATCGACACAGGTGAGAAAATTATGCGTGTGAGTTCTTCCGCTATTTATGTAGAAATCAACAAGAATGACATCACAATTACCATAGGAAACAACAAATTAACTGGAACTTACGAGGTGATGTTCAAGGCACAAACTTATTTCTTGGTCGATGCAAAAATCGAAGGACAGTTAGCAACGGAAAGAATTATTGTGTACAAGCGAGGTCGAAAAATAGCAAGAGACGGCATGTTTCCGCAGCCAGTTACACAGATGAGGAAGTATAAGTAGGGTAGCTTTTGATTGTTAGCCTTTTGCTAAGTATTTCTTTAGAATATTATTCACTTCCTCACTCTTCTCAATATGTCCCATGTGACCGCAATCGTCGATTTCAATCACTTCAATACCTGTCGAATCGGTCAATTCTCTCATTTTAGTACACGACACAATTGCGTCCTCTTTTCCTTGAATGATGAGAATATCTTTTGCGTTCTGTACCACGAAATCCAAGTTGTTTTGGCGCTTGCTCATGGTAATTGAAAAACTTGCAATTGTCTGCGCATCAATCAGAGAAGCTTCTCCGAGAAGGGCTGTGATTTTGTTATTATGCTCCATTGGGTTTATAAACAGATTGGGAATTGCTTCGTAAATGAACAGTTTCTTGTTCTTTTGGACAATTTTTGCAACACGCATTCTGTCCTCTTTCTTCTGCTGAGTATCTTCCCAGAAGTTAGAATTGAGAAGAACTAGTTTTTGGCATCGAACGTCTATTTTCTTCAATTCTAATCCAACATAAGCGCCCATAGAATGACCGACGATCTGATATTCTTGCAAGTTTAAATCGTCAAGAATGATCTTTACATCTTTTGCAACGGAAGCCATTGAGAGTTCTACGGATTGCAATTCCGAAGCACCATGTCCTGGTAAGTCAATGAGAATTTGTTGGATGTTTTCTGACAGTGAAAGATGTTCCCACATGGTGATTGATTCTAAAAAACCGTGTAAAAAAACAACAGGGCGACCATTTCCGACCACCCTGTAATTTAATTTATTTTTCGATGATTTACTCATTCATCAAGGTTTCAATTTCATCTACTTCGATAGGAATGTCTCCCATTAAATTAAACGGTGCACCCGACTTCTGAACCACTAAATCGTCTTCAATTCGGATTCCTAAATCCTCTTCTGGAATGTAGATTCCCGGTTCGCACGTAAAAGCCATTCCAGCTTTTATCGGTTCATCGTACAGCCCTAAATCGTGTGTGTCAAGACCGATAAAATGAGAAGTTCCGTGCATGAAGTACTTTTTATACGCTGGCCAATTAGGATCTTGATTTTTAATATCCGTCTTGTCAATTAGGTTTAATTTGAGCAGTTCACTTTCCATCAATTTACCGACTTCTTTGTGATAATCGTTGAGCATTGTTCCAGGAATCAACAGTTTTTCGGCTGCTTTCTTCACGTTTAACACAGAATTGTAAACCTCTTTTTGGCGAGCAGAAAACTGGCCATTTACAGGCAATGAGCGAGTCAAATCAGAAGCGTAATTTGCGTATTCTGCACCAACGTCTAATAAGATGACATCACCGTCTTTGCACTGCTGATTGTTTTGAATATAATGCAACACGCAGGCACTTGCTCCAGACGCTACAATAGGCGTGTAGGCGAACCCCTGTGATCGATTGATTAAAAATTCATGCATTAACTCTGCTTCTATTTCATATTCCCAAACACCCGGTTTGATGAATTTTAAGATTCTTTCTACAGCTGATTTCGTGATATTACACGCGGTTTGCATCAAGTCAATTTCAATGTCACTTTTAATAGAACGAATGCGGTGTAATATCGGGGCACTTTTTCTCATAGAATGCGCAGGATAATCAATTCTCACTTTTTTTATAAACCGATCTTCTCTTGTTTCTACTTCTGTATTGGCACGAAGATGCTCGTTGGTGTTTAGATAAATAGCATCCACTTCTGCCATCATTTGTTTGAAAATTTTATCAAAATCACTCAACCAATAGACGGTTTTTATCCCTGCAGTTTCAAAAGCTGCTTCTTTTGTTAGTTTTTCACCTTCCCAAACAGCAATGTGCTCGTTGGTTTCTTTTAAGAATAGAACCTCTCGATGCACTTTATTCTTAGAAAATGGAGAAAGAACAAGTATGCTCTCTTCTTGATCAACGCCCGATAGATAGAATATATCTCGATGCTGCTGAAACGGCTGTGTACTGTCCGCGCTTACTGGATAAATATCGTTGGAGTTAAAAACCGCTAATGCATGACTGTCCATTTGAGCAACAAACTCTTTTCTGTTGTGAATGAATAGATTTTTATTAATTCTATTGTATTTCATAATTGCATAAATAAGTATGACCGTGAAGATAATTATTTTCTATAAATGTAACGCATTTGATGAGTTAAATTGCAACACGATTTCACTACGTAAATAGATTACGTACTTCTATTAGATATTTGTAGTGTACAAAACAAAATAGATATGAGAGCAATAGGAAAAACAATCGAGATTAGCAGCATCCAGTTTGAATCGAATGAGGCGGATGTATTAATAAAGGGGAAGGTTCAACAGGGTGATTTATCTTATCCTACAGACGTTATTGTGTCGCAAACACAGCTTAATAAGGTAGTTAATCAATTAGGGAGACAGAATAGTCATTTCGACTTTAACACCCATGTTATTGTTGAAGAAATGTACAACAATGAACACCTTTTTACCGCAGAGTTTGGAAAAACAATCAACTCAAAATTAAGTTTGAATGATTTGTTAAATATTCAAACTTATGTTCAAATTCGGGCTTAACAAAAAAAAAGTCTTCAAAACAGGCAACCATTCCGATGATTTTCCGTAATTTAGATGAACTATTCTCGTTTTGAGAATTAATTGAATTTTTAATACTACTAAATTATGCATAAGAAAGGAATATTTATCGTTGGACTAATTGGAATTATTGCGGCTTCGTGTACTAAACATGAGATTATACCCGCACCAACTCCAAGCGTTGATTTAAAATGTAGTTTTCAAGGAGATATAGGTGGAGCTTTTGTAGAATATACAGAGAATGTTGATAATTACACTTGTTTTCCGAGTATAGCGAAGCAAACATTGAATGGAATAACCAATGCTCAGTATTTGTTTTCAATGTCATCTACTTCTCAAATACAGTCTGTACAGATTGCGATGGGTAGTCTTTCTTGGAGTGATCCAACAGGTACTCAAACTCCAGCGTTGACTTTATTCAATAGTTTTTTTACAGCGAATGACATGCCTAATTATTCTGACCTTGCATTGAATGGTTTTGAGGTGACTTACAGAGATGCTACTGGTTTGTACTGGAAGTCTGATGAAGCAAGTCCACTTGCACAAACAGTCGCTTTTAATCCAAATACAATCAAACAAGAGTCAGATGCATCTGGCGATTACTCCTTGTTTACATGCGATTTTGCCTGTCCTGTATATCATACTTATGTTGTTGTTGATATTTCTGTAATACCACAAACTACTCCTCCAACAATGAGGGATTCAGTTGCGTCAATCTTAATCGAAAATGCAATCTACAAAGGATATTTCAAAAGGTAAATGAAGTATCTGCGAATTGAAGCAGATGTAAATGAGTAAAAGTTTGAAGATAGCCATCGTAGGTGATTTTAATTTCACTTACAATTCGCATCACGCTACTAATCTAGCCATAGACCATTCGGCTCAATTTTTGGATCTCGATATCAATTATTACTGGGTAAAACTCAAAGAGATAGTCAAATTTAGACCGCAACAATTTCATCAATACGATGGTTTTTTAATAGCGCCAGGACCGATTCAAAACCCTTTCTTTTTACATGGTGTTATCAAAGAAATCATTGAGAAAAAAGTACCAACTTTAATTACTGGAGATGGTTACAAAACCTTAATCGATGTATTGGTCAGTACGCATCGTCTGAGTTCAAAAAATGAAAAACTAATTTCAGACAACCTCGTCGAAGGCCAGACTTTTGAAAAAGTGATGATACGTCCTCATTCTCCTCAATTTGTGCAGCTTTATGAAAATTACTCGACAATAGAATTAACAAGTACCCGCTACAGTTTGTACCCCCAATTAATAACTGACCTGCAAGAGGATATTGCAGACATCGAAGCGTATAATCAATTTGAAGATCCAGAAATAATTAGCCTAAGAAATCATGATTTTTTCGTAGGTTGTGGCTTTTGCCCTCAAATATCCTCTACACGAGAGATTCCACATCCATTGATTTACACTTTTGTTAAGGCATGCCTGCTTCGTTTAGAAAAGGCAGGCTAGACAATTATACGGGATACATTAATTTCACAGAGAATAAAGTTAAGTAGATTTTGCTTGTAAGAAATTCAAAACTCTAATGCTCCTTGCTCCATACTCCAAAATAGAACGCTGATTACACGGATTGAGCTGATAATCACAGGTTGAAGTTGATTGTACTATGATTTTTCCCGTAAGCCATCGAGTTAGTCGGATTATCTCTCTACTCTTGCTCTCTACTCCTAACTCCTCCGCTGTTCCTCGAAAAACTCATCAATTAAATAATTACCGCCATCAGCTGCGTTGACCGCCAACACATCACAGCGCTCGTTTTCAGGATGGCCATTGTGTCCTCTTACCCATTCAAATTCTAG
>NVXU02000011.1 GCA_002734065.2 Fluviicola sp.
CAATTCAACTCTCCAGATAAAAAGCCTTTAAAACCACAGTTTCTTTTATCAGTAGCAAAGAACAGTATTATCATAATGGATGAAAGTCACAATGCAAGTGGATCATCTAATACAGGGATATTCATGCAAGGTGTATTGGCTAGAACTTCTGGAGCAGTATTTCTTTCGGCAACATTTGCCAAACGACCAGATAATATGCCAATATACGCTATGAAAACAGCCATTTCAGAAGCTAATATGTCTAAAGAAGAATTGGTAGATGCCATTACAAAAGGTGGTGTCGCATTACAAGAAGTATTGGCAAGTCAGCTAGTAGCGGAGGGGCAAATGATAAGACGTGAAAGAACCTACGAGGGAATTGAAGTTAATTACATAACCCTTACCGACAAAGCAAATGAACATAAAGCCATAGCAGATAACATAACCAATATTGTACGTGATATTATCGCTTTTCAAGCTGACCATGTAAACAACAGAGTTGACGAACTAGATGAGATTGCAGCAGCAGAGGGTAAAGAAATTGATCTACGTGAAGGAACTAATCAAGGCGGTGTAGATAATCAACCTTATTTCTCCAAAGTATTCAATGTGATTAATCAAATGTTGTTTTCTATTAAAGCGGAAGCCGTAGCAGAAAGAGCAATTGAGCGATTAAAACAAGGTAAAAAGCCTTTGATTGCTTTTGCTAGTACAATGGGAAGTTTCATTGAACAAATGGAAGATCAAAACGGTTCGCCAGTAGTAATTGGTGATACTGTAAAAGCTGACTTTTCGATTGTATTGGAGAAAGGTTTGGAAGGTGTAATGCGCTATACTGAGACTTTACCCAATGGAGATAAGGATTATAAGAAATTCGATATTACTGAATTTTCATTTGAAGCACAGGAGGAATACTCTCGAATTCTAGCCAATATCAAACGTATTTCAACAGGGATTACCATTTCTCCAATTGATGTAATTGTTCAGAAATTAGAGAAAGCAGGATATTCAGTTGCCGAAGTAACGGGTAGAAAACTAAAACTTCAATTGAATTTAAAGTCAGGAATGGGTGTAATTGATTCAAGAAAGAAAATCAATACCAATGATGCTTTTAGACAATTCAACAACAATGAAGTTGATGTTCTTTTGATTAATCAGTCGGGAAGTACAGGAGCTTCTGCACATGCAATTACTACTGATAAAGTATCGGAGAAAGATGTAAAGCAACGTGTAATGATTGTTTTACAACCAGAGCTTGATATTAATACAGAGGTTCAAAAACGTGGTAGAATCAATCGTACAGGACAAATCCTAAAACCAATTTATGACTATGTAAATTCCGCTATTCCTGCCGAACAACGGTTAATGATGATGCTCCAAAAGAAATTGAAAAGTTTGGATGCAAACACATCATCTAACCAAAAACAAAGTAACAGTATTTTAGATGTTCCAGACTTTTTGAATAAGTACGGAGATAAAGTAGTTGTTGAGTATTTGGAAGAATACACAGATGTTAATGAGCTTCTGGGAGATCCTTTGAAATTAGGAGGAAGTAAAGAAGTAATTGAAGGAGCTGCTCATAAAGTATCTGGACGTGTTGCAGTTCTATCAACGAAAATGCAAGAGGAGTTTTACAAAGAAATTAAAGACCGTTACGATACTTTGGTGGATTACTTGAAACAATCAGGAGACTATGATTTAGAGGTTGAGGAATTAGACTTAAAAACGGAGACAATATCATCTTCTGTTATCAAAGTTGGTAAAGGAGGTAATTCAAGTTTTGGAGATGATAGTGTTCTTGAAAAGGTTAATGCTAATGTTTTGAAAAAACCTTTCAAAGCAAATGAGCTTAAAAACCTTGTGCAACAATCATTAGAGGGAAAAACTCAACAAGAAATTAAAGATAATTTAGTAGCCGATTATGAATCATTTGTAGCTGATAAATTACAAAGAAGTATCAATGAAATTTACGACCGATATAGAACGCTAATTAATAATATACCGAGTGAGAAGAAGGTTATAAAAATCATTAAAGAAGACCCCGATTTGGCTCAACAAGCAATTCAATTGCGTACTGAGGAATTGAATAATGCTAGAGAAAAACGTATTGCAGATGAAGACAAAGTAACGACAAACAAAAAGCAATATATCAATGGTTTGTTTTACTATTTCAGAGTTGGTAAGAAATTGCAATATCCTGTACCATCATTTGACGGTTCAGCACATAATCAGTTAGCGGTGTTCTTAGGTTTTCAAATAGACCCGAAAAAGAATAACCCTTATGCTCCGAGTGCTATTAAGCTAAAATTTGCCATAGCATCTAGTCAGAAGTATTTGGCTATTCCTGCTAGTTATGTAAAAGATATTCAAGCGATAAAAGGTGCTAGTATTGGCATTGGAGATGTTGATTTAGAAACGATTTTAACCGAATGGGCATCTACTATTGCAGAGAACACCAAAGACCGACAAATACGTTATATCGTTACAGGTAATATTCTACAAGCATTTTCAGCATTCAAAGGAAAACTTGTTAGTTACACTACCAATAAAGGGGAAACAAAAAAAGGTATTCTAATGTCTGAATTTTGGTCAGTAGATACCGAAACCAAAGGACGTGTAATTGTTCCAACTGCTAAAGCATTCAAGATAGTTCGATCCATTACAAACGGAAGTGCATTGTACGCTAGTCACAACTTAGCATTTTTCAAATTGCATGACAATACTTTTAGGGTTGCCGTTCCTTCTTCTATGAAAAAAGGAGCAGCTATTTATTTGAACAAAGACATTTTGAAATTAGTTAGCAACAACAATTTTGAAAAGGTAGGAGATCAAATGGCAACCCATTTGGAACAAGATAACCTTGAGAAATTCCTTGAAATTCTTCAGGAAAATATCGGAGTAACGGTATCACTTACACAAACTCAAATTGATTCAGTTGGATTAACAGTAACCAAAACTAGAAAGCGTGTAAAGATTATTCCACCTCCAAAAGAGAAAGAATTTAAAATGGACACAAAGCTTCTGGAACTGGAAGCCGAAGCCCTTGAATTAGAACTAGAGTTATTATCCTTTTAAAACAAAGCATTATGATTACGACAAAGAATTATTATACAGAATTAGATAAGATAAACGGAGCTACATTACCAATAGCACTCCAAAAAGGGTGGGCTTTTGTAAACAAAGTAACCGAACATGGTCGTTCTTGGGATGCTTATCATGCAAGCGATTCAATTAAGAATACGATTGATCTATACATCAAGAAATTGAATGAATATGTAAGTTCTACTTCTAAAGTTAAGAGTGTAACAACTCATAAAACAAGCAGCAAGAAGACTCCGCCAAAAGCAAGCAGTAAATCTGGTTCGTTTCCAATTAGCAAAGCGGAAGCTATATTTTCTCAATTCATTTTCACAATAGCTAATTCTCTTGAAAAAAACTGGTTCATCCACAAAGGAGAACTGGTTAAAGTAAAGAAAGGGATCTTGAAATTAGCTACGGATCAGAAAATATCAACGTTAAATGAATTTACGCATTTCGTATCTAAAGGTTGGTTCTGGCAAAAAGAAATGTTGAGACTTCAAAATGAGATGAGTGAATCAACTCGTCAAGACTGGAGAGAGTTTGCAGCTTCTTATTCTGAATTACTAGAAGATGCAGAAAAAGTATTGCCAAAGAAAACCTCTACTAAATCAACTCCAGTAAAAAATACGATTATCAAGAAGAAAACAAATAGAGAGCTTGCTTATGAAAGAGCAACTAAAGTTGAGCGTATTACAGATGAATTAAGAATGATAAAACGATTTGTGTTAATGCATGATAAAGTAAAAACACAAAATCAAATTCGTTTATTCATTAGTGCATTACAAAAAGCAATTGCAGAAAAACGTATTCGTAAAACTTCTGATTTTGCCAAAGAGATTA
>NVXU02000044.1 GCA_002734065.2 Fluviicola sp.
ACTTTTTTCGCTCAAAAGGAAATAAAAGTTAGAGGCGGTAGGTGAAAAATTATGCCCTTAGAGATGGTGTAAATGAAAAATAAAAGATACTTTTAAGGAAAATGAGGGTTTGTGCGCAGACTCCCGTTATCAAAAATTAAAGAAATATAGATGGCATACCCTAAACCTGTAAATCGCAGCACTATAATCAAAACTGCAACCGTAATATTATCCTTTATTGTAGTTATGATCTTTGCTCCTAGAATGGATGGGGCTCGAATAATAGGTGGAGTTGAGTTCACTTCAAAGGCGGGAGGTAATGGTTTAACAAATTTGGGCTGGGTATTATTAGTATTAGTTCCCTTATCTACTTATTTAATAACAAGCATGGTATTAAAAATAAGTTCTAAAAAAAATGACTAATCATGTTATTAATCTATTTAAAACGATTTGCCCACAAGAGCTAAAATGAATTCCCAACCAACCTAATCGTTCTCTACTCAATTTTCAATCCTGCAGAGAGGAATCAACAAACTCCTTCCAAGTTTGGACGGGTTTTTGATGTAATTCATTGAAATTACTGATTCTATGAAATCTTTTGTCCTTTTAATTTGTCTAATCGTTTCTAGTTGGTCTCTTTCTATGAGTGAGCTTCCCTTTCTTTGGAGCCTCAATCCTAATGGAGTCGAAGTCTCAAAATCACTCTTTTCGGATGGGAGTATTAAGAGTATTATCTCTGCCTATTACGATGAAAATGGTAGAGAATACAAAAGAACGACGATAAGAAACCGTAAAAATGGAACAACAAAATATACTATTGTTTCGAGTTATGGGCAAATTCAATACCATTCTCGATATGATAAAGATGGAACTCTTAAAGTAGAAAAAATATATTCCTACAACTTCCGAGAGACCTTAATTTGTATTGAAACGAAGCGCAATGGAACCAGTCGGTTTCAAAGATTAGAAACAGATGTTTTTGGAGAATCAATCGAAAAATCGCTTGTTTTAATCTAAAATCACCTAAAACAAGCTGACACTTCCTCACTTCCAATAATCACTCCCCATAATTAACTTCTTTTACTATCTTTGGTCACTGAGCTATGCTTTTCAATTCCATTGATTTCGTATTATTTTTACCAATTGTTATCATTGGTTACTTTCTGCTGAACGCAAAATACCGGTGGGTTTTATTGCTTTCTGCTAGCTATTATTTCTATGCAAGCTGGAAGTTAGAATACATCGTTCTCATCCTTTTTTCTACGGGAGTTGACTATTTCTGTGGACTTCAGATGCAGAAAAGGGAGAATAAAAAGCAAAAACGACCCTTTCTCATTTTGAGTATTCTTTCCAACTTAGGATTGCTTTTTGGCTTTAAATATTGGAATTTCTTCACTGAATCGGCGAATGATTTGCTGAGTAGTTTAGACATTGTGACTAATATTCCGCTTTTCAACGTCCTTCTCCCTGTTGGAATTTCGTTCTATACCTTTCAAACCTTGAGTTATTCGATTGACGTCTATAAAGGGGAGCAAAAAGCAGAGCGACATTTGGGCTATTTTGCGCTCTATGTTTCCTTTTTTCCGCAGTTAGTTGCCGGACCCATAGAACGCTATTCGAAATTGGCTCCGCAGCTGAAAGCAAAGCATTCTTTTGACTATGAGAATCTGAAAAATGGCTTGCGCTTGATTCTCTTCGGGTTGTTTACCAAGATGGTGGTTGCTGATAATTTGGCCCCTTTTGTCGATGAAATTTATGCCCATTCCGAATTGTACAATTCTAGCTCTATTTTACTCGGAATGGTCTTCTATTCTTTTCAAATTTATTGTGATTTCTTCGGTTATTCGTTGATTGCCATCGGAAGTGCGTTGATTATGGGTATTCGCCTAATGAACAATTTTAATTCTCCCTATTTGTCGCGGAATATTGCTGATTTTTGGCAACGTTGGCACATTTCCTTATCCACTTGGTTTAGAGATTATCTATTTTTTCCGATGGGAGGTAGTCGAAGCAAAACCTTTCGCAGGATTTTCAATATTTTCACCGTTTTTATTGTCAGTGGATTGTGGCATGGCGCCAACTATACTTTCCTATTTTGGGGCTTGATTTTTGCCCTTGCTTATTTGTTAGAAAAGGGTCTCAATAGAATGCTAAAACCGAAGAAAGTCAAAGCTTTTTCTGTCGTTCATATTCTTCTTGCACTCAAAACATTTACTATCGTAACCTTGGCTTGGGTGTTTTTTAGAAGTCCATCAATAGGCGATGCATTTACTTTGTTGGGAGATTTGCTCGGCAACTTTTCTGTTGATAACTTTGTGAATATCAGTACTCTATCGCTTTGTGTTTTTGGGTCATTCATTCTCATTGACTTGTTGCTCTTCAACAAGCGTTATGATTCTTGGATAGGCAAACAGCATTTTGCTATCCGTTGGGCGAGTTATTTTGCGTTGCTATTTGCCATCATTTCATTCTCAGGGGTAGAAGAAATTCCATTTATTTATTTTCAATTTTAAGGAATGGTAATTGTCAAAAAAATAGCAATTAGAATTGGTGCTCTGGCAGCGATGCTTTTTGTCATGAACTTTATTTACACAAGCTTCTTTTTTGAAGGCGATTTGCAAGAACATTCTCCCATAGTCAATGCCATTAAAAGCGTTCCGAAAAAAACAACCATTCTGTATTTGGGAGAATCTTCTAACGTCACTTATGCGGAAAGTGATGCCAATAAAAATTCTATCAGTGAAATGCTCGACGGCTTGTTGAAGAATGAAAAAGTAACCGACATTACGAAGCCTGCCGCTCATTCTGGTATTTACAAAACGATTTTAGAGAATGTTGCCGATGACAGTCGCATAAAAACAGTAATTATCACGCTCAACTTGCGTTCTTTCGCTGCAGATTGGGTGTTTTCAGAATTAGAAGCGCCTTTGCAGAAAGAAATGATGTTGTTGCAGAATTGTCCGCCCTTATACAATCGTTTTTTGCTGTCATTTAGAGCTTATGGAACAAGGAGTGAGCGCAAACGTTTTGAAAAAATAAATGTTTGGTGGGAACGGGAGTTTATACTTCCTCGCAATAAAAAGAAGATGACCGTTCGGCGATGGCAACAGCAAATAAACGAAACTTGGGAAGGGAGCAACATTGAGAATAGGGAATTGGCAAAGAGTTATGTGAATAATTTCGCTTTTAAGATTGACAAAAACCATCCTCGCATAAAAGATTTAGATGCGATTGTAGAATTGGCAAAAAAACGAGGTTGGAACCTGCTGTTTAACGTTCTCCCTGAGAATGTTGATGCGATAAAAACGCTTGTCGGGAATGATTTACTTGTCTTGATGAAGAAAAACACTCGTTTTTTGACCAAACGATATGAAAAAGAAGGAGTCAGCGTGGTCAATAACCTCGCTCAGGTTCGAGAAAGTGATTTTATCGATAAAATTTTTCCAACAGAGCATTATGATGAAACTGGAAGAATGCTCATTGCTAAGAGATTGGCGATGGAATTTATGAGAGAATAAAATCTTATTTCTACGCTTCACATTCTTCAATCTTCAAATCTTTCAACTATCTTCGTCCTATGTTTACAGGAATCATAGAACAATTAGGAATCGTTAAAAGTATCAACAAAGAAGGTGAAAACATTCACTTTACTTTGGAGGCGGATTTTACGCAAGAATTAAAGGTTGATCAAAGTGTAGCGCATAACGGTTGCTGCCTAACGGTGGTTAACATCAACGGAAATCAATACACCGTAACGGCAATTCAAGAAACGCTTCAGAAAACCAATTTAGGTTCTTGGGAAGTGGGAACAAAAGTCAACCTCGAACGTTGCATGCTTATGAATGGTCGCTTGGACGGACACATTGTTCAAGGCCACGTTGATACCACAGCCACTTGCATTGGCAAAGAAAATCAAAATGGCAGTTGGAAGTTCACTTTTGAATACAAAAGCAAGGATATCACCGTGGAAAAAGGTTCTGTGACCATCAACGGTACAAGTTTGACGGTTGTTGACTCAAAAGAGACGCAATTTTCCGTTCATATTATACCTTATACCTATGAATTCACAAATTTTCATCAAATAGAAATTGGAAGCTCGGTGAATTTGGAATTTGATATTATCGGGAAGTATGTGGCGAAGTTGGTAAAGAAATAATTTTGTAGGGGCAGGTCGCGACCTGCCCCTACAAAATTATTTCTGCCCCTACTGTATTATTTCTTCCTCCACTTTTTCAAAATACGTTTGCCTGTTTTTTTTCTGAATTTCTTCAAAACAGTTTCTCTGTCACCAACATTTCCGCATTTTACCATGTCTGTATAGACAAATTCACCATTTCGGTAGAATTTGAATTCAAAACTAATAGAAACGATGTCTTGACGGTATAAATCGAAGAGTCCACCAACAGAAAGTGCTGCCGCAAGGTTTTCTCGGCCTTCGGTTTTTTTGAAGCGTCTGTCGTAACCTCTAACGGAAACCAAGCAGTAAGTGTCAATTCCTTTGGTTTTCATGATTTCTGCGATAGAATCTGAAGCCAAAATTTTTGAATCTTCGCCAAATTTCATATAATTCAAAGACGGCTCGGCTTTGATGCCACTTGCCACCAATAATTGCGTCAAATTTATCTCTAAAGAGTACCTGTCGTCAGGATTGTCTAATTGTGCAACGACCAACGCGTTGGTCAAATTCAATTTTTCCTTCTTTTGCTTCTTCTGAGAGAAAGAAGTACTTGCAATGAGTAAAACGGACAATAAAACGATAAAATTCTTCATAATTTAAAATATTTCTTTGGCAATAGCCTTCACGGATACTGAATTAGACATGGTATAATAATGAATGCATGGAACGCCTGCAGCATTTAATTCTTTCGATTGTTGAATTCCCCATTCTATTCCGACTTGAGCAACATCTGCATTTGATTTACACTTCAACAATTCTTTTGACAGCGCTTCCGGGTAATCAATGTGAAAGAATTTCGGTAAAAACGAAATATGATTCATCGATTTAATCGGTTTTAATCCTGGAATAATAGGAACGGTAATTCCGATGGCACGGCAAGCTTTCACGAAATCAAAATACTTCTGATTGTCAAAAAACATTTGCGTAACGACATATTCAGCTCCCGCATCGACCTTCTTTTTTAAATTCTCCAAGTCAAAATTGAGGTTCATGGCTTCAAAATGCTTTTCTGGATATCCTGCGGCACCAATGCAAAAATCGGTTGGTTCTAATTGAATGTCGTCCATTAAATAAGTCCCACTATTCATTTCTACAACTTGCTCAATCAATTGTTGTGCAAATTGATGCCCGTATTTGTGCGGTCTGAAATTCGATTCTGTTTTGATAGAATCCCCTCGTAAAGCCAGCACATTGTCAATTCCTAAGAATTGTAAATCAATCAATGCATTTTCTGTTTCTTCTTTGGAGAATCCACCACAAATAAGGTGAGGAACTGCATCTACATCGTATCTGTTCATAATTGCGGCACAAATTCCGACCGTTCCTGGGCGTTTTCTAATTGCAATTTTCTCCAACAAACCATTCTCTCGTTCTTTGTAAATAAACTCCTCTCTATGGTAGGTGACATTGACGAACTTCGGTTTAAATTCCATTAATGGATCAATGCCATCATAGATAGATTGAATGCTTTTCCCCTTGAGTGGAGGAAGAATTTCAAAAGAAAATAAGGTGCTTTTTGCCCCTTTTATGTGATCTGTAACCTTCATTTATGCTAAAATAGAGAGTAAAGATAAACTTCACGATTGAAAAACATCAAAAATTAGGTTTTTTTAGGTAAAAATGTGAATAAATCGGATAGATGCTTTTTTTACCCAATCCGATATTGTATATTTGTGGGGTGTGGGAAATTGATGTGACATATAGAGAAGAATTAAGCACCACCTTTGAGCGCTTACAAGACAAACTTGCCGTTTTAAACAAGGCAAGACCCTTGTCCCAATCCGCTTTGTCCAAAATCAAGGAAGTTCTGCAGATAGAATGGACATACAACTCCAACAGCATCGAAGGAAACACCTTAAACCTGAGAGAAACGCAAATGGTTTTGCAAGAAGGAATCACCATCAAAGGGAAATCTTTACGCGAGCATTTTGAGGCAAAGAATCACGAAACAGCCATTCATTATCTAACGACCCTTGTCCATAAAAACTACATTTTATCCTGCCATGATATTCTATCTTTGCATGGCCTTGTACTGCGTTCTATAGAAGACGAATTTGCAGGTCGCATTAGAAATGCTGGTGTACGAATCTCTGGCGCCAACTTCACGCCGCCCAATGCATATAGAGCCTCTGAATTACTAAACGAGCTGATTTCGTTTACCAATAACAATCCTTTGTGTCTAAACGAAATAGAATTAGCCACCGTTTTTCATCACAAGATGGTTTGGATACACCCCTTTTTTGATGGCAATGGTCGCACCGTTCGTTTGGCCATGAATTTATTGCTCATGCGTCACGGTTATCCCCCTGCCATTATTCTAAAAACAGATAGAAAAAAATATTACGAAGCCCTAAATCAAGCAAACAAAGGTAACTACCATAAATTGATGTTGCTCATGTGTCAGGCGGTAGAGCGTTCGTTAAACATCTACCTAACAGCTCTCCCAGAAAGAGATATTGACTACAAAAGTATCACCCAAATTGTGCGTGAGCCAAGCGTTCCTTACGGGCAAGAATATGTCAGTTTATTGGCAAGAACAGGCAAAATTGATGCGCACAAAGAAGGTAGAAATTGGGTAACCACTAAAAAAGCGATTGAAGATTACATCCTCGAAAAAAAAACGAACTAAATTACTTATTTCAAGAATAATCCAGCGTATTTTAAGTCAGACTGATTTGTGATTTTGATGTTTTCGATATTTCCCTCCACCGTTTTGATTTTGTATCCTGCCTCTTCCACAAGACTTGCGTCGTCCGTAATCCCTTTGTGGTACTGCTGTTCGTAAGCCGCTGTGATTACCTCTTTCTTAAAGCACTGAGGAGTTTGCACCAATAAATAGTCGGTTCGGTCCACGGCTTTGGTTGTTTTTTCATTCTTCATTCTCATAGAATCGACAACGGCAATAACTGGAATTACTGCATCGTGTTTATGAAGAACTTTCACGCAGTTTTTCATAGTGTCGTGACTAACCAACGGCCTTACACCGTCATGAATAGAAATATAATCTCCGTAACAATATTCTAACGCGTTTTTTATGGAGTGGAACCGTTCTTTGCCCCCGGCAACAACTCGGTGCGGAATTTTGAAATTGTGATCCGCAATCAAAGCTTCCCAATATTCTCTCCATTCTTCGGGCAGTGTTATGACAATTTGCACTTTTGGGTCAAAATGGTAGAACTTCTCAATGGTATGCATCAACAAAGGCTTGTCATTAATGGCAATGAATTGCTTCGGAAGAGAAGACCCCATTCTTTTGCCAATGCCGCCTGCTGTTATGATGATGCTGTATTTGCTCATAGTGTAAATATACCTAAAAACTCTTTGATTTTGATATGTCCCACAAAAAAAGGTTGCTCATTTCTGAACAACCTTAAATATCGTATCCGATTCAAATTTACTTCAATTGATTCGGGTCATTTGCCGCTTTAGCACTTAATTTTTTCTGTGTAAACAACCAGTATAAAAGACCAGAAGCAATTCCAATAATGAAGATGTTATTTAAAATATCACCCATCATATTTTGTTGTAAAAGTTGAAAAGTCCAATCTAAAAAATCTCCTATTCCCCAAAAAATTCCGCTCCAAGTCATAACTGCTGTTGTTTAAATGTGCTACAAATAAAAGCATTTTTTAGAATTAAAACAATGATTTGAATGAATTCTTAGTCTGCCGGCTCTAAACCATCGACTATTTGCGTTAATTCTATGAATTGGTCCACAGAAAGTGTTTCTGGTCGCAGCGCCATAAAAGGGTGATCTACCTTGTTGCCTTTTAGCAACGCTTTTATGGAATTCCGTATCGTTTTTCTTCGTTGATTAAAGCTCGTTTTTACTACTTGCTTGAACAAAACCTCATCGCAAGGGAGTTTTTCTCTACTGTTTCTTGTGCAGCGAATTACACCTGATTTTACCTTTGGTGGTGGGTCAAAAACGTGTTCATCTACTGTGAAACAATACTCAATGTCGTAATATGCCTGCATAAACACACTAAGAATACCGTATTGTTTTGTTCCGGGTTTTTCGGCAATTCTCCAAGCCACTTCTCGCTGAAACATGCCCATAATTTCAGGAATTTGGTTGCGGTGTTCCAGGCATTTGAATAAAATTTGCGAAGAAATGTTGTAAGGAAAGTTACCGACCACGGCAAACTTTTCTTTGCCCATAATTTCAGGTAAATCTGCCTTTAAAAAATCGGCTTCTATGATTTTATCCTGCAAAACTGGAAAGTTTTTTTGCAAAAAGGCAATGCTTTCTGTGTCAACCTCCATCACCCAGACATCCTGCTCTTTTTCTAGTAAAAACTCCGTCAAAGCACCCATTCCCGGGCCAATTTCTAAGACTTTTTTACATCCTTGATGTTGCTTAAATTGGTCCGCGATACGCTGACAGACTCCTTTATCGGTTAAAAAATGCTGTCCGAGGTGTTTTTTTGCTTTTACACTCATTTTTAGGGCTTAAATTCTTCTATTACTGTCAACATTGTTCTAAAAGCAGCAAATTTACCATTAAATTTAGCAGAATGGTCGTTTTGCAAGGAAGTCGCATGTTTTTCTTGGTATTCATCAAAATCTTCTTGCGTTGGGGCAATGTAGGAAATGGCAAAAGTCATTCCGCCCTCTTCTTCTCCGTGCACGCGAGAAATTCGGCATTCTTTAAAGCATCCGGTTGCCATGACATCTGGAATGTGAGCGTTTCGCATCCAGTCGAGCCAGGCTAAGTGGACTGATTTGTCTATGCTTACGGTTACGTTGTATAAGATCATTGGAGTTATGAGTTATGAGTTATGAGTTATGAGTTATGAGTTATGAGTTATGAGTTATGAAAAATAGCGTTTTAAATTGATTCTAGGACGGAATTCAAATCTATTAGGTGAAAATAAGACCCCTTGTCGCCCATTAGTAAGAATTTTGTTTTGCCGCTTTGAATATTGGTGAGTTGGTAGATAGAATTGACAGAATTTTTATAATTGACGTCAATTTCACAAAAATAATGCTTGAATTTGTCCGAAGGCAACTGATCGTCGGAGACTCCGACTGGCGTGGTGTACTTTTGAAATTTATTTCCTGCTACCACCATTAAATAATCGTAGCTGTTCATTTCAAAGGTCTTCGTTTCTCCTTTTTTTAGCAACATTGAATATATTTTCCCTCCTTTATTTTGTTGCGACACAACGACAATTGCATCGTAGCCACTTTCGTTTTTAATCATTGCTTCGACAGGTCCTTTTGAAGAAGAAAGCTCCTTTGTTCCTTCTATTTTTTGGAAGGGGAGTGCATTCTCGCAAGAATCCAAGATTTTGCCTTCTCTTGACTCGGCATCGTTTATAAAATCTTGATAAATTCGTTCAAATGTTGTGTTGTAAAAGGTTTTTCGAAGAGTCAATTGGTCGCTTTGGCCTATCAATGGAATTCCTTGATCTATCATTAAATCGTCTTCAACGAGGTTTCCATTCATGGCGATTAGTAAGGAGTCAATCTTCTTCCTTTCCTCTTTGGAGAATTGCATAAAAGAAGTGTCGTTATTGAACTGTGGATCTTCAATATCGCTGAATGGTTTGTATTTTATCACCCAGAATGTGAGTCCTGCGATTAGCAAAACAAGGGTAAAAGTGGCAACGGCACCCCATTTTATCGGCGTTCTTCCTTTTCCGTGGTTTCTGACCTTTAAATCTCCTTGTTTTAGGTCTTTTCGCAAGTCTTTTACCTTGTAAACGTGCTCGTTGTTTAATTGGATAAGCGAAAGTTTTTTCAAGACCCAATTTGCGAAACGCGGCGTGCAAGATTTGTACTTTAGCACAGAAAGAACATCGTCCACATACGTCAATTTGAAAGAATACGATGCTCTAGACAAGGAATTAACAATGTCTATTATTTTGTCGTCACAGAGAGGTTTAACGAGTGAAATTAATTCGTCTTCTGTTGCCAAAATTTTGCATTCTTGAGTCGATTTTTTTATTCTCTCGTTGAGTGCGCTAAACAATTGACTTTCTACTGTTGGGCGGTGATTTTTATCGAGCAGACAGACATAAGAAAAGGCCTTTTCTAGTGTTTCTAGGCTTTTTTCTCCCGCGTAAACCAATAATTTCTGGGCTAAATAAGGAGATAAAAACGCTTTGTAATTTTCAATGTATTGATGCTTTAAATGATTGTTGACATCTTCAAAGTTGGTGAGTTTTCCCTCCAGTAAAAATGTTTGCAAAGCTCTGTCTTGTGCTACCCATCCATGAAACAGAACGTGCTGTGAGTTTGAAATTGACTTTTTGAATTGTGCTAAGTTCTCATCGTCAATGGATAGTTCTTGTCGAATTCCTTTGCCTTTTTCAGAATCTAGCTCGACTAAAAACCGTTGCATTCCCTCTTCAGTCATTAAGTCTGAGAAGCTGGTGTACAGTTCGCTGAAATGTTGAATGGGAATAAATGTGCTCATTGAGAATGTTTGGTGCTAAATTAAGAACTATTTTGGGAAGGGGGGATAAGCAAAACAGAACTCGCAGCATTACAAATGCAACGAAGCGGGAGTAGGGGCTTAATCTTTAGTGATTCGTTTCTTCATTTTTTTAAGTCGGTTTTACATCATTGAAAATATATTTAATAGAAACAATAAACCGGCAACAATTAGAATAACAAGATTTAAGCTCTTCCAAAATTTACTCAATAGTTTACTAAAGCTTATGCCGCTTAAAACAATTGCTATGGCACACAAAAGAATACCAAGTATGGTTGTACTCCATCTGCCACCAAGAAATTCTGGAAAATAAGTTTTAAAAATAGTTACTCGCTCAAATTGAGTCGTTCCTAAATCGAAAACGTAAATCCACAACCCGTATATCGAAACGGGAATTAATAGGCACATCAAACTAATTAATGTTGCTATTTTAAACTTAGTTTGATTTAAAGTCATTAATTAATTTGAATATCCGTACTGTAAATATAGCAAAATTTCCACCAATTTTTATTCCAAAACCTCCTTCTCCACCACCCCTCTTTTCTTCTAAAAAGTTCGATTTTTTACTCCAAACACCAAACACTCAAAAACCTACTTTTTTTTGCTTTTTGAAACTCAAATTCTCCGTATTCAAACTAAAAAACACGCCTCATTCATAAAGTTGACCTTTATCATTCTCTTCTGCCCAAAAAATGCCGTTCTTTGCACTGAAATTTATATTTTATTGGTATGACTTGGTTAAAAAAAGAACAAGGAGAGATTAAGGAAATCGTTTTTGATGCGCTAAAAAAGAACACCAATTATGCCAAAGAAGAAATTCTTGGTGTGCCTGCATCGTATTTAGATTCTCGTGTTTTTTCGCAAGATGATCGTATTTTAGAGGATGCTCCTTTTCTGTCAACCTTGGTGCAGAATCCCAACCATATTGGTTGTCATACCTTAGAGAATTCTGAAAGTTTCTTCAAAGGAACGCATTCCATAGAGCGCGATGTAATTGCGATCTGTGCAGAAGATATTCTCCACGCAAAACCAGATTCTTATGACGGTTACGTCGCTTCCGGAGGAACGGAAGCCAATATTCAAGCGATTTGGATTTATCGAAACTATTACCTTCAAGAGAAAAAGGCAAAACACGAAGAGATTGCTGTTATTTGCAGTGAAGATTCTCACTATTCTATGGATAAAGCGGCTAATCTTTTAAACATCGGCATTTATAAGGTAAAAACGAATGACGTTGACTTCTCCCTTGATGCAAATTCTATCCAAAAGCAACTAGAAAACGCAGCGAAAGAAGGTCGAAAATATTTTATCGTTGTGGTCAACATGATGACGACAATGTTCGGTTCTGTGGATGATTTTCAATTGTATGTCGATGCTTTTGAAAAGAAAAAATTGCCTTTTAAAATGCACGTTGATGCTGCTTTTGGAGGGTTTTATTTTCCGTTTTCTAACCCTAAAAATCAATTAAATTTTGCCAATAAACACATCGATTCTGTCACTTTAGACGCTCACAAAATGGCACAAGCACCTTATGGGACGGGGATTTTTCTTGCCAGAAAGGGGTTGATGCGCTACTCTACAACTATGGAAGCTAGTTATGTCGAGGGCGAGGACAGCACTTTGATTGGTTCTCGATCAGGGGCAAACGCTATTTCTATCTGGATGATTCTGTCAAAATACGGACCAAACGGTTGGATAGAAAAGGTTTTTATTCTTCAAAAAAGAACGGATTGGTTATGTCAACAATTAGACGAAATGAAAGTTGAGTATTACAGAAATGAATTCAGCAATATTGTGACCATTAAGAGTCGTTTTTTGACAAAAGAACTGGCTGAAAAGTACGGTTTAGTGCCAGACAATCATCATTCTCCAAAATGGTATAAAATTGTGGTCATGGATCATGTTGAAATTGAGAAAGTTCAGCCTTTTTTAGATGAAGTTAGAACGTTAGAGTGTAGGGGTTCGCGACCAACCCCTACACTCTAACGTTCTAACGCTCTAATTGCCTCTTGCACATCGACATCGTCTTTCACACGGACCTGGTAGTAACCTTGTTCTACCCATAATTGTCGTGCTATTTCGCCTTTGATTGTTTCTTTGATTAGCTTTTTACTGATGGCTAAATCTTTCGCGTTTTTCTCCACTTTGGACTCTTCTTCTGCAAAAACCACAAACTGATTGAGAATGTTGTCCGTCACTGTAAACTCCCTGTCAAATGTTTTAACAGACGCCCATTTTGTTCGCTTATCTTGCACAAAATCGAAGGCAAATGTTGTAAAAGCCGAAGAATAACGAAGATTGGTGAAATACCAACTGTTTCCAAGTGTGTCCAGTGGAACGAATACGTCCGGCATGATTCCTCCGCCTCCATAAACCACTTTTCCGCCAGGTGTCACAAACTTTAAGGAGTCTGGAAATTTAGTCGAATCCATAGCATACAATTCTCCGTTCTCGTACCTGTTCATTTGGTCGCTGTAATAAGCATCCAAGTCGTCTGTGTAAGGTTTTTGGATGCATCTTCCGGTGGGAGTGTAGTATCGAGCAACGGTCAATCGAAGGTTACTTCCGTCCCTTAACATCATGTCTTCTTGCACCAAACCTTTGCCAAAAGAACGTCTTCCAACAATAATTCCTCGGTCATTATCCTGAATGGCTCCTGCCAAAATTTCTGAAGCCGATGCACTGTTCGAATTAATCAAAATGGCCAACTCAACGTCTTCGAGTCCCCCTTTTGGAGTGGCACGATACACATAATCCTGAGAATGTTCCCCTTTTGTCTCGACAATGGCAATATTTGTTTTTAAGAATTCATCTGCGACTTCTGTTGCTCCTGTAAGAACTCCTCCTCCATTAAATCGAAGGTCAATAATGAGTTTTTTTAGACCTTGCTTTTTCAAAACGGAGGTGGCGATAATGAATTCTTCAGAAGTTGCCACGCTGAACTGGTCTATTTTAACATAACCTATAGATTCGTCTATCATAAATGATGCAACGACAGATTCTACCGGTATTGAGCCTCGAATGACTGATTTTTTCAATTTTTTGCTTCCTCGGAGAATAACAAGATTGACTTTCGTACCTGCGACGCCTTTAAGCATGCCCATTACTTCATCGTTTTTTATCGCAATCTCTGTGATGACTGTGGTGTCCACCTGTAAAATTTTGTCGCCTGCTTTTAATCCTGCATTTTCTGCAGGAGAATAGGGAAGAACGTTGGTTACCGAAACAGTGTCACGAATAATAAAAAAACGTATGCCAACTCCACTAAATTTACCTTCGATAGACTCATTCATTGCTTTTAAATCTTCCGCAGGGATATAATTACTGTGCGGATCTAAGGTGTGCAACATATCGCTAATCGTTCTCTCGAAAATTTCTTCCCCATCGACAGATTCTACATATCGTTCATCCAAAAGGTGAATAATCTCTTGTATTTTTTGATACCTAACTTGTCCTCCGCTTTTTGTCAAATAAACCTCTTGTTGAGGGGCTAATTTCTTGCCCAACAACAACCCAACGGCTAAAAAGCACGCCATTACGATTGGAATGAGGTATTGATTTTGCTTATTCTGCATCAAATGGATTTTCTATTTGTTGAACCTCAATTCCCGCATTTTCTAGGAAATCAACGCCACTTCTATCTTTATATTCATTGATATAAACGATCTTTTTGATGCCAGATTGCACAACCAACTTGCTACATTCTTTGCAGGGAGAAAGTGTAAGATATAGCGTGGATCCTTGGCAGTTGTGCGTTGATTTTGCGACCTTTAAAATAGCGTTTGCTTCTGCATGCAAAACGTACCATTGCGTTTCGCCTTGCTCATTCTCACAACAATTATCAAAACCACTAGGCGCGCCATTAAAACCGTCAGAAATAATCATTCCGTCTTTAACGATAATTGCACCGACTTGTTTTCGCTTGCAATGCGAGAGTTCTGACCATGTTTTGGCCATTCTCAGGTAGGCTTTATCGTATCTTAATTGTTTGTTCGTTGTCATCGAAAATTAAACTTGGTGCAAAAATACTAATAAAGTTTAGATACGGACGGTGTCCTTTAGACCGCTTCTCTTTTAGAAACATTCATTCGCACATTTCGACAGGCTCAATGGTCGCGAATTCATTTTTAGACACGCCTTCGGCTCTTAGACTTGGTTCTTGGTGAAAGTTTTAGTTGTGATTTTTTATTCATCACCTTAGGAAGCCGAGCAATCAAAGCGAGATTAATCTCCCTAAAAGAAAACCAAGTCTAAGAACCGCGGTCATCGAGAGAAGCCGAGATGAAGGCGTGTCTAAAGGACGAAGTCCGTATCTAAAAGCGACGAAGGAGCGTGTCTAAGAATGAGCGTAGCGAATGTCTCTATTTAACGAACTTATACCCCACTCCTCTTATCGAATGAAAAAACTTCGGGTTTTTAGGGTCTTCTTCAAACATTTTGCGAAAATTGAGGATGTAATTATCAATTGTTCTGGTTGTTGGAAATTGATTTTCTCCCCACAAACGGTCTAAAATCTCATCTCGGGAGACCACTTCTCCTTCTTTTTCCAAAAACAATTGAATCAACGCAATTTCTTTCTTCGAAAGAGTTTCAATTTCCTGTGTTGAATTATTGGTGACGTTATACGTCTTAAAATTGACCGTTTTCTGACCAATAGAGACTTCTTTTATTAATTCTGGCTCATTTAGACCAACAAGTGCGGCAACTCTGAGCAATAATTCTTCTAAATCGAATGGTTTTGGCAGATAATCATTGCCCCCTGCTTTTAAGCCTTCTATTCTGTCCGTAGTTGTGCCTTTCGCCGAAAGAAAAAGTATCGGAACCTTGCTTTTGGTTCTAATTTGCTTGCACAAATCAACGCCATTGACAATTGGCAACATCACATCTAAAATAATTAAATCAAATGGAATGTCGTTCTCAAAAAGTGAACGAGCAACACCTCCGTTGTCAATTAATTTGACCTCGTACCCTTCTAATTCAAGGTTGAATTGTACGATTTCACCTATGCTTTTTTCGTCTTCTACGACACAAATTTTATGCATGTTTTCTGTTTCAATAATGTTTTCTGCACTGAAGAATGATGACACTTCCATCCTCAACTTTATACACTAATCTGTCTTCTAAGTTAATTCTTCTTGACCACCATCCAGACAATGAGTGTTTCAATGCCTCTGGATTGCCAATTCCTTCAAAAGGTGTTCTTTTTATCTCTTTTATCAACTTATTGATCTTTTTAACGCTCTTTTTGTCGTGCTGTTGCCAATACAAATAATCCTCCCAAGCGTTTGTTAACCAAATGATTCTCATTCTGCCAAAGTTCTTTCTTTACCACCACCTTTTTTATACTCTTCAATTCCCTCTTGCAAACGCATCGCGTTTTTAGGACTGCTTAACAAAAACAAGGTCTCTTGCATCGATTCATAGTCTGATTTTGACAAAACAACCACGTCTTCCCCGTTAGACCGAGTTACAAACAAGGGACTATGATTGGTGAGAACCTTGTCTAAAAAGGACTTTAAATTTTGTCGAAAACTGCTATATGTCGTAATATCCATCTCTTTAATTTAAAGTAAAGATAAGTAATCCAAACCTATTGTACAAGAATTTGTACAATTAAATGCGAAGATCTCTCCCTTTTCGTTCATAACTATATCGTTTTTGTTCATTTAGTTTTCTTAAAAAAGATGTACTTTTGCACTTTCAATTTAAAAAAAACAAACACCACAGAAATGAACGGTAGTAAAAAGATTAAATCAGCATTAATTTCAGTTTTCGACAAAGAAGGATTAGGTCCAATTGTCCAAGAGTTACACAAAAACGAGGTTGTTATTTACTCAACGGGGGGAACGCAGAAGTTCATTGAAGAACTTAAAATTCCAGTTGTTCCCGTAGAAGAATTAACGTCTTACCCGTCTATTTTGGGAGGTCGTGTAAAAACATTGCATCCAAAGGTTTTTGGTGGAATTCTTACCCGCAGAGACAACACATCTGACCAAGAACAGATTGCAGAATTTGAAATTCCAGAATTGGATTTAGTGATTGTTGATTTATATCCTTTTGAAGACACGGTTGCTTCTGGTGCAGATCATTCTGACATTATAGAGAAAATAGACATTGGTGGAATTTCGTTGATTCGTGCTGCTGCAAAGAATTACAAAGACGTTGTTATTATTCCGTCTAAGAATCAATACGCAACTTTCTTGGATATTATTTCGGAGAATGCTTGTGAAACTACTTTGGGAGAACGAAAAGATTTTGCAAGAGACGCTTTCGATGTTTCTTCTCATTACGATTCGCACATATTCAGTTATTTTAACAATGGGAAGAAAGAAACCTTCAAACAGAGCATTTCTAACAACCAAACCTTAAGATATGGAGAGAATCCACATCAAAAAGGTATTTTTCATGGTGATTTAGACGCTATTTTCGATAAATTATGGGGAAAAGAGCTTTCTTACAACAACTTATTGGACGTGGATGCAGCCGTTAATTTAATGGGAGAATTTAAGAACGACGGACCAACATTTGCCATTCTTAAACACAACAATGCATGTGGCTTAGCAACAAGAGAAACCATACATCAAGCTTATGTAGATGCTTTGGCAGGAGATCCTGTCAGTGCTTTTGGCGGCATTCTAATTAGCAACACCCGATTAGACGTTACTACCGCAAATGAAATCAGTTCTTTGTTTTGCGAGGTTGTCATTGCTCCTTCTTACGAAGCTGAAGCAATCGAAATTCTGAAAGGAAAGAAAAATAGAATTATTCTTGTGCAGAAAGAAGTTGAAATGCCAAAAAGACAATTCAGAACCATCTTGAACGGTGTTCTTGAACAAGACAGGGACCTTGTTTCTGAAACGAAAGAAATGCTGGAGAGCAGAACGGATGCAAAACCGACAGAAAACGAAATAGAAGACTTATTATTTGCAAACAAGTTGGTCAAGCACACAAAATCCAACACTATCGTAATTGCAAAAAACAAGCAACTTTTAGCGAGCGGAACAGGCCAAACTTCTCGTGTCGATGCCTTGAATCAAGCCATACATAAAGCACAAACGTTTAAGTTCGATTTGAACGGTGCCGTCATGGCATCTGATGCCTTTTTCCCCTTTCCGGATTGCGTAGAAATTGCAGGAAATGTTGGTGTAAAAACAGTCATCCAACCAGGAGGTTCTATCAAAGATCAATTGTCGATAGATTATTGTAATTCCAACGGAATTTCAATGGTTTTTACAGGGATTCGTCATTTTAAGCATTAATTTGCAACTTTCTTTACAATTTTGCGTAAATTAAGTTCTATTTGAGCAATAAATAGACTATTATTACAGAACATCATAACGTGTAGATTAAAATTATGGGATTATTCAGCTTCTTAACGCAAGAAATTGCAATCGATTTGGGAACGGCAAACACGCTTATCATTATGAATGATAAGGTGGTTGTTGACGAACCTTCAATTGTTGCAAAAAACATCCAATCTGGAGAAATTGTTGCCATTGGCAAAAAGGCACAACAGATGCATGGAAAAACCCATAAATTGATTGAAACTATTCGTCCTCTGAGAGATGGTGTAATTGCTGATTTCCAAGCTGCCGAACAAATGATTCGAGGAATGATTAAGATGATTGGAACAGGTAAAAGCTTGTTCAATCCTTCTTTGAGAATGGTTATTTGTATCCCTTCTGGCATTACAGAGGTAGAAAAAAGAGCCGTTAGAGATTCTGCCGAGCATGCCGGAGCAAAAGAAGTTTATTTAATTCACGAGCCAATGGCAGCAGCTATCGGTATTGGAATTGATGTGGAAGAACCAATGGGAAACATGATCATTGATATAGGCGGTGGAACCTCAGAAATTGCCGTTATCGCATTGGGCGGAATTGTTTGCGACAAGTCCATTCGTGTTGCGGGTGATGACTTTACCAGTGATATTGAAGATTATATGCGACGTCAGCACAACATTTTAGTGGGTGAACGAACAGCAGAAGAAATTAAAATTAACGTAGGTGCTGCATTGCCAGAACTTGAAAATCCACCAGAAGAATATGCCGTTCAAGGTCGTGATTTAATGACTGGAATACCTAAAGAGATTATCATTACCTATACAGAAATTGCTCATGCGTTGGATAAAACCATTTCAAAAATCGAAGAGGCAATTCTTCAAGCATTAGAAATGACTCCTCCTGAACTCTCTGCCGATATCTTCAAAACAGGTATCTATTTAGCAGGTGGCGGTTCTATGTTAAGAGGTTTGGATAAACGAATTTCCATGAAAACAAAGCTCCCTGTCCACATTGCAGAGGATCCGTTAAGAGCAGTTGCAAGAGGGACAAGTATCGCCTTGAAAAATATTGACAATTTCCTTTTCTTAATTAGAGATTAAGTTGAGCAAGAGGTTTGAGTCTTGAGCAAGAGAACTTAGTATTGAGTCGAGTGAAAACTCTTACTCTAAAGCCTTGCTCAATCCTAAAAAGATTTACTACTTTTACTTATGCGTAATTTTATTGCATTCATTAAACATTTTCAGGTGATTTTAGTCTTTGCTCTTTTGCAAGGAATTGCGTTATCATTGTATGTTTCGTTTGTTCAATTCCCAAGATCGCAATACTTGACGACTGCTTCTTCGGTTCAAGGAAATATTCTTTCTGTTAGAAATAGTATGACCAAACATTTTAACTTATCGAAGAATAATGTGCAATTGCAAAAGAAAAACATTGAATTGATGCAAAAGCAACCCTTTAGCTTTATTCCACAAGAAAATGGTTTGGTAAAAATCAATGACACCCTTCAGCGCTTACAATATGAATACATTCCTGCCATAATTATCAATTCTACCCACGACAAAAGAGATAATTATTTTACCATTAATATTGGTTCTTCACAAGGAATTGAAAGGGGCATGGGTGTTTTCTCTAACAATGGCGTCGTGGGAATCATTCACAATACCAGTGCTAATTTTTCTGTCATTAAGTCTTGCTTGACAAAGAAGTTGAACATTGCCATCATGCTTCAAGAATCGAATGAATTTGGTTTTTTAGAATGGGACGGTAGAGATGCAAGACGAGGTTCAATGACTGGAGTTTCCAATGATTTTGACCTTAAAAAGTGGTCCAGAATAGTCACAAAAGGCGGTGGAGGCATCTTTCCAAGAGGAATTCCCGTTGGAAAACTTGAAAAATATGAAGTCATAGAAGGAGAGTCTCTTTGGGACATTACTTTTTTGTTTTCTGAAGATTTTAGATCCTTGCAAAACGTTTATGTTATCAAAAATTTATTGTTAGAAGAACAAAAAGAATTAGAAACCGAGGTAAATAACAATCAACAATGAATGACCCCTTAAAACATAGTCTGCGATTTCTCGCTGTGTTGTTGATTCAAGGACTCATCTTAAATCAAATTGAGATTGGTTTTGGAATACAACTCATGATTTATCCTTTGTTTATTCTTCTACTTCCCGTCAACACAAGTATTCTCCCGTTACTTTTTATCTCTTTTTCCTTGGGGCTTTTAGTCGATGCTTTTTCTAACACTTACGGATTACATGCTTCCTCCGCGTTAATATTTGCGTTTTTGAGACCGAGTGTATTTAAACTTTTCGACTCAAGAGACGGTTATGACCCCCTTGTTGAAACAAACGTATTCAACATGGGATTTCTTTGGTTTGCAAAAACCTTTGGTGTTTTATTGTTCATTCATCACTTGTGGTTCTTCCTTTTGGAGATGTTTAAATTCAATGATTTGGGTTTTATTCTTCAAAAAACCGTTTTAAGTGCCCCTGTTTCATTTGCTATTTGTATCTTATTGCAATATCTTTTTGTGAAAAAGCAAACCAGTAAATGAATTTTGATTCAAGAAAATACGTCTTCATTGTCATCTTTGTCCTCATAGGTGTGCTTTATGCTTCCAAATTGTTTTACATGCAGGTTGTTGACGACACCTGGAAATTACGGGCGCAACAAATTGCAGAAAAGCGAAGAGAAATAACACCTCCAAGAGCGGTCGTTTTTGATCGTTCTGGAAAGAAAATTGTTGCCAATAAAACCTATTACAACCTGATGATGGTTGAGAAAAACATCGTTGATTTAGACACGATTGCATTTGCAAAACTCATAGGTTGGACAGTTGAGGAAATTAGACAACGTTTTATCGATATTCGCAAGGGAGAAGGCAAGTACTACAACAAGCACACAGGTAAAACATCATCAAATTACCAAAAAATTAGAGCGTACCCCTTCCTCAAAGAACTAACGGCTGAAGAAATGGTCAAAATTGCCTCTCATCTTGAAGATTTTCGTGGATTCTATAAGGAAGTGACCAGTATGCGGGACTATCCTTTTGCTAATGGAGCAAATATTCTTGGCTATCTTTCTGAAGTATATCAAGAAGAGATTAACAAAGATAAATTCTACAAACCTGGAGGCAGAATAGGAAGATCTGGCATAGAACGATTCTACGAAAAAGAATTCCGAGGAACGAAAGGAGTAAAATACATTGTAACTTCTGCAATGAACAACACAGTAGGCTCATGGGAGGATGGAAGATATGACACCACCGCAGTTCAGGCTCCGGCAATTAAGTTAGGAATCGACATTGCTTTACAAGCCTACGGAGAGAAATTATTGGAGAACAAGCGAGGTTGCATTGTTGCGATTGAACCAAGTACAGGTGAAATTCTTGCGCTTGTTTCTTCTCCCAATTACGACCCTAACCTGCTCGTGGGAAACAGAAAAATTCGTAAAAATTACCCTAAATTATTGGAAGATCCTGACAAACCTCTTTTTCCTCGTCCTTTGGCTTCTGCGTATATGCCTGGTTCAACTTTTAAGCTTTTACAAGCCTTAATTGGCATGCAAGAAGGAGTAATTACAACAGAGTCTGGTTTCCCTTGTAACAAAAGTGTTGTTGGTTGTCACAATCACCCATCGGCAAGAAACGTAACGGATGCTGTTAAGATGTCTTGCAACCCTTATTTTTATGCTGTTACGCGAAGAATTATTCAGCAAGGCAAAAAGAAGGTGAATTACGAAGATGCCGAATACGGGTTGGGCAGATGGGCAAAATACATGCACAGTTTTGGTTTGGGCCATCGCTTGGGAACAGACATTACAGGTTTGACCGCAGGCAATATTCCTGACCCTGCATATTACGATAAATGGTACGGTCATTTGCAGTGGAAATTTTCTACCATTCGCTCTATTTCTATTGGGCAGGGAGAGGTTCAATTGACTCCCTTGCATTTGGCAAATGTTGCAGCAATCATGGCGAATAGAGGTTGGTACATTACGCCTCATTTCGTAAAAGGTTTCGGAGAAGAAGGACCGAAAGAAGAATATACTATTAAGCACAAAACTATGGTCGAAAGAAGATACTTTGTCCCTGTTGTGGAAGGTATGCGTCGCGTAGTTTATGAACCGGGAGGTACTGCAAGGCGAGCAAAAGTAGAAGGCGTAATCGTTTGTGGAAAAACAGGAACCATTGAGAATTACCGAAGGCAATTGAAACTAAGAAATCACTCAGCTTTCATTGCTTTTGCCCCTATGGACAACCCAAAAATTGCCATTTCAGTATTCATAGAGAACGCTGGAGGCGGCGGTGGGACTTGGGCAGCGCCGATTGCAAGTTTGATGATAGAACAATACATTTACGGAAAAGTAGAGCCTTCGGCGAAAGAGAAACGAATTTTAGACGCTGTTTTACTTAAAAAAGAACGATGAGAAAGAATAAATCTGTCATCGGTAATTTTGATTGGCCTCTTTTTAGTTGCTACATTTTATTGCTTCTCATGGGAATAGGAACGGTTTATTCCGTTGCCTACAATCCTGAGCACCCAAGCATATTTGATTTGTCAGAAAAATACGGAAAACAAATCATGTGGCTTGGCATTTCTCTGTTTTTAGGCTTACTCGTTTTTCTCATTGACTCTGACATTTACAGAAAATTTTCTTTGCCCATTTATGGTTTTACTTTGAGCTTGTTGGTCATCGTTTTATTCATGCCTGCGGTGAATGGTGCAAGAGCGTGGCTAGGTATTGGTTCAATGGGAATTCAACCTGCAGAATTTGCCAAAATTGGCACCGCTATTCTGTTGGCAAACTATCTAAGTGTCGCCAATATCAAGCAACAAAGTCGCAAGACAGTGCTTGTGGCAAACGCCATCATTTTAGTCCCTATGGTTCTAATTTTACTGCAACCGGATGCAGGGACATTTGTCGTTTTTACGGCTTTTCTATTCGTTTTATACCGTGAAGGTGTCTCGTACGACCCTTTAATACTTCCTGTTCTCAATGCAATACCCATTAAGGGCATCCATTTCAAAAAAACATGGGTGGGAACTCACTTTGTGCCCATTTTATTCGTAGTTCTTTTCTTAAGTATTACGACTTTGCTGTTGAGCAATTCTACCATTACACTTGACTTTTTAGGTGTTGAATTAGCGGGTTACTGGGGTGTTTTTTTCTTCCTTTTAGTTCTTTCTGTTGTCGGTTATTTTTTCATGAGAATGATCTTTTCGAGAAGAGATAGAAAGCGAGCATTGACCATCTCCATCATTGCATTTCTATTGTCCGTTACATTGACAAAAGGGATTGATTTCGGTTTTCAAAAACTGGCTGGACACCAAAAAGAAAGGATAGAGCTTGTACTTGGCTTGCGAGAAGACCCTAACGGAGATGATTACAATCGAAATCGCGCCATGGCGGCAGTCGGTTCTGGAGGTTTGCTGGGTAAAGGTTATCGAAACGCAACTGTTTCTTCGGTTCAAACAAATCATGTCCCAGAAAGTGAAACGGATTTCATTTTTTGTCCTTTTGCAGAAGAATGGGGATTTGCAGGAAGTATTATTCTTGTTTTTTTATACATCTTTATGATTTTAAGAATTGTAATCATCGCAGAACGTCAAAAATCTACCTTTAATCGGGTTTATGCCTACTCCGTCGCGATGATAATTTTCTATCACTTTGCCATTAATATCGGCATGAACATTGAGTTTTCGCCAGTTATCGGCATTCCTCTTCCGTTTTTTAGCTACGGAGGATCCTCACTGATGTCTTTCTCCATGATGATGTTTATTTTACTGAAATTAGACAGCCAAAGGAAGGATGTTTTGAATTAAATCGACGAATACTCATTGGATGTCTTTAAGTCACCCTATGAGTATCAAATAAATTTTCTACATTTACAAGACCAATAAAGAAAGATGGCAAAGAAAGAACAAGAAAAAGCTCCAAAAAAAGAATTTTCCAAAAAAACGGCTCGGGTTCTTACTGTCCTTTTTTGGTTGGGCGCTATGTCTCCTTTCTTGCTTGTTTTATTTTTAGTTTACAGTCAGGCCGAAGATGAATTGCCTTCTGTAGAAACGTTGGAAAACCCACCGGAACTTTTAGCGTCAATCGTTTTTGCAGACGACGCTAAAACAGAATTGGGAAGGTATTGGAGCGTTAACAGAACCAATGTCGCTTACAAAGACATCTCCCCTTATGTTTTTGATGCCTTAATTGCGACCGAAGATGAGCGTTTTTTAGATCATTCTGGCATTGATTTTAGAGGTGTGGGTAGAGCAATTGCACGGATGGGCGAAGGAGGAGGAGCTTCTACTATTTCTCAGCAGTTGGCAAAATTGATTTTCACACTTGAAGAAAGAGCAAGAATAGCAGAACTAAAAGCACAAGGCAAACCTGTACCCAATCAGCGAAAAGGAAAAATGAAACGTCTTGACGAGAAAGTAAAAGAAAACATCATTGCAGTGCGTTTGGAAGAACGCTATACCAAAGAAGAAATCATTACCATGTATCTCAACCAGTTCGATTTCTTGTATAACGCCGTTGGGATAGAGAACGCCGCAAACGTTTATTTCAACAAAAAACCGATAGAATTGAACAGGCAAGAAGCAGCAACACTCATTGGAATGTGTAAAAACCCTGATTTGTACAATCCTTATCATGCGCAGCTCAAAAATTATAGAAATGTGGTTGCTCGTAGAAAAAAAATAGCCCGAGAGAATGTTACACCACTGCAAATGACAGAAGAAAGAGCAAAAGACAGTACTCGTGCGATTAAACGAAGAAATCAGGTGCTTTTTCAATGGAAACGGAGTACGAATAGCAACAACATTGCACTAAAAAATCAAATGACGCAAAAGGAATACGACTCCTTGAGAATGTTGCCCATCATTATTGATTATCAAGTAGTCGATCACAAAGAAGGTTTGGCTCCATACTTTAGAGAATCATTGAGAAGTGATTTAAAGGCATTATTTAAGTCCAAGAATGAGAAAGGAGAACTCATTTATAAGAAAGAAAATGGCGATGCTTACAATGTCTATAAAGATGGTCTTAAAATCTATACCACCATCAACGTTGACATGCAACAACACGCAGAATACGCACTAAAAAGACACCTAAAAGAAGATTTACAACCTCAATTTGACAAAAACAACCGAAAATTAAAAAGATACCCCTTTACGAATAGCATTTCTGCAAAAGTTGCAGAATCTTTAATGAATTCTGGACGAAAAAATTCAGACAGATACAGGTCAATGAAAGCCAGTGGTATTTCTGAAAAAGAAATCATTGCAAGTTTTGATGAACCTGTTCCTATGCACGTTTTTTCTTGGAACGGAAACATTGACACTACGCTTACCCCCAATGATTCTATTCGTTATTATAAGGGAATTCTAAGAGCCGGAATGATGTCCATAGAACCAAGTACAGGTTTTGTAAAAGCATGGGTGGGGGGTATTGACTTTAACCACTTTGCTTTTGACCACGTAAAACAAGGAAAAAGACAGGTTGGTTCTACCATAAAACCCTTTGTTTATGGAACTGCTTTGTCTATGCGAGTTGTAAAACCGTGCACTGAATTTGGACCAGACTCTTATTTCTGCGTTGATACTCCTGGAGAGCCTGGTCAAGTTGGTAAAAGTTGGTGCCCAAGAGGAAAAAAACCGAAAGGTCCGAAAACTGTTGAAAATGGTTTAGCTACTTCCGACAATTTAATCACTGTGGCAGTAATGTCTAAAATGGGTGGCCTTTCAGGACCTAAAAACATTTCTAAAATACTGAAGGGAATGGAAATTAACCTTAGACCAGAGGACGAGGTTCCGGCGATGTGTTTAGGCATTATGGATTTGTCCGTCTATCAAATGGTAGCGGCACAAGCCATGTTTGTGAACCAAGGGATTTACAATAGACCAACAACTATTCTCCGAATAGAGGACAGAAATGGCAATGTAATATACAATGCAGACCTTCATTCAAAAGAGGTTTTTAATCCCAATGATGCCTACAGAACTTTGCAGATTATGAAAGGAGTTGTTCAATATGGAACAGGGGCGTCTTTAAGAGGCACCTGGAGAAAATGGGGAGGCATTACGCAACCAATGGCTGGAAAAACAGGTACTACGCAGAACAACTCTGACGGCTGGTTCATGGGGTTAACGCCCGATCTAGTTACAGGGATTTGGGTAGGGGCAGAAGACAGAGCGGTTCGTTTTCGGTCTATGGAATGGGGACAAGGAGCAAGAATGGCGCTTCCTATTTACGGTTATTACATGCAAAAAGTCTATAAAGACAATAAAATAAAAATATCAACAGAAGATTTTGACGTTCCCATTGGGTATGACCCTTCAATTTATGAATGCGAGGGTGAGGAAAACGTTTCTGATGAGAATCAAATAAATTATTAAATGAACAAGGTTGTAAATAACGTAGAAGAAGCATTGCAAGGTTTGCAAGACAACATGACCATTATGTTGGGTGGTTTTGGACTGTGTGGAATTCCCGAAAATTCTATCGGGCAAATGGTTAAATTAGGTATAAAAGGACTCACCTGCATTTCTAACAATGCTGGGGTAGATAATTTCGGTCTTGGATTACTCTTGCAAGAAAAACAAATCAAGAAAATGGTCTCTTCTTATGTCGGAGAGAACGATGAATTTGAGCGACAAATGCTCTCTGGAGAATTAGAGGTTGATTTAATTCCTCAAGGTTCTTTAGCAGAAAGATGCCGTGCTGGTGGTGCTGGAATTCCTGCGTTTTATACTCCTGCAGGTTATGGAACAGAGGTTGCTGAAGGAAAAGAAGTGAGAGAATTCAACGGGAAACCACACATTTTAGAGTCTGCATTAACCGCTGATTTTGCCATTGTAAAAGCTTGGAAAGGAGATACAGAAGGCAACCTCATCTTTAAAGCAACGGCAAGAAATTTTAACCCAATGATGGCAATGGCAGGCAAAATTACCATTGCAGAAGTAGAAGAGTTGGTTCCTGCAGGAGAATTAGATCCTAATGAAATTCACACCCCTGGAATTTTCGTTCAGCGAATTTTTAAAGGAGAAAAGTTTGAAAAAAGAATTGAGCAACGAACGGTAAGACAAAAATCTTAATTTGTTAGTTCAAAACGAGAATAAATTATACAAAGGAGTTGTAACGCTTCTTTTTTTGCTCGTTTTTGCCTATATTTTATTGCGAGCAATCTACACCGATCCTTTGCACGATGAAATTGCCACCTTCATTTTTTACTTTTATCACGGTGACTATATTGGTCCGACCATTCAGTGGGACGCAAATAATCATTTGCTCAATTCATTTCTTGGTCACCAGCTTTACAAAGTTTTTGGTGACAACTTATTCATTCTTCGCTTGCCAAACGTCCTTGCATTCATTCTTTATTTTTGGGGCTTAGTTCGATTAACTCAAAATTTTAAAACCGTTTTTTTAAAGTTTTCAAGCCTTTTTTCCTTGGCTTGCATTCCCTTTATATTAGAATATTTTGCCTACGCAAGAGGTTACGGTTTGTCTTTGGGTTTTTTTGTTTGGGGAATAATCCATTTTCTGAATTATCAAAAAGAATTTCAACTTAAGCATCTTTTTTATAGCTATCTTTTTTTAATTCTCGCTGTATCTGCCAACCTTACTCTGATTAATTCTACCATTATTATCCTTGGAATAAACATCATTACCCCATTTTTTACAAAGATTCCTCAAACGAAGTCATTCTTACTGAAAAAATGGAGTTTACATTTACTGTGTGTCTTGGCTCTACTTCCGTTTATTGCTTTTGGCCTTTCTTTAAAAATGACAGGGGCACTGTATTATGGCAACCTTAGTGGTCTTTGGGAACTTACGGGGAAATCATTGAGTAAGCTTGTATTATTTTCAGGACATCTGTGGGTGAAGTACCTTTTGATTGCTCTACTTACTGCTTTCACTCTTTTATTCTTCAGAAAAAAAGAAAATTTAAGCGTTTGGGCTAAACAACCCTTTGTTCTTCTCGTTTGTTTGCTGTTTGGAAACATCATTGCGATTCTTCTTTTGGCAAGAGTGTTCTCAATTAACTTTCCTGAAGACAGAACAGGCATGTACTTAGTCATCCTGATTTTACTCGTGTTCTTTCATTTTTTGGAGAATTTAAAACTTGGTAAATGGTTGCAACTTCCACTTTTATTCTTCCCTATTTCTTTACTAACACACATAAGTTTAGACACTTCTATTTTTTCTCCTGAGCAAAGAATGAACCATGAATTCTACTTAAAAGTCAAAGAGCAAGTCTCGGAGCAGAGCAGCATAACCATCTATCAGACAATGAATTGGAACTGGCCGTATGCGGAGTCGCATCAAAAAACAAAGGCAAGTGTTGCACAGTTTGACAATCCTAATTCTATTCTCTATGATGTCATTGTTACAAGAACAGGAGTGCTGGAGAACGAAAAAATTCCTCGCCTATACGACACCATTGCTACACACGAGCCGTCAGGTTATATTGCTTTTAAAAGAAAGGAGAATATTGATAAAATTAGCTTGAACAATTGGGAAGTTGAGGATGTAAAAACTTCTTCTGATTTTTATACCCTAGCAACGATCAATGTGGATGATTTAGGAGGAAAAGATTTGCAAATAGACGTGGCGGGACACCTAAAAACTTTTCAAAGAAAGAATAAGATTCAACTGATTGTTCATTCTTCTGACAACACTGGAGCAACCGGACGTTATTTATATTACTCCTTTGAAGCGTGTTATCAAGGAAGCAAAATCGATGATAATTTCTTGCATCATTTCATTATTGAGAATGTAGAAGAACAAGAAACTGAAATAAAAGTTTACCTTTGGAATAGAGCTAGTCAACCTCTCAAATTGACAGGTTCAAGTTTACAAATGTTTGAATTAAAAACAGCAGAAAATGAGCTTAGATAAAACAGGAATAGCAAAACGCATTGCGCAAGAATTAAGAGATGGATGGTATGTCAACCTCGGAATAGGAATTCCAACCTTAGTGGCTAATTACATTCCTCAAGGAATTGAAGTGGAATTCCAGTCAGAAAATGGAATTTTAGGAATGGGTCCTTTTCCATTTGATGGAGAAGAAGATGCCGACCTAATCAATGCCGGTAAGCAAACAATTACTGCGCTAAAAGGAGCTGCTTATTTTGATTCCGCAACCTCATTTGCTATGATTCGTGGACAGCACGTTCAGTTAACGGTTTTGGGAGCCATGGAGGTTTCACAAAACGGAGACATTGCCAACTGGAAAATTCCAGGGAAAATGGTCAAAGGAATGGGCGGCGCAATGGATTTGGTTGCTTCTGCGGATAATATCATTGTGGCAATGATGCACGCCAATCGTGCTGGAGCATCGAAACTGTTAAAAGCTTGCTCTTTGCCTCTCACAGGAGTTAATTGTGTGAGAAAAGTAGTGACCAACCTAGCCGTTATGGATATTAAAGACGGAAAGTTTCATTTAGTTGAACGAGCACCTGGTGTTTCTGTGGAAGAAATAGTTGCAGCAACTGAAGGGGAATTGGTTGTGCCGGAGAATGTTCCGGAAATGGTGTTGGACGTAGTCAGGTGTTAGAATTATGGATTATGATGCCCTTTGTTTGTTAGGATTATGAATTATAACACGCACCTACGTTATAATCCATAATTCTAACACCTGACTACGTCATAATTCTAACAGGAGTCCACTTCAAACGCTCCAATTTATCCTTTCCTATAAAAATTCATCTCATCAACATACTTAAAAACAGGCGGCGACAACAAATACTGCACGTCTTTCTTGTTTTTTATCGCTTGGCGAATAAAACTAGACGAAATTTTCATTATCGGGACATCTTTACAAAAAATAACGTTGTCATGGTTCTTAACAGAATCGATGGCTGTTGTTTTCTTTTCTAATTCTTGCTCCGTATAAACCCGAGGATAGACGTACACCTGATGATTGTCTATAATTTCTTCATAGTTTCTCCATTTATGAAAGGTTCTAAGGTTATCTTCTCCCATTAACAAAGAAAACACATGCTCCGGATACTTTTCTTCTAAATAAGCCAGAGTGGTAACGGTATAACTTGGCTGTGAAAGCTTAAACTCAATGTCGCAAGAGCGCAGTTTATTGTTTGACTCTATGGCAACATTTACCAAGGCCAAGCGATGATAATCTTCGAGCAATGATGCTTTTTTCTTGAGTGGATTCTGCGGAGAGACAACCAACCAAACTTGATCAAAATCCGTGTATTCTGCCATATAATTGACAATAATCAAATGACCTATATGAATAGGATTAAATGACCCGAAATACAGTCCAATTTTCATTTTTTTTGTAAAAATTCGCCAACTAGCTGCTCTGCTTTGTTGCAAGCCTCTTTAAGGTTATCGTTGATTAAAACAGCGTCAAATTCTGAAGAAAAAGCCATTTCCTTATGCGCTTTCTCCATGCGTTGATTAATTTTTTCTTCTGATTCGGTGCTTCGTCCACGCAAACGCTTTTCCAATTCCTCATAAGATGGAGGTTGTACAAAAACAGCAAAAGCATCGTCTTGAAATTGCTTTTTAAGATTCAATCCACCGATTACGTCAACATCAAAAATCACTGTTTTTCCTTCGCTCCAAATTCGTTCCATCTCTGACTTCAATGTTCCGTAAAAATTATTGGAATAAACTTCTTCCCATTCTACAAAGGCATCTTTCTCTATCAATTCTTTAAACTTTTCAACGCCCAAAAAATAATAATCAGAGCCGTCAACTTCTTGTGGACGCGGTTCCCGACTGCATGCAGAAACGGAGAATTCTAAACCAAAATTTTGCTCCAACAAATGATGCACAATCGTTGTCTTGCCAGCACCTGATGGTGCCGAAAAAATAATGCATTTACCTTTGTTTTTTAACAACATCTTATTCTCTACGAGAGATTTTACAAAGTGTTCAAAATTTGCTCTTTTATTTTCTCCAAATTATCTTTCATACCAATAACCAACTTCTGCATCTCCGCGTGATTGCTCTTGCTTCCTAAAGTGTTAATTTCTCTCCCTATTTCTTGCGCAATGAATCCTAGTTTCTTCCCTGATTGCTCCAATTGCATCGTTTCTTCAAAGTAAGTCAAGTGATTTGCCAAGCGCATTTTTTCTTCAGCTACATCTAATTTCTCAATGTAAAAAATCATCTCTTGCTCCAGTCGATTGTCGTCATAAGTTCCCGATTGAATGTCTTCCAAACCCTTTTTCATTCTTTCTTTGACATTGTCTATTCTTTCTTGCTCATATTTTGGAACTTCTTTGAGTAAGTTGCTAATATCCGTTATTCTTTCTTTGAATTCTCTCTCTAAATCCTCTCCTTCCTTTCTTCGGAAATCGTTGAGACTCTCAATTGCTTCAGATGCTATCTTTAGAACTTCTTTTTGCTCGTCTTCGCTCAATTCTTCTTTTTCTGAAGAATAAATGTCTGGCATTCTCAAAATTAACGACAAATAATCTTCCGTTTTCTCTCCCAAGGAATCGTTAAGACTCTTGAGTTCTTTGTAGTAGAATTTTGCCAACTCTTGATTGATAGAGGTTTCACTATTTGCACCAACTAAGTCGTAATTCAACGAAAAATCAATTTTTCCTCGCCCTGCACTTGCTGAAATCAATTTTCTAATTTGCGGATCTAATTCTTTATACAAAGAAGGAACTCGAATATTTAAGTCTAAGGACTTGCTATTGAGCGAGCGAATTTCTATAGATATTTTTCTGGTTTGAGAAATGCCTGTAGCTTTTCCAAAGCCCGTCATTGATTTTAACATAGAATTATTTTGTACAAAAGTAAGAATTCTATGTTATATCCTAGTGCCCTTCTATCAAAAGAATTCTTACAGCTTAATGACTTTTAGTTTTTGATTTGCCAACGAAAAAATGAAAACACCCTCTTTTAATTTTTCTAAATCTACCTGAGTTTCGTTGTTTATTTTTTTACTATTCTTGTTTGATAAATCTCATCACCAGAGATTAATACAAGGAAATAGATGGCAGGCTTCAATCCTGAAATGTCGATAGTGTTAGTTTGCTTCGCTTGATAAACGACCCTTCCATTTAAGTCTAAAAGCTGAATCGAGTTAACGAGAATTCCGTTAAAATCAATTTTCAACTCCCCAATGGTAGGATTAGGGTAGATGCGAATTGTTTCCATTCCATGAAGCGGCACGGCTAAACTTTCTTCGATTGTTATATAAACAGAGGCTACTGAAGGGCAATTTCCGTTTGTCGTGTAAACGATTTGGTAAGGGCCTCCAACTAGACTGGTTACTAAATCTATTTCACCAGTTATTGAATTAAGGGTTACATTTCCCGTGCTTTCTGAGAATGATCCTCCTGTTAACCCTGTGACAGTTGGAAGTGGATTAGGATCTGTGCTAATGTAGGTTGGCTGACCATAGCTAAATGAAGGGTCATCCTGCGCAGTGATTTCAACCTGAAAAGTAGACGAAGCAGATATGCATCCACCAGATGCTGCTATGAAATTCGTTACTGCATACACATTTGGTGTACTCCCCATTGGGGCTATTTCTCCTGTTGAAGAGTTAATACTTAATCCCGATGGTGTGGCAGAAAATACTCCACCGCTAGTTCCTGCGCCAAATTGCGGTAGTGAGTTTAGGTCATCTTCACAATAAGTGGGTTGTGAATATGTAAAAGTAGCATCGGGCGAATTTGTGATGACCAAATTAAAATCGATTGAGTTGGCACAGTTTCCATTTGTGAGGTAAGAAATTGTATAGTTTCCAATACCACTTGCAGGAATATCAATCTCACCTGTGGATGAGTTTATCACAATACCATTTGTGCCTGAGAAAACTCCCCCGCCCAATCCAAGAATCGTAGGAATAGGATTAGCCCCCGAAAGACAGAATGTACCCGATGGATAAAAGAATGATGCATCATCTAATTGGTTGATCGTTATTGTGGAGCTTGTGGAGTCAGGACAAACTCCACTTGTTAAGTATTTGATCGTGTAAGTATTAGGTATGCTAGTATTTAAGTTTAATTCACCTGTGAGTGGGTTCATAACCAATCCAGCAGGTAGCGAAGTGAAAGTGCCTCCTGGTGTACCCATTATTGATGGTGTTGGATTTACCTCGTTCTGGCAATAATTACTCGCTGTGTATGCTATGGTAGCAGCATCTCCAGCTACTATATTTACGTTTACTTGTGACGATACAGAGCAAACTCCATTCGTTTGGTAGTTGATTAGATAAGTGTTTGGTACGCTCAATGAGAAATCTATTTCTCCTGTCGAAGGATTGATTGATAATCCAGCAGGAGTTGCCGAGAAAGTTCCGCCTAAAGTTCCTGTAATTGACGGGAGCGAATTTGGATCATTTTCGCAATAATTTAAGGAAGCAAGGGTAAAACTAGCGTCATCAATGGCATTAATCGTAATTGTACCAGCAATAGAATCAGGGCATGCTCCGTTTGTTATGTATTTAATCGTGTAAGCTGCTGGAGTGCTTAAAGAAAGGTCAATTTCTCCTGTTGAAGTATTAATCACTAATCCCATAGGACTTGCGGAAAAAGTACCTCCTAGCGTTCCTGTTATAGAAGGAATAGGGTTCGCTTCTCCCTTGCAGTATGACAAGCTAGTGTATGAAAAACTAGCATTATCATTAGTAAGTAAGAATAATGACGTATTAGTTGTGTCAGGACAAGTTCCAGGTGAAGCATAATAAATAGTATATGGGCCAACAGAACTTGTGGATAGGTTAATTTCTCCGGTAGAAGAATTAATTGAAAGTCCATTTGTTCCGAAAAACGAACCTCCTGAATTTCCAGTGATTATCGGGGTAGGATTCAACCCAGAAACACAAAATGATGATGATGAATAGCTAAAAGAGGCATCTTCCTGAGGGTCTATTTGAACACTAAGACTTACCGTGTCTGGGCACGCTCCTGCTATGATATAAGAAACAGAATAAATGGATGGTGTACTAGTAGATAAGTCAATCACACCTGATGAAGGGTTGATTGATAAACCAACGGGTGTTGAAGAAAAAACGCCACCAAGACTACCTGTTATTGTTGGCGAAGGATTAACTCCTCCCGAACAATAATTAGCGTTAGAATAAGAAAAGCTTGCGTCACCATTTGGTGAAATTGAACTTATCGTAGTGCTTGCTGTAGGAATAGAACGACACTGTGTTTGAGTATCTAAAAGGGACAACTCATAAGTGCCGTTTCCCTGTGTAAGGAAAAAATTATAGTTCAAGTCATCAAACGTTTGCTGAACGCCATTGTAATACCAATTGAACCTAAAGGCCGATCCAGTATTTAATGATTGCAAATAGCCTTGGTCGTTTACGCAATTTCCCACAAAATTATTCACGATATAAGTATCGATGGTTCGATAACCACTAAAATTGAAAGCAACATCAACAGTACATCCGTTTCCAGCATCAACTGTCATTCCGAGATTTAAAGGAGTAGTAACACCATTTCCTCCCCAGATATAAATGGAATCAGCATTCGTTCCAAAGGGGCTGTTCCACCAAGAATAAGCACTGGCATACTCGCTAGAAATGTTAAAAAACACGGTGTCATTAGGACAAACAGCATTTGCCCAGTTTAATCCTGTCATTGTAGCATTGACCTCTGGAGGAATACACACGCGCTGAGTCATCGTAGAATCAGCAGTTTTAAATGTTGAAATTGTAAATGTGTTATTGTCGGTAAGTCGCATTTTTGGATTGCTTGATTCAGAATGTGTTTCGTAGGTGAAGTCAACCCAATTATATGAGTTTCCAATGAGTCTTCTTCGCTGTACTCGTATTGAATCTCCCGCTGCATTTGAGCAAATATAAAGACTCGTATCACTTGCCATTTGAATGTCGGTATAATACGTATTGATAATCGAAGATAATTCATTTCCGTTCGCATCAAAAACTTTGATTGTATTTGCGTTCATTGCACGTACATATCTTCCATCTGAGAAACGCCAGTACTTCAGCCTAGTGGTTACAAATAATGAAGATGTATTTTGAAAATTTACTGTTTCATTGAGTAAGCCAGATGATTTACTATATCGTTGCTTAGATGTAAAACTGTACACTGAAACATTAGCCCCTTCAATTAGTAGAACGGCATCCATCTCTCCAGATGTCTGAGGAACTTTTGACCAAGCGAATGCACCTGTATTTGTGTACTTTATAAGAATGTTAGTCCCCGGAACGCCAATTAAAGCCGCATTCGTCTCTCCCAAAACAAACACATTATTTGCAGCATCTATTTTCATCTTATATGCGATATCATCGACTGAACTCCCTCCATCAAAAGATTTGGCCCAATCTAATATGCCAGATGTTAAGTATTTTAGCACCATGATGTTTTTTTCATCTGCACTAACTGCATTTGTACTATATCCAACAATAAAAACGTCTCCTGTTGTACGATTAACCTCCATGCCAATTGCTGTAGTAGAAAGAATAGCACTGGAATATTGAGATGTCCACAATAATGTACCTGTAGGACTGTATTTTTTAACCATTACGGCGGTGCTATTTTGAGTGTTTAGAACCACATAGGTGTTACCACTATTGTCGTATTCAACCTTTAAACCACCACCTGAACTGTAGGTGTCATAGAAAATAAGTGCTCCAGTATTATCGTGTTTCGAGACAAACGAACCTGTTGCATATACGTTGCCCGAAGGGTCAGCGATTGAATGCACAGGACTTGCTCCATTAAAGTATGTTTCTAATGTTTCCCAAACCTTAGTTGGATTTTGAGAGAACCCTATAACACTTAGTACAAGCATCGCAATAGCTAACAAATATTTCATAGATTGTATGTTTTTTTATTTACATACAAAGTACGTTGATTACTATTGTTGATTTGTCATCAATTCTATCCAATTTGGTCTAAAATGGTTAATATTACGTGAATTGGAGGCTCATAAAAAGCTATTCTCATAGTAAAATTCTATTTTGCAAAAAAAAACTTAGTGAGCCCGTATGTGATAAGTGATTATACTCAATGAAAACAATTGAATGTTTATTCACATACTTGTTTTATTCATTCTCTAGTCTAAAACACTCATGCCACCGACATCTTTTTTGCGCTTAGAGGTATTTTGTCTATCTTCGTCGAGAATTTGTTTGCTTTAATCGGACTACTTGTGAATTATTTAACTTCTTCTACTCAATTATGATAAAGAAAATACTCCTTCTTTTTTGCCTTCTTTTTCAGCTGCAACTCACTGCGCAAATTGACACTGACTTTTGGTTTGCTGCTCCCGAAGTATCTGCTTCAGAAGGCGATAGTCCTATAGTATTGCGGTTTTTAACTTATAACAATCCTGTTAATAACATTACCGTTTCCTTGCCAGCAAATGGTGGTTTTACTCCAATAAATATAACACTTGGAGCCAACCAAACAGGAAGCATTGACCTGACTCCTTTTATCGCAAGTATAGAAAGTCCAGCCGCAAATGTTGTGTCAAATAATGGAATTAGAATCGTAAGTGATCAGAATATTAGTGCGTATTACGAATTAAACAACGCTTCCAACAAAGAAATCTTTACCTTAAAAGGTTCAAAGGCCTTGGGAGACAACTTTTATACTCCTTTTCAAACTTTTTGGGATAATTCTGCGACTACACCCGCCTCTTTTTCATCCATTGACATTGTTGCAACGGAGAATAACACCACTGTTTTAATTACCCCAAGAACGAACATTACTGGTAATGCACAAGATGTTACCTTCTCTGTAGTCCTAAATCAAGGTGAAACATACAGCGCAAGAGACATGAATGTTACCGGTGCTTCAACGCTTGCGGGCTCTATTGTTTCCTCCGATAAACCAATCGCTTTAACATTGTTTAGTGGGAGTTTGAGTAATTCTACTTGCTCTAATGCAATGGGCGATCAAATAACGTCAGAAGTTTATACAGGGAGCAAGTACATTGTGCACAAAAGCACCTCTGGAAATGACCGTGTTTATATTTTGGCCACGCAGAATGGAACGAGCATAACAATCGATAATTCTGGAACAACAACGACCCTTATTAACTGGGGTGAAACTTACGAAGTCGCTCTGAGCGATGCTATCAATTATATCAATGCCTCAAAACCTGTTTATGTTTGGCACGCATCCGGTTATGGGTGTGAGTTGAGTGGTGCACAAGTTCCTCCAGTATTCTGCGCAGGAACTTATTCAACTGCTTTTACCAGAACTTCAACTGACTCATTAGGTTTGCTTCTTTACACACGGACAGGATTCGAAAATCAATTCGCGCTGAATGGCAGTCCTTTGTTGATTCCAGCAGGGGCATTCTCTCCTGTGCCAGGTACAGCGGGGACTTTCCAAGTAGCATTGATTCACTACTCAACCGCTGACGTTCCTGTAAACTCTTACAATGAGGTGACCAATTCAGGCGATATTTTTGGGCTCGGTGTGATGAATGGCAACAGCGGAAGTGGCGCTTCTTATGGTTATCTTTCAGAGTTCGCTTCCTATCCATTTGTTAGTGGTGGGGCTGACGCATCAATCTGTGCCAATACTTCTCTCAACTTAACAGGGCTTGTTGGCGGAGGCTCGGTAACTGGTGTTTGGAGCGGAACGGGATTTGGAAGCTTTGCCAACCCAACAGACCAACTTATCAATACTTATCTACCTAGTCCTTTGGACACTATTATTTCTCCCATTGAGCTTATTCTAACAACCACAGGTCCTTGCCCTGTTGTTCGTGATACAATTACAATTACAGTGGAGCCAGCACCAATTGTTACGGCATCTGCTGATCAATCTTTGTGTGAGAACAACTCCAATGTTCAACTTGCTGGTGATGTTACCGGAGGCGCAACAACTGGAGTTTGGGCGTCAACAGGTACTGGCGTTTTTAGTCCAAACAACACAACTTTTAACGCAATTTACACACCTTCAGCTGCAGACTTAACTGCTGGGAGCGTTCAATTGGTTCTAACTTCTACAAATTTTGGTTCTTGCCTAACAGAGTCTGATACGATGGAGGTTGTCTTTTCACCACCACCAATAGTTGACTCTGGTGCCGATACCTTATACTCTTGTGAGAATAATTCTTTAGTGAATTTATCTGGAACAGTTTCTGGGGCAACAACAACGGGTAAATGGCTGTCAAGCGGGACTGGTGTTTTTAGTCCTGATAACCTAAGTTTATCTGCAAGCTACCAACCTTCTCCTGGAGATATATTACTAGGAAGTGTTCTTCTTCATTTAGAATCTACCAGTAACTTAAGTTGCATCCCTGTATTAGACAGTGTTCTTATCATTTTTACTCCAGAACCTACTGTTAACGCAGGAACAAATTTCTTGACATGTACCAACAACGCAACAATAACATTAAACGGGGCTGTTGCTGGAGCAACGACAACTGGTGTTTGGACTGGAGGTGCAGGGGTTTATTCTCCCAACGACACTGACCTAAACGCAACCTATACACCAACGGCTGGAGAAATAACTTCTGGAAATGTCTTTTTAACATTGACAACAACTAATAATGGTACTTGCCTTTCTGTAAATGACAACGTGCAAATAAGTTTTATTGCTCCCCCCACTGCTAATTTCAATTTCACCGAAGTATGTCTCAATAATCAATCTGTATTCACTGACTTCTCTTTGTCTGGTTTTGGCAACATAAGTAATTGGACTTGGGACTTCAACGATGGAACTAACTCAAACAATCAAGATGAAAATCACGTTTACACAACTCCTGGTGCTTATAATGTGCAATTACTTGTTACAACCAATGCTGGCTGTTCAGACTCAATTACTCAATTAGTGAATGTTTGGGAAGTTCCTGTTGCTGATTTCAGTTTTTCATCTAATTGCCCTAACAATCAAATAATTGTTGACTTTGTAGACCAATCCACAACCGTTTCTGACCCAATTAATTTTTGGTATTATGATTTTGGCGGACAAGGAACCACATCGACAGAAGACCCAACACAATTATTCTCGGCAAATGGGAACTATACGATTCTACACATCGTGGGAACTGCCAATGGTTGCTTTGACACAACTTCACAGCTGCTCACAGTTTCTCCTTTACCTGTAGCAAATTTTTCATACAACTTGAACACCTCCTCTAACGTAACGGCAGATGTTAATTTTGTTAACTCTTCAACAGATGCTGTGACCTATACTTGGAACTTTGGAAACGGCATCAGTTCTTCAGACATTAATCCGAGCATTACTTACTTTACCAACAATAACTACATCATCACCTTATATGCTACTAGTGCTTTAGGTTGTGTTGATAGCACTTCGCAAATTATATTTATCGATAATATTGTTCCTCCTGAAGAAATAAACACCTTAATTCCAAACGCTATTTCACCAAATGGAGATGGTAAAAATGATGTTTGGAAACTGGACTTCTTGAATGTTCTTTATCCCAATGCCATTGTTCAAGTTTACAACGGATGGGGACAACAGCTTTTCGAATCAGAAGGTTACGCTGTCCCTTGGGATGGAACTTACAACGGTGAGAATGTACCTGACGGCAACTATTTCTACATCATTGACATTGGAGGAACAGGACAAGAAAGTGAAATCTTCAAGGGGGTTATCCTTGTGTTAAAAAGTAAAAACTAATGAGAATACTACTCTTCATATTATTCAGTTTTCTTTTCACTTCTGGTGTAAATGCCCAACAACGAGCGGTATATTCTAACTTCATGATGAGTGATTACTATCACAACCCTGCCATCGCTGGAACCAAAGATGTACATGTTGCTAATGTAAGTTACAGAAATCAATGGATTGGTTTTAGCGGCGCACCATCGTTAATTATGGCAAACTTCTTTGGGTCTATTAATAACAACACCAAAAATGGATACGGTGTGTCAGTTATCTCAGAAAGAACAGGAATTACACAGAATTCTTCCATTTACTTGAATTATGCGCAACATTTTAAGCTTTCGGAAAATTTAAAACTAGGACTCGGTGTAAAACCCGGCTTTATGCAATACAGAATAAAACTCTACGACGCTATACTTGCAGATGAAGGGGACAATGTTCTAACTGGAAATGTTTACGCAGCAAACGCATTAGATTTAAGTGCTGGGTTTAACCTCTATTCAGAAAAGTTTTTTGTCATGGCTTCCTTTCAGCAGTTGCTTGGGAAAGGATTGCGTTTTACTTCTTACAACGAGAACTTGAGCTTTCATTACAACGCGATTCTAGGCTACAACTTCTTATTGAAGAAGAAAAAAATTCAAATTCAGCCTAGTTTAATGGCTAAATACACAAAACCAGTCCCTTTACAATACACGGGAATGATTAAAACTACATTCAACGATAAATTTTGGTTTGGATTATTATACACAGGTGATGTAAACTGGAACACGAGTCAATATCCTATTAACGCCGCTGGAATTTCATTAGGAATGACTTTCAAAGAGCGTTTTATGGTTGGTTATAGCTTTGACTACACGCTTTCTAAAATTAGTAGTTACCAATCGGGCTCCCACGAAATTATGTTGACTTTTGTGATTACCAAAAACAAGCCGACACTTGAAGAAGAAGATGATAAATTAAATAACAGTATCATGGAGGAGATGAAGAAGAAGATGGAGGAAAAAGAGCAACAAGAAAAGAATTAATATAAACGTTATGAAACTTTTAAAATACATCATTCTTGCGCTTTTACTAAGTAATGTTAGTGCGTCAAAGCTACAAGCACAAATAGACACCTTGTTTTGGTTTGCCCCACCATGGGTGACACCCGATCATGATAACAATGTGCAATTAGCATTTAGAATCTCAACTTTTGGAAATGCGGCGACAGTAAGAATGCAACAACCCGCTTTATTGTTTGATACAACTTTTGTTGTTCCTGCAAACTCTTTAGCAGATGTGCCATTAGATTATTTAGTTAATTCTTTAGAAAGCACTCCTGCAGATGCAATACTCACCTCGGGAATGAAGATTACCTCTACCGAATTAATCACAGTCGTTTATGATTTTATTTCCGATTTAATTACAATATCACCCGGCTCACCTAATAATCCTGAAACGTACTCCTTGAAAGGACAAAATGGTATGGGATTGGAATTCGTAACTCCTTTTCAAACAATCTGGAACAATCGCGCACTTTCGACGGATAGAAATGGTGATGGAACTGTTACTCAACCTAAACAGTATTTTTCAATTGTTGCCACAGAAGACAACACTACGGTCTACATTAAACCCAACTGTGATGTTATAGGTCACCCTGCTGATATTACTTATTCTATAGTATTGCCCTTGGCAGGGAATGTTTACACCTGCGAGAATGTTACTCTAATTACAAGTGCCCCAGGAGACAACCTGTCTGGTTCTGTTGTTTTTGCTGACAAACCCATTTCTATAACAATCAACGATGATTCTGTAAATCCAGCAGGAGGAGGAGGTTGTTTTGATTTGATGGGAGATCAAATTGTACCAACAGATGTAATCGGAAATGAATACATTGTAAACATCGGGTTCTTAAATGCCGGCTCAAACGAGTCCATTTTTATCATTCCCGCAGAAAATTTTACTACTGTGACTGTTACTGATGGTGGCACTACAACTCAAATGATGAATCAAGGAGAGACTTGGCAATATTCTATTACAGACCCTCTAACACACATTATTGCTGATAAGCCTTTGTACCTTGTACATATGTCAGGCTATGGCTGTGAGTTAGGAATGGCTATTTTGCCTCCCCTCAATTGCGCTGGGTCTAATGAGGTTTCTTTTGCAAGAAATAACAATCAACAATTCTTATTGAACTTACTTTGCGCTGCAGGTGACGAAGGATCATTCACATTAACAGGTCCTGGAACAGGAACTGTAACAGCTGCTTCTTTTGCTCCTGTACCAGGAACTGGTGGGGCTTGGGTGGGTGCTCAAATTGATTACACAACGGCAGAAATCCCCAGTGGCACTCAAAACACATTGACTAACTCTGCTGGTTTTTTCTCTATGGGGGTTATTAACGGAGGACCTGCAACGGGTTGTCTGTATCATTATATGTCTTCTTTTCACCGAAGGGTAATCACAGAAGCTGGTGTTGACACAACTTTATGTAACGGCGTTCCAACAGTTGATTTAAACGGAACCGTAACTGGAGGAACAACTACTGGTATTTGGACCGTTCTTGATGGGACAGGAACCATTAGTAACCCAACAACTTTAGTGAATACTTATGCACCAACAACAAGTGATTATAATCAAGGTTATTTAACCTTTGTTTTGGCATCTACAGGCAATTGTACACCTGTAACAGATACGATGCGTGTTACTTATATTCAATCACCGATTGTTGATGCTGGACTGGATGATGGTTACTGTAAGAATAACATTGGAGCCGTACCTATATCAGGTTCGGTTAACTTTGCTGCAGGAGCCAATTGGACGGGTGGAAATGGAGGTGCTTTTGGTAACCCTGGAAGTCTTGCGACAACCTACACCCCTTCACCAGCGGACATTGCACAAGACAGTGTGATTCTTGTTCTAAGTTCTGCAGGAAGCTTTTTCTCCTGCCCAAATGATAATGACACTGTTGTTATTCGTTTTACACAGGCACCCGCAGTTATTGCCGGAGCAGATGCCGTTCTTTGCTCAAACACTTCAACGATTAACCTCAACGGACTCGTTTCTGGAGCTACATCCACTGGTATTTGGACAACCAACGGGGCGGGGGCATTCTCCCCGACTTCTACTGCGCCAATTACGGACTATTTAGTAAGTTCTGCTGACACAACTGCTGGGACGATTTCTTTGGTCTTGACCTCAACAAATAATGGCAATTGTTTAGCAGAACAAGACAGTATTCAAATAACATTCTTAGCTGAGCCTTCGTTAACGATTACCTCTGCCGATTCGATTTGTTCTAACTTAGCCTTGCTAAGCCTCGACGGAACTATCTCTGTTGGCTACACCCCAACTTGGACAACTGGAGGCTTTGGTTCTATTGTTGCTCCAAATTCTATCTCTACACAATATAATATTACGGCTGTTGATACAGCGCAAGGCTATGTTGATTTCTACTTAGAGTCAAACGCTGGAATTTGCCCAACAACTACTGACTCATTAAGAATATACTTCATTGACCCACCAGCTGTTTTTGCAGGTCTTGACCAAAACTTTTGTGACAATGCCGTTATACAAGTAAATGGTTCTGTAACCGGAATTAGTTCCGTTGGGAACTGGACAACGTTGGGTACGGGGACTTGGAGTCCAGGGGCAAACTTCCCAGTTACAACTTACATTCCATCAGCTCTTGATATAGCAAACGGCTCTGTAGATTTAACCTTATCTTCCACAAGTGTTTTTGGGTGCGCTCCGAATAGCGACGTCGTTACGATAACATTCTTAAGCTCTCCAACGGCTGATTTCTCCGCAACAATGGCCTGTGCGGGACAGAACACTGTCTTTACAGATGGTTCAACTGGTTCTGTCACTAATTGGGATTGGGATTTTGGAGATGCGGATACTTCAATCGTTTCTAACCCAACGCACACTTATACGGGGTCTGGTAATTACACAACAACATTGATTGCTTATTCTAGCAATGGTTGTAGTGACACTACTCAACAAGTAATAGTTGTTAATCCTGTTCCTATTGCTGATTTTTCGCCAACAGCAGCATGTGAAAACATTCCCATTAACTTAACAGACCTTTCTTTTATTTCTGGAGGATTAATTAATTCTTGGATGTATGACTTTGGAGGCGGTGCATCAAGCACAGATCAACATCCAACTTACACTTTTACTGGTTCTGGCTTGCAACAAGTGACCCTCACTGTTACTTCTACGCTAGGTTGTGTAGACGACACCACAATTAATTTCTCAATAACACCTGCGCCAATAGCAGATTTTACATTTACGCCAGACCAAGCAATTGTTCAAGAACAAGTAAACTTTACAGACATATCTGTTGGAAATGGAATCTATCAATGGTTGTGGGAGTTTGGTGATGGACAAGGAAACAACGTGCAGAACCCCGTCCATTCTTTCAATGACGGCGGGACTTTTGATGTCATGCTCATTATTACGGATGCAAACGGATGCATTGATACAGCTGTTCATTCTATTTTAATAGGATTGCCTCCTGTTTTACCGACTGGGTTTACGCCAAACGGAGATGGAGAGAATGACATTTTCTATATACGGGGCGGTCCTTTCGAAACCGTTTCTTTTAATGTGTATAATAAATGGGGAGAATTGATTTTCTCTGCCACAGAAGCTGATTTTATAACAGACTGGAGTGATTTAGGCTGGGACGGAACCTTTCAAGGTGAACCTGTTCCTCTTGGTGTTTATACATGGACATTTGTTGTGGAACAAGGTCGAGAAATTCATAAAAAAACGGGTGACGTTACCCTAATGCGTTAATGTATGATTAAAAGAATTACTCTCATAGCAATTTTCTTTTTAGGTGTTCATGCAGCAAATGCACAGGACGCCCACTTGTCGTTGTATGATGCTGCACCCCTCTCTTTAAACCCCGCAATGACGGGAGTTTTTGAAGGTGACTGGAGGTTGCATGGCCAATACCGAACGCAATGGAAGTCCGTTAATTTTAAACCTTACCAAACAGGGTTAATCAGTTTTGATATGTCCAAAAAGAAATGGGGTTTTGGTATTCAAATTTCTAACTTTAGAGCAGGGCAAGGAAATTATAACGCTCTTCAAGGTTCTGTTTCTGCTGCTTATACTACTTCTTTAGACAGAAGGAAACACCACAATTTATCCTTTGGATTACAGGCTGGTGTGACACAAAAATCAATAGAATACCAGCTTTTAACCTATAATAACCAATACACAACTATTGATGGCGGTGGTTTCAATCAAGATTTAGGCTCTTTGGAGAATTTTAACGGGCAATCTGTTATTTTGCCAGTCACAAATGTCGGTTTACTCTATTTCTTTGCGAAACAAGAGAGTAGGCTTAATCCATTTATTGGTCTTTCTGCTTTTAATTTGTTAGAGCCTAAAGAATCTCTTTACGGTATCGATAATCGATTGCCTATGCGTTTTTATGGGCACTTTGGTACGCGAATTAATGTTACGGAGTTGTTCTATTTAATTCCTAAGTTATTAGTGATGAATCAAGGTAAATTCTGGGAGCAAACTTATGCGTTAGATGCCGGTTATTACCTCAAAAACAATGACTTTTATCTTTTGGGAGGAGTAATTGTTCGTTCTGTTGGAGATGTTGCAAATACCTTTGGATCCGATGCTATGATTATTTCGATAGGAGCAAAAATGGAAAACATTGTTGCCAAAATTGCCTACGATGTTAATGTTTCAAAGTTGTCAAGATTTACCGCTGGAAAAGGAGGGTTTGAGGTCTCCGTAACTTATACACATCAGAAGAAGAAACCTCGAACAGAGAAAATTTGTCCACGACTTTAAGAAGAATTTCATGATAAAAAAAATCATCATATTTGTTTTACTAGCGCTCCCTATGGTTGTGCAAAGTCAATCCAGAAAGGTGTGGATAAACAATGCCGACAACTTTTACGAAAAAGAAGACTTTCACAATGCACTGATTAATTATAAATTAGCTTTGAGTGATTCTTCAGGCTTATCAATGATGGTCCTTCCTTATGAAGTTGACATTACAAAACAGAAGTTAAGTGAAAAAGGCAAAGAAATTGATACCGCTCGACAGGTTCCGTTGCGAGATTATTTAGAACATCAAATTGCTTCTTGTTACTTACAGACTTACGACTACAAAAAAGCCGTTGAACAGTTTGAAAAAACATCCACTTTTGAATCTTATCCCGAGGATGTCTATCACTTCGCAGTAGCCCAAATGAATGTTGATCAGCATGAAAATGCAATCGTTAACTTCGAGAGATACATCAGCTCCGACCATTACAATGACTCCTTACTTAGAAGTGCTCAGCTTTCCGTTACGGGTTGCAAATACGCAATGAACAGTGAAAATGTGAAAGAAAAAGTGGCAGTTTGGAGAGCAGACACCAACGTATTTAACAAAGGGTCCTCTTCTTTTGCTACTATGTTCTTCGGAAGTGAAGAAAAAATTCTATTCACAAGCGCTCGAGATGGTGGCGTAATTTTAGATCCTGAAAAGCAAGATTCTAAGTTCATTTTAGACCTCTACTGGACTCAAAAATCAGGGGAAAATGACTGGTCAGAAGCAAAAAACTTTGGAAGACCGTTGAATACTGCTCAGCATGATGCTTCAGGCACACTGAGTAAGAATGACATTATTTACTACACTCGCTGGAGTGATGCTGACAGAAAAGATAAGAATATCTATTTGGCGAGAATGGTCAATTTAAAGTTCTATGAGTCTTTTAAACTTCCTGAAGCGGTTAATGTTCCGGGCTATAAAAGTGTTAACCCTTTCGTTACTAAAAGCGGTAAATGGCTTTACTTTTCAAGCAATCGACCAGGCGGTGAAGGAGGTATGGACATCTGGAAAATAGAATTGAATGAATCTGGCAACGTAATCAACGACGCCATTAATTTAGGGCGACCCATTAATTCAGAATTAAATGAAGTAACTCCTTTCTATCACCAGGTTTCTTCTACCCTGTTTTTTAGTTCTAACGGACACAATTCCATTGGGGGCTTAGATATTTACAAAGCTTCCTACAATAGACGTAACAAGGCTTTCGATGACCCCATTAACTTAGGAATGCCTATTAACTCAAGCAAAGACGATGCTTATTTAATCTGGGATGACAACCTAAAAAACGGTTTCTTTTCGAGTGATAGAGAACCTTGCGAAAACGGGCATTGCTACGATATCTATCAGGTTAGCAATGAGCCAATAATAATTACCTTGAGCGGTTATGCTTTTAATGGAGAAACGGATGAAGTTCTACCAAACACCAACCTTGCATTTAAAGATATCGATTTTGTCTTCGAAACTTTTGATCTTAAAACGGATGAAGATGGTTTTTACAGTATTGAATTGACTCAGAATCAAGAGATTTTTATTAAAGCAACTCGACCTTCATTCTTTGCCGATGCAGCATCGGTAAACACGAAATCTATCACAGAGTCAACAAAATTAACGCAGGACTTTTTCTTAAATCCTATTCCAACAGGTGAAATTGAAATTGAAGGGATTGAATACGATTTTGACAAGGCAACTTTGCGTCCTTCTTCAAAAGAAATTCTAGATAAACTGGTAGAGTTCTTAGAGTTGAATAATAACCTTGTGATTGAAATTAATTCTCACACAGATGCTCGAGGAAGTGACAAATACAACCAGCGCCTTTCTCAAAGAAGAGCAAAATCATGTGTTGATTACCTGATTAAGAGTGGAATTAGCAAAACGAGGTTGAAAGCAATCGGCTATGGTGAGTCAGAACCAAACGTGTTGAAAGGTGCAAACAAAAAACCTGTATTGGATGATAAAGGCAAACGAATCTACTTGACTGAAGATGTTATTAAAGCAGCAGAATCAGAAGAACTAAGAGAAGAGTATCATCAGCGCAATAGAAGAACTTCATTTAAAGTTGTTGGCGAAGGATTTAATTTGGAAAGCAATTAGAGTTTTTTACTTCTACATTTCTCTGTTTAATATTGGACATTAAACACCCAACAGAAAAATGAAAAAGTATCGACTCTAGTAAAAATTTGGTTTTTACCTTCTCTTCGAAGTAATAAACACTCCCACAAAAATCAACAACATATATCCAACTTTCTCCCAGGTTATCGTTTCTGTGTAATCTTCTGCAATTCCAATTGCTGCAAGACTAAACGCAAAGAAAATAACCAAAGCAGGTTGCAAATAAATGTAAGCCGAAGAAACAGATGGTGATAAATACTTCAGCGCATAGACCGTTAAAAGATAGGTTAAGAAGGTTACTCCAACGACAATGTAAATGATTTTCCAAACAATTGCTGTTGTGAAAGAAGAATAATCCGTTGCAAAGAATTCGGTTAGGGTTGGAGGATAAAGAAGGATGTAAATCAACCCGAAAGTAAAGACGTAAGTGATGACTGTCAAGGGAGAATACCGTTGCATCAGTGGCTTTACCAACACAAGGTACATTGCATAGCTAGAGGCATTAATGAAGAGCAAAAAATCGCCCAAAACAGAGTCGCCTTTGCCTGTTCCAGCGGTTAGTGTTAAAAGTATTGCTCCCGCTGCGGCGATGAGAATTCCCACTGATTTTTTGACGGTTATTTTTTCTTTCAGAATAAAAAACGAGAGAATAACGACCAAAATAGGATTCACCGTCATGATGATTCCTGCATTGATAGAAGAAGACAAGCTCAAGCCATGAAAGAAGCACATTTGGTTAATGGCGACGCCGAACATTCCGCAGGCAGCAAATAATAACAGGTCTTTTTTCTGAATTCTCTCTTTGATAAAGAATATTTTGACCAACCAAAATAGCGCAACTGCGCCAACAACTCTAAACAGAATAAAAACGCTTGGTGTTAAAAAATCTGGCATTACACCTTTGGCAATCACATGACTTGCTCCGTAAAGAGCATTCACTGCAAACAATGCCAAGTTGGCTTTTAGAAAGCTCGACTTCAAGGTTATGAATTAAACGATTCTTTGGCTGCTTCAACCACACTTTTTGCATTGCCTATGAAAACCTCGTCTCCATTGATCATATACGGTCGTTTTAAGAAGGTGTATTCTTCCAAAATGTACTTTTTGTAGTCTTTTTCGGTCAAATTCATCTTATTTAGACCTAAAGAACGATATTTCATCGCCTTTTTGGAGAATAATGCCTCGTACGAACCTACTTTCTCTTTTAAAAAATCAAGCGTTGCTTCGTCAATGTTCTGTTCTTTGATGTTCTGCAATTCGACAGCCTCCAAGTTTAATTCTTTGAGAATACGAACGTTGGTGGAGCAAGATTTTAGATGGTATATTTTTTTCATAATTCAGCTTTATATTGCCAATTATTAATTGCACATTACTAATTGACTACCTATTCCGTTGCGTCTCCTTGTCCTGAGAATTAGTCTCCACAGCAGGACAGCTTTTCGCTTTTTTCTCGAACATAAACATGTACTTGATATGAAATAAAAGCGGCATATAATCAGACGCAAAATATTTAATGGTTGGTCTTCCTTTGTTCCATTCATAAGCTCCTAAAATTGGAATTCTCACGCCCGGAATTAGGTAAGCTCCTCGTTTCAATTTAATTCCAATTCCCAAACCATAATGCAATTGCGCTATGAAGTTTTGTTGATACTGTTGTGGGGCGCCAACGGCTCCCAGTGCGGCAAGATGATCTCCTGTGGGTCCATCAACCGGTGATTTTAGCACGCTGTAATCAAAATTAACTCCTACACTGTTATCTAAATAGAATTTCTTGATCTTTTTTAAATGACCATTCTTATGAATACTAAATCGTCCGTAAACATGACCTCTTTGGAACCTGCCCTCGGTCTCGCTTGTTCCTATTATTGCGCCTGCAGGGGTTAGTCTGTCAACGCTCATTCTTTCTAGTCCTCTAAAATATTTAAAGCCCAATCCCCAGTCATAATAGCTGACCAAAACTGTCTTCAGAGCAAGAGATAATTTTGACCTTTTCTTCGGAAAGTGAACCAGGCCTATTTCTCCATAAACGCCCAAAAGTCCTTTGGGCTTAATGGTATATTGACCGTTTATAAAGCCGTTATCAAAAGGTTCTGTCTTATAATTCATGCGTGTCATCAAATAGGTTCCTCCCAGTTGAAATTGCAAGCCGGTATATCCTAACTTTCTAAAATCGCGTGTTCCAAAGCCTTGGTTTTTCTTTGTTGGAGTTAAATCACGAGGTTGTGTCAATGCAACTATTGGCAGAATCACTATAAGTAAAAGGATTAATTTTTTCATATTTTTTCTAATATCATATTTATAACGTCGTCAGAATTCCATTTATTCTCAATGTCGCTCATTTGCATCACTTCTTTCATGATGTTGGTTTGGCGTTTTCCATTCTTCAATGCTTCACTGTAGCGAATGTCAGAGAAGGTCACTTGAGAATATAACGGCATCCACTTTTCTGGGTACAGTTTGGAGAATTTCGCCTCTATTTTTTTCTGCAATAAGAATTTTGGATCAGCCACAAAGTCGCGCATTACGTAGTAATTATATAAAGATAAGTCTTGCAATGCATCACCATCTGGTTTGCGAATTTCGCTGTATTCTTCAAAGACTTTTTCCCAATTCTCATTGTGTTTTTGCATCAATTCCCAAAGAACGGTGCAATCTTCAAAACCGCCATTCATTCCTTGTCCGTAAAAAGGAACGGTTGCATGAGCCGCATCACCAATTAAGGCTGTTTTGCCATGATGCCATGGGTAAGAACGCATAATTGCCAATGAAGAAAGAGGATGATCTTCCCAAGCATCTGCCACATTGGGCATCATCTCATAAAAATCCGTAAAGGTTGATTTGAAAAAGGCATCTACTTCTTCTTTGGTGTTTACCTTATCGAAAGAATTCTCTTCGCCATCATGTGGCATGAACAAAGTACAAGTAAAAGAACCGTCCTCATTAGCAAGAGCAATCAACATAAACTTACCTCTTGGCCAAATATGCAAAGTGTTTTTATCTAACTTATACGAACCGTCTTCGTTGGCAGGGAGAAGTAATTCTCGGTAGCCATCAGCCAAGTATTTTTGACTAAAGTTAAATCGATCAACCTTCTGAAACGCATTGTACCTAACCGCAGAAAAAGCTCCATCAGCAGCGAAAACAACATCTGCTTGCGCTGTTGAAACTTCTCCCGTATTTCGATTCTTTAAAGTAACCTCTCCCTTCTCAGTATCGGCATCAATGCATTCCATATTGTAATGAATCGTCGCTCCACCTTTCTCTTCGGCGATGTCCATCATTTTTGCATTTACTCCACCCCTTGAAACAGAATAAATAGCTTGTCCTTCTTTTCCATAAGGCTGGTAAGAAAGGTTTCCCTCCATGTCGTGCATCGTTCTGCCAAACATTGGAATGGCAATTTCTCGGATTTCATCTCCTACATCAACAGTGTCCAAAGCTTTCCATCCTCTTGTAGAAAGTGCAAGGTTGATTGATTTACCCGCAGAAATATCTGCCCTTCTAATGTCGGGGCGACTTTCAAAAATAGTCACTTTATATCCTGCTTTTGACAAATAAACGGCCCACAATGAACCGACTAACCCTGCTCCGACAATAATTGCTGTTTTTTCCATCCTATTATTTTCTTTTCCAACCTTTCGAGTACGATGTCTCAAAAAATTGATTCCTTGATCTTTGTGCTACTTTTTTCTTGTGTATCACAACACTTATTCTCCACAAAACAATGCCTCCAATCAACACAGCAACCGTTTGAATCGCCAAATTAACATACGACGAAACATCACTAGCAGCCCCTGAATATTGAGCTCTAATTAGTAATTCTATGGTTAAATCTTCCATTTATCTTTCAAGAGCAACCGTCAATTATTAATTGATAATTGCACATTATTAATTGTAATTATTGAATCGCTTTCTCTAAACACACTCCAAAACGGTAACAATCCTCGTAAGAATTATACAGCGGTGCCGGAGCTATTCTGATAACATTGGGTTCTCTCCAATCTGCAATCACTCCTTGCTTTGTCAATGCGTCAAACAATGCTTTTCCTTGTCCATGCGCAAGAATTGATAATTGTGCCCCTCGTTTTGTTTTGTCTTTTGGCGTTATAATTTCAAAGGTGCATCTGTCCGAATTCTTTGCAGAAATATCTTCAATCACAAACTCCAAAAATGCTGTCATTTGATCTCTTTTCTCTCCAATTCTATCCATTCCCGCTTCTTCAAAAATATCTAAGGATGCTAAATGCGCTGCCATTCCCAAAACGGGAGCGTTGCTTAATTGCCAACCTTCTGCTCCTCGCATCGGGTTAAAACCGGGCTCCATCTGGAAGCGAGTTTCTTTGTCATAACCCCACCAACCTGCTAAACGAGGCAATTCTGGCTTATAAGCGTGTCTTTCATGCACAAACATACCCGAAACGCCTCCTGGAGAAGAATTTAAGTACTTATAACTGCACCAAGCGGCAAAATCTACCCCCCAATCGTGCAATTTAAGGTTAATGTTTCCTGCGGCATGCGCTAAATCAAACCCAACCTTTGCTCCGACTTTATGTCCCGCGTCTGTGATTGATTTCATGTTAAACAACTGCCCTGTATAATAATTTACACCGCCAATCATGATCATTGCGAGTTCGTCCCCAAGCTCTGCAATTTTTGCCAAAATATCTTCTTCTCTAATTAAATGTTCTCCTTCTCGTGGGGCAATTTCAACAAGATTTTCTTCTAAATTCAATCCGTGCAATTTCACTTGCGACTCCAATGCGTATTGGTCACTCGGAAAAGCTTTTGCTTCACAAATTATCTTCGTTCTCTTGCCTTTTGGTTCGTAGAATGAAATCATCAACAAGTGTAAATTGGTCGTTAGTGAATGCGTTACAACCACTTCTTCAGGATTTGCTCCAACGACATTAGCCACCTTTTGGGTTAAGAATTCGTGGTAAGAAAACCATGGTTTTTCTGCCAAAAAATGTCCTTCTACTCCAAATTTTGCCCAAGCATCTAGTTCTTCTTTGATATACTTCTCAACTGATTTTGGTTGCAAACCTAAAGAGTTCCCTGTAAAGTAAACCACTTCATTCTCCGTAAAAGTTGGAAGATAAAACCGTTCTCTGAAAGACCTTAGCGGGTCGTTTGCATCTAATTCTCTTGCAAATGCTTGAGAATTCATAAATGTTGTTGCTGTTAGCTCGTTCATTCGTGTTAAAAATCGTGTTTGTCAAAAATAAGCAAATTCTAGCAAGGAAATGAAGAATAAAGCATCCAAAAAGTGAAACAATTGCTACTTTTGAATCAAAATCAATCTTATGTCAAAAATCAATCGGTCAAACTCAGAAAATTTATTCAAAACGGCAAAAACCTACTTCCCAGGTGGGGTAAATTCTCCAGTACGTGCTTTTAAGTCAGTAGAAGGCGCTCCAATCTTCATGAAAAAAGGAAACGGTTGCCATATTTACGATGAAGACAACAATAAATACATTGATTTTTGCTGTAGTTGGGGTCCGCTTATTTTAGGGCACAACAACAAGAGTGTTTATGACGGCATTGTGGATGCTTTGAAAAATGGAGCAAGTTTTGGAACGCCAACCGTATTAGAAAACGAATTGGGAGAATTGATTCTTTCTAAAAACCCTTTCATAGATAAAATACGATTTGTCAGTTCTGGAACAGAAGCGGTAATGTCTGCTTTGAGAATGGCAAGAGGCTTCACAGGCAGAAAAAAAGTATTGAAATTTGAAGGTTGCTACCACGGCCACGTTGATTCAATGTTGGTAAAAGCAGGGTCAGGATTAGTCACTTTTGGAGAATCTTCAAGTGCCGGTGTTCCCGAAGAATATGCCAACGAAACATTGGTTTTGCCCTTAAATGACATTGATGCGTTGAAGAAATGCTTTGCAGAACACAAAAACGACATTGCTTGTGCGATAATTGAACCCATTCCCGCAAATAACGGCTTGCTTTTGCAAGATAAATCATTTTTAACTGCACTCCGAGAAATTTGCACAGAATATGGAGCGTTGTTATTCTTCGATGAAGTTATTTCTGGATTTAGAGTTGGATTTAACGGAGCATCAGAATTATATGGTATCACTCCTGACATCATTACCTACGGAAAAATCATTGGCGGTGGTTTACCCGTTGGTGCTTATGGTGCAAGAAATGAAATTATGGCAATGATTTCTCCTGACGGACCAGTTTACCAAGCAGGAACATTGTCTGGGAACCCTGTTGCGATGGCTGCTGGAATTGCGCAACTAACGGAATGTGCAAAAGACGGTTTTTACGAAGATCAAGAAAGAAGAACTAAAAACTTTGTGAACGCAATCAATGCACATGCCAAAGCCAAAGGATACGACTTTGAAATGGTTACCATTGCCTCTATTTTCTGGCTATCTTTTGATGGTAAAAAGAAAATTCAAAACGCAGGTCAAATTGATCCTGACATGTCGAAATTTAGCGCGTTATTTTCGGAATTGCTCGACAGAGGTGTTTATTTAGGACCTAGTGGTTACGAGGTTGGATTTGTTTCACAAGCGCATACGGAAGAGTATTTAGCAGACGCAGCAGATGCTTTTTGTGAGAGTTTGGATGTCGTTTTAGGCTAGGCGGGCTCGTTTATCGTATAACTTCAATCTGTTTTCTGCTCTTTACAACAAAACAGACAGATTGATGGATATTTAGTTTTTCTTTTATCTCCCCTATCTCTATTGGAATAATATTCCTTTCTGCATAGACTATCAACTGCGGGTCTAAAACAACATTTCCCGTTAAATAAATAATCTCATCTGGTTGTGCTTCTTTTTTAATGAATTTTCCTATTTCATAACTGGTTGCATAATAATCTCCATTTAGAGAATACTGTCCCGGACGATTGATGAAAAAGTAAATTCCGACAGAAAAAATAACAGTGAAAAATGTTAGTCTGTTTAAAAATGAAATAGATACACTTTTTGAATTCTTTAGCTGGTTATATAAAACACCAACCATTACAGATAAAAAGAGACCTGCGTACAGAGACACAAAATCATGCCCTGAATAATTCATTAACACGAGGTGAAGAAGAACTATCGGCGCAATTGAAAGCCAACAAAAAGAGGACAATCCTTTATTCTTCAGACTTGCTATTTTATTGTTTTTCACAAATAGAGTCAAAAAGGTAATTAGCAGCAAAAAAATCGGCAAGTAGGATGTTGTGTATGCAAAGAGTATTGCTCCTAATTCACTTATTTTTTCACTCCAGAAGTTCGTTTCTCCACTGAGGTTTCCCCGAACAGAAAAGCGATGCAACATCTGATTAAAATAGGCTTCCGCTCCATTAATTAAACTGTATTGCCAAATAATTAATCCCAAAGATGAAATAACAATCAATGTACTTGTCCCTAAAAGTAACAGGTAACGGTTGTCTTTTCTCCCATTTGCAATTGAAAATAAAGCGACAGAAAAAGCAAAGAACAAGCCCAGCCATGAAGTGTAAATCATAATAAACAAGCTTATTGCATATAATAGTAAATGCTTAATTGAGTCCGTTTTGTTTTTAACAACCATGGTTAGAACGATAAACGTGGACCAAATAAAAGGAAGCTGCACTAAAATATCACTCATGTATGTGTTGCTTTGAAACCAAAGAACACCGGACGCGAATATGTAAATCACATAGGCAACGAGTCCAGGAACAAAAAGTTGTTCAAACGGTTTTTTACGGCAGAGTAGGCAAATAATTAGATAAATAAGAAAGGCAGAAAAGAAATTCCCAACCAAATTTAAAGATTGTAAAGCACCAACTTCGGCTTTAACTCCAGTCACCTTAAAAATAAAATACGGTAAAATATATGCGAGTTGTGGGTGTGAGACATAGTAATAATTTCCCTCACTATCTTTCATGTCTCCAGTTGTACTGGCATACACGTTAATGTTCTTGTTTGCTGCCCCTGAATAATTCATAACAGGATTAAAATGATATTTTGAAGCACCCTCTTTTTGCCAGATTTGCAACACCCTTAACGGTATCGCGGTAACAAACTCATGGTGTTTAGAGAGGGGCCTGTTAAGGTTGGGATAACGGACAACCAACGACAAAGCAAAAACCATAACCAAAGGCAATATTACTCTAAAGGTGGGTTTAATTCTCATTGCCCTACAAAAGTAGTAAAATATCTATCGCCTTTTTACTCTGTCTTTTTGTAAAAAAGTCAATGGAAATTTTACTCACAATTTTATGTTTTTGAACGTTGCTGCAAAGGCTTTCTGTGAGAGTTTGGATGTGGTTTTGGGGTAGGAATTAGCTTTTATTTTCTACATTAGCCCTTATGAAACATCGTTCACTCTCCTTATTATTAATTTTTTTTAGTTGCACGTCTTTATATTCGCAAAAGAAACCATACAAATACATCTACGAAAGTATTGATAGTATTGTTGTAAATCATGGTTATGAGGTTGCAAAAAGAAGAATAAAGGCCTACGAAAAACGATTTACTCTGAACCCTTTAGAAATTCAAGATTTTGTTAAAACATCTTTAGATAGTGGGGATATCGGATATTTTAAACGGAAGCTAAAGTTTCTTTCTAGGAACTACGGCTTTATATACACATACAAAGATACTATTGATATTCAATGGGCTTACAATTCAAATATCAAGAAGAAAATTTATGATAACGATCTTGTAGATTGGGCTGTCAAAATGAATAAAAAGAATTACCCTAAATGGTTAGCCGAGCATTATAAAGAAGAAACATTTAATCAAAAATTTGCAATCCTGGATGAGAAAGATCAATACTTAAGATGGATATGCTCTTACTTCACTCCTCTTGACCCCTCCTATTCAGATTCTATTTTAACAAAAGGTGATTACGACAACTTTTTGGAGGTTTTAACCATTTATCAACTAAATGACTCTATTATTCCCAACCCTTTTGATAATGGATTAAGTTATCCATCAGGATGGCTAATTATTTGGCATAATTTGAAAGACCCCAATATTATTGATTTAATTTGGACCCTATTGCTCCCTTACGTTGAAAAAACCTATGCAACCGGCAAGATTGGAAAACATTATTTTGAAGTGTACGATCATTGGCTTAATGAGTTTTTTAACGAACAGTATTATGGAACACTTGAGAACGTTCCCATTCGAGACTCTGAACACTTTGAAGAAAGAAAGCTTAAATATCGACTGTAATTCATTAAAGAATGAATGTCTTTAATTCTACAACTCCTTCCTTTTTACTATATTTATAAAAAACAAAATCAATGACTATTCTATTCATCATACTCGGAATTGCCGCAGTAATCGGGTTTTTTCTTTGGACAATTTACAACCGACTTGTTCGCGCGCAGAATGTCGTGGATGAAGCATTCAGTGGAATTGATGTGCAACTAAAAAAACGTTTTACACTCATTCCTCAGCTTGTGGATGTTACAAAAGCATACAACAAGCACGAGTCTAATATGCTAGAGCGCATCGTAAAATTAAGAAGCGGCGCGAGTTTGCAAGAAACTGCAGATAACGACCAAAAAGTGACGAGCACCTTGAATCTTTTAAAAATAACGGTGGAAGATTACCCAGAATTAAAAGCAAATACGCAGTTTTTAAAACTTATGGACAACCTTTCTGCTGTCGAAAATGATTTGTCAATGGCGAGAAGGTATTACAACGGAGCGACGAGAGATTACAACACTAAAATTGAAGTTTTCCCCGCTGTTCTTATTGCCGGTAAGTTTGGCTTTAAAGAAGTAGACTTTTACGAAATAAATGAGGATGAAAAGGCTGTTCCTGAGATTAATTTAAACGACTAAACATGAAAATATTCATTTCCTTCTTTTTCCTTTTTTGCCTCTTTTTTACCTCTTTTTCGCAAAATTCGATTGAAAACAGCGAAAAAGTGCTCAATTTTCACAGTAATATCGAAATTCTAGCCAACAACCATGTTCGAGTAAGCGAAACAATAAAGGTGGTTGTAAAGGGCATTGTTTTTAAGCGAGGAATCTTTCGGGAAATTCCACTTTCTTATGATTACAAAGGTGGAAATGTGCACGTTGGTTTTGATCTTCTTTCTGTCAAAAAAGAAGGTGAAGAAGAAAACTACTTTACAAAAAAAAAAGATAATGGAATCATTATTTACGTTGGCAATGAAGATGTGTTCTTAAAGGAAGGGGTTTACACCTATGAAATCGTTTATGAAGTTTCCGATGTTCTTCTCTACAATGAAGAATTTGACGAGTTTTATTGGAATGTGAACGGAAATGGATGGGAAGTGCAAATGGACAAACTTTCTGCAACGATTATTTATCCGAAAGGAGCCGAGTTAATCCAGTATGACGGCTATACTGGGCAATTTGGTGAAAACAACAAAGATTTTGAAACAAAAACCAACGATAATTCCATTACCTACACCTTTACTAAAAAGGTTGGTTACAAAGAGGGCTTATCCGTCGCCGTTGCTTGGGAAAAGGGTTTTGTCACCTACCCTACACTTCTTGATAAGCTTTGGTTGTGGGTTAAAACGTACATCTTATATGTCGTTGGGGCACTCGGACTTTTTCTTAATCTTATTTATCTCTACAAAAAATGGAAAAAACACGGCGTTGACCCAAAACCGGGTGTTATTATTCCCATTTATCATGCACCTGAAGGTTTTTCTCCTGCAGAATGTGCTTATTTAGGTAATTATGGAGAAAAGACGGACACCATGTTTGGCTCTACACTCATTGGTCTTGTGATGAAAGGTTTTGCAAAGATGAATATGGAGAAAGAAGGACTCATCTTTAAACACAACAAATATACCTTTGACAAGGTTCTCGAAAAAACGGACACTTCTTCTTTAAACGACATTGAAAAAGCATTTTATGATGCCTTTTTCGGTAAATCAGATCAGGTTATTATCGAAAAGGGGAAATACAACGCAAATGTTCTAACAACCTCCAAGAGTTTAATCGCAAAGGTTGATAAAAAACAAGACAACATTTACTTTCTCAGAAACAAACAACTTATTGGAAAACCTTTTCTTTATACTCTAGCAATAGCATTGGTCGGAGGTTCCTTGTTTTTCTTTTACGGCGGAGCCATCCTAATTGTGATTATTGCGGCGGCTATATCATTAATTTTTAATGGCTTTTTTATCAAATTAATTGAGCAACCTACCCGTTTAGGACGACAAAAAATGGATGAAATTGAGGGGTTTAAAATGTACATGAAATACGCTGACAAGCAGCGAATTGAAATGATGAATCCTCCAACGATGAATTTTACACACTTTGAAGAAAACCTTTCCTATGCAATTGCATTGGAGGTTGCCGAAGAATGGGCTGGTAAATTTGACCCGAAAGAAATTGAACAAGGAATGACACCAATTATGCCCTATTACATAGGTTCTTCGTTTGCTAACTTTACAAGCATGGGCGATGACCTGTCCTCTGTCATTTCTTCCGCCTCAACCCCTCCATCAAAAAGTGGTGGTGGAAGCGGCGATTTTTCTGGAGGCGGTGGATTTTCAGGCGGTGGATTCGGTGGTGGTGGCGGTGGAGGTTGGTAGCAAAAAAGCCAACCGTTTCCGATTGACTTTTTAACTGCACTCTATGAAAAGTCTATTGATGAATGGTGTGCTCTTCTTTCACTTCAATCATTTTTGATTCTTGCAAACCCATTTCTTTAATCTTTTTCTCCGCTTCAATCCCAACGAATACTTCTTCCGTTTTTTCCCCACCTTTTGTCGTGATAATCGTTAGCTTTTTCTTGCCATCAACATCTTCCAATTTAATTTCTTGGCGTTCTTCCTTAAACTTCATGTCGGTACCGGCTTGTAGTTCTGCTAACTTAGCATCTGCGGCTTCGCCTTCAAAAATCTCTTCGGTAACTTTACCGTCTTCTGTTGTGATAATGGTGAGAGTTTTTTTGCCGTTTTCCTCCTCCATACGCACTTCTTTCCTAATCTCTTTTTCTTTCTTTTCTTGTGAAAAAGAAGTGTTCGAAACTGCTACCACGAATAGACAGCTTAAAATTGTTGTTGCTAATTTCATCCCCTTTTTCTTTTATATTCAATACAATATTACGCTAAAGAACTCTTAAAACCCAAAAAAGAAGGTTAAAGTAAGTTAACATTTTTATTTGTAATTTTAGAACATGAATCCTTTCAAGTCTAAACTTCCCGACGTTGGCACCACCATATTCTCCGTCATGTCAAAATTGGCGAAAGAAACTGGCGCCATTAACTTATCGCAAGGTTTTCCTAACTTCCCTGTTGACCCTCTTTTGGTCGACATCTTAAAAAAGAATGCTGAACAAGACGTGCATCAGTACATGCCCATGCCAGGTTCTGTACAATTATTGCTCCAAATTTCAAAACTTATAAAAAACAACTACCAAAGGGCTATTGACGCTGAAAAGGAGCTTTTAGTCACCGCTGGAGCCACTCAGGCGCTATTCACCGCAATTCTTGCGGTGATTAACACTGGAGATGAGGTAATTATTCTTGATCCAGCCTACGATTGCTACGAACCAGCTGTTATTCTCGCTGGGGGAATACCAGTACACGTTCAGTTAGGAGATGATTTCTTACCCGATTGGGACAAAATAGAAGATGCCTTTTCTTCAAAAACGAAGATGATTATTACCAACAATCCACACAACCCGTCGGGGAGACTTTGGTCGCAGAAAGATGTTGATTCTTTGGAGTCTCTTTTACTGAAAAATGAAAATGTTTTGCTTCTTTCTGATGAAGTTTATGAATTCATTACCTTCGAGAATAAGCATATTTCCATTCATACAAGAGAAAAACTATTAAATAGAACGATCATTACCTCATCTTTTGGAAAAACCTTTCACATAACAGGTTGGAAAATGGGCTATTTGGTAGCGCCAGAAGAGTTGATGATAGAAATTAAAAAAGTGCATCAATTCAATGTTTTTAGCGTCAATAGCGTTGCCCAGTCTTGCCTGACGGAGTACATTCAAAAAACAGACGTTTCCGTTCTTGGAGAGTTCTATCAAAAGAAAAGAGACCTCTTTCAATCGTTAATGCATGAGTCGAGGTTTCGTTTGCTTCCTTGTGAGGGTACTTATTTTCAAACGGTAGATTATTCTGCTATTTCGCAAGAGAATGATGTAAGCTTTTGCAAAGAACTGGCAACAAAACACGGTGTAGCGGCTATTCCAATTTCTGTGTTTAACAAAAACAAACTAGACCTTAAAATAATTCGTTTTTGCTTTGCCAAAGATGAAGAAACCTTAACTTCTGCAACAGAAAGACTATGCAAGATTTAAAAGTAAGCCTTGTTCAAGCCAACCAAATTTGGGAAGACAAAACAGCCAATTTCACAAATTATTTACGCCTTCTAAAGGATGTACAAACTGACTTAATCATTCTCCCAGAAATGTTTAACACCGGTTTCAGCATGAATGTAGAAATTCTTGGAGAAGAATGGAGCACCAGTCCTTCTATTCAATGGTTGAAAGAATTAGCGGCGCATCATCAAGCCGCAGTTTATACCTCCCTTATAATAAAAGACGAGGATAAATTCTATAATCGAGGTGTTTTTGTTCATCCTTCTGGCAAAATCAACTCCTACGACAAACGAAAATCATTCTCCTTGGCAAAAGAAGATCTTTTCTTCACAGAAGGAGTAAAAGAAGTAATTGTTGAGTACAAAGAATGGAAAATTCAACTCCAAATCTGCTTTGACTTACGATTTCCTGAAATAGTAAGAAATGAATTGGACAATGACAACTTGCCAAAATACGACCTTATTCTCTACATCGCTAATTGGCCTGAGAAAAGAATTTCTCATTGGGACAGCTTATTAACAGCAAGAGCGATTGAAAATCAAAGCTATGTGGCGGGAGTGAATAGAATAGGAACAGACGAGAACAACTTAGACTATTGCGGTCATTCAACCGCTATTTCTGCTTTAGGTTCAGAATTGTTAAGTAAAAATGATGCTGAAAGTGTAAAAACAATCGTTTTATCTTCAGAAAGTCTCAAAAAAGTAAGAAAAACCCTTCCTTTTTTGTATAAACGGTTGTTTTGATTGATTAAACGGTACTCCTTTTTTTGATTTTATATCGTACTTTTGTCTAAATCAAATCATTATACAATGAAAAAAATATACTTAAGTGCTTTATTTATTGGATTGTTTGCAAGTGCAGATGCTCAAGTTAAAAAAGAGGCAATGTACAAAATGGGGGTAATAGAGAATGGACAATTCGCCCAACCAAACAATCCGATCTATACAACAAAAGACATTGGAGTTGAAATTTGGACAGAAAATTTTGATAACAGCACCAATTGGACATTTAGCAATTCTTCAATCAACAACCCTGGTTATACCGGTTCAAATTATGGATGGAATATTGGGTCTACCGTTAATTCTTGGTGGAATGGGTTTAGCGCAGGTATTAACTCTACATCAGGTGGTGGTTTTGCAGAAGTTTACAATGGAGATTATTTTGCTCCGACGGTAGATTCTACAAACATTGTCATTTACGAGATGACATCTATTCCTTTAGATATTCCTAACTTGCCAGGAAACACAGGGAACACAGAAAACGTAATTGTTTCGTTTCAACAGTTCGGAGCATTATTTAACGATGATCAGACTGTACAAGTAAGTACTGATGGTTCTGTTTGGAATGACATTCATACAAATAATGACAGATTGGTTTATTTAGGAAATAATCCTGATGCTGTTTATGACAACCCTGAAACAATTCAAGTTAACATTTCTCAATGGGTGGTGGGTAACGCTTCCGCTGTTCAGTTTCGTTTTAAATGGACTTCTAGATTTCAGAGCAGTAATTCTAAGGCTGCGTGGACAACTTTTGGATGGTTCATTGATGATATGAAAATCTTAACACAACCAACGAATGATGTACAGTTATTATCCTCTTATATTGTTGGTGCAGGTAATGAAGGTATTGAATACGGGAGAACTCCAACAAACAACTTAGATGCTAGCTGGCTTGTTGGTGGCGTTATCCGTAACTTTGGTTCTATGGATCAACCAACAACTGATTTAACAGCGGATTTTGTGTCGTTTTCTTCAAATTCTACAGGTCTAGTGGAAGCAGATTCGACAAGAGTTCTCGAATCAACGGAAACTCCTACTCTTGCTGTAGGTGTTTACGATGGAACCTATACTGTTGTTGCAGGAACGGATACAGCAAATGGTGTTTCGTTTTTTGACAATACTGGATTAAGAAGCTTTGAAGTAACTAACAATGAGTACTCCATAGACGGAATTGGAATCTACCCTAACCCTGTGCTAGGATCTATCGGTACTAACTCGTTTACAGGTGCTCAAGATGGACTTGTTCTTGCTGCAATGTACCACCTTAAGAACACGACAACCGTAAATTCACTTCGAGTAATGCTTGCTTCTGGAACAGTCCCTGGAGGAGACATCACTGCCTCAATTATTGACACCGCAGTTTTGTTAGCTGATGCTACAAGTCCTCTGTATGTTAGTAATCCTATAACACTTACCTCAGCACATGTAGCTGCTGGTTTTGTTGATCTTCCGTTTGCTAGCGTTCAAGCTAACTTACCCGTGTTAAGTCCTGGAGCTTATTTTGCTGCTGTTGAATTAACGAGTAACTCTGGATCAAATACGATTAGCGTTGTTGATGACCAAACAGTTGTTCAGCCTGGAGTTGGTAGTATGATTTTTATTCCTGGGGATCAAACTTATTCTAATGGAACCGCTATTGGTGTAAGAATGTTAACTGGAGTAGGAACTATTGGTTTAGAAGAGAATTCATTAAATAGTATTAAGGTTTTCCCAAATCCAAGTAAAGGAGTCTTTACAATAACATTTGATAATAAAACAACTAATTCCATTGCTATCTACGATATGCTTGGTAAGGAAGTTTACTCTAAAACAACTTCTTCTAAACTTACTGTTGATTTATCAGCAAAAGGAATGGGGGTTTACTTAGTGAAAATTTCTAACGAAAGTGGTGTTATTGTAAAAAGAATTGTTGTTAGATAATAACTAATGACTTTCTGATAATTTTCAGAACACAATACGTATATTTAAAACCGAGAAGCTAATCCTTCTCGGTTTTTTTTATGGACTATCTCGAACTTGGTTATCTAGGACTTTTTTTGGTTTGCTTCTTATCGGCAACCATTCTTCCGTTGGCTTCCGAAGCGGTCGTTTTGGCTTTTCTGTACTACAATTTTGACCCTGTAACAGTGTTAATTGTCGCAACAGTTGGTAATACTCTCGGAGGTGTCACCAATTACCTATTAGGGATGCTTGGTAAGACTAAAACACTTAAAAAATACATCCGCAATGAAAAAAAGTGGGCTAAATTTGAAAAACGGGTGGACAAGTACGGGGTTTGGTTAGGATTAATAACCTGGCTCCCTTTCATCGGCGATCCACTAACCATTGTTCTCGGCTTTTTTCGAGTAAAATTTATTCCCTTATTCTTTTTAATGCTCCTCGGAAAAGGTTTACGGTACGCCGTCATCGTTTTCTTGTGGTAAAATCATTACGGTGTAAATCATTTTACCGATATTTGTGCAAAACAACTCTAAAATGGCAAAATTGACCACCCTTCATGAATTTATCATGAATAAACAAGCAGATTTTCCTTATGCTTCTGGAGAATTATCACGCTTACTTTCTGACATTGCAATCGCATCAAAAGTAGTGAGTAATGACGTTCGTAGAGCTGGACTGATGGATGATATTCTCGGTGCTCAAGGAAATACAAATGTACAGGGTGAAGAACAACAAAAATTAGATGTCATTGCCGATAATGCTTTTATTTCCATCTTTAAAACCGGTGGGGAAGTGTGTGGAATTGCTTCAGAAGAGAATGATGAGTTCATGCCTTTCGAAAGTGAATTTTCGCAATCAGGAAAATACGTTGTTTTATTTGATCCATTAGACGGTTCTTCCAACATTGATGTGAACGTTTCTATCGGAACAATTTTCTCCATTTATAGAAGAGAAAGTCCAAAAGGAACTCCTGCAACCAAAGAAGATATGTTGCAGTCTGGCGACAACCAAATTGCAGCAGGTTATGTTCTCTACGGTTCATCGACAATGATGGTTTACACCACGGGGAAAGGTGTTAACGGCTTTACTTTAGATCCGTATATCGGAGAATTTTGCCTTTCTCACCCCAATATGAAAATGCCTGAAACTGGTCGTATGTATGCCATGAATGAAGGCAACATCAATATTTGTGACCCCGGAATTAAAGAATACATCGAAACTTATTGCCAACAAACACAACCTGGTCAACCGAGACCATATTCAGGAAGATACATCGGGTCTTTGGTGGCTGATTTTCACAGAAACTTAATCAAAGGAGGTATTTATATCTACCCATCTACCACTGTTGATCCAGAAGGGAGGTTGCGATTGTTATACGAGTGCAACCCTTTAGCATACATTGCTGAGCAAGCAGGAGGCCTTGCCACAACTGGTCATGAAAGAGTGATGGGAATCAAGCCAACGGAATTACATGAGCGTGTGCCGTTTTTTATTGGTTCTAAAACAATGGTTGAACAAGCGATGAACTGCTTGAAAAAATAGTCAAAGAATGGATGTTAAAAGTCTAAAAGCATCTTTTTCTGAGCTTCAACAGGTAGGTGCAACTGCCAATCAATTGCAAATAATTGGTTCAAAAATCAACTGGTCGGGACTGGTCGGTTCTGCAAAAGCCATTTGTGCCAATTGTGTCATAGAACAGGCTCCTGGCAACCATGTTTTCATTCTTGAAGACAAAGAAAAAGCCGCATACTTTCTCAACGACCTAGAAGGGTTAAATCCAAAGAATTCTAACGTTCTTTTCTATCCTGCGTCTTACCGAGTTCCTTACGAAACAGAAAAAACAGACAACGCTAATGTCGTCGCAAGAGCAGAGGTTCTCGACAAGGTAGCAAAGAATAAAAACACGTGGATTGTTACTTACCCAAAGGCTATAATTGAGCAAATTCCGTCTAAAAAAGTGTTGGCGAAAAGTACGCTCAAAGTAGAGGTTGACAAAACCTACTCCATTGACTTTATCAACGAAACCCTTATGGATGTTGGTTTTGATAGAGTTGATTTTGTTTACGAACCAGGGCAATTCTCCATCAGAGGTGGAATTATCGATGTTTTTTCCTTCTCCAATGATCATCCTTTCAGAATAGAATTCTTCGGCGATGATGTTGAGAGCATCCGAACATTTGATGCAAGCACGCAACTGTCAATCAACACGCATAAACACTTCAATATTGTTCCCAATATTCAAGGAAGTATCGTCAAAGAGGGCAACGTTTCTTTCTTTGATTTTCTAGGAGAATCAACGACCATTTGGATAGATTCTGTGGAGCAAACTTCGGATAGAATTAGTAAAGAATACAAAAAAGCCGTAAAAGTGTTTGATTTGCTCGAAACAACGACCAATCCAAGCGTTCCTAGAGAATTATTCTTGCATGTTTCTGATTTGGAGAAGGCATTGGACAGAATGACCGTCGTTGAATTTGGCGCGGAGAATCATTTTTCTTCCGCAGAAAAAATTTCCTTCAATTTTAAACCTCAACCAAGCTTTAACAAGAATTTTGATCTTCTAACGGAAGATTTAAAGACGAGAAAGGAGAACGGTTTTACCAACCTGATTTTCTCTAATCAGCCAAAGCAAATTGACCGCTTGACTCAAATTTTTGAGGACATGCAAACCAATGCAGAATTCTTCCCTATTCACATTGCTTTACATGAAGGGTTCATTTCGCCTGTAAATAAATTAACGTGTTATACCGACCATCAAATTTTTGAGCGTTACCACAGATTTCGATTAAAAGAAGGTTTTCGACAGGCAAAACAGGCGCTTACCTTAAAAGAATTATACAACCTGCAACGAGGCGATTATGTAACGCATATCGACCATGGAGTTGGCAAGTTTTCTGGTTTAGAAACGATAGATGTCAACGGGAAACCACAAGAAGCCATTCGTTTGATATACAAAGACAACGATGTTTTATACGTGGGCATCCATTCTTTGCATCGCATTTCTAAGTTTACCGGAAAAGACGGTTCTGTTCCAAAAATGAACAAGCTCGGCACGCAAACTTGGGCAACTTTAAAGAAAAAAACGAAAAGGAAAATCAAGGAGTTGGCTTTCGATTTAATCAAGTTGTATGCAAAGCGAAAAAGTCAACCTGGTTTTGGATTCAGTCCAGATTCATACTTGCAGAATGAATTGGAAGCATCGTTCATGTTTGAAGATACGCCCGACCAATTAAAGGCGACCATTGCTGTGAAAGAAGACATGGAGTCCAAAACACCGATGGATCGATTAATTTGCGGTGATGTTGGGTTCGGAAAGACAGAAATTGCCATTCGAGCAGCGTTTAAAGCCGTTTCTGACAGTAAACAGGTTGCCATTTTAGTGCCAACAACCATTCTTTCTTTGCAACATTTTAGAAGCTTCAAAGAGCGTTTGAAAGACTTTCCTTGCACCGTTGATTACATCAATCGCTTTAAATCTGCCAAAGAAATAACGACGACATTAAAAAAATTAGCCGCTGGAGAAATTGACATTCTCATTGGCACTCACGCCATCGCATCGGACCGAGTGAAATTCAAAGATTTAGGCTTGATGATTATCGATGAAGAACAGAAATTTGGCGTCTCTGTTAAAGATAAGTTGAAAACACTTCGCGCAACAGTCGATACGCTGACGCTCACTGCTACTCCGATTCCCAGAACTTTGCAATTCTCACTGATGGGCGCAAGAGACCTAAGTATTATCAATACTCCACCCCCAAATCGACAACCAGTTTTAACGGAAATCGTATCCTTTGATGAGGTGGTTATTCGCGATGCTATTGCTTATGAAGTGAGCCGTGGTGGACAAGTCTTTTTTGTACACAATCGCTTGCAAAACATCACTGAAGTTTCGGGAATGATTCAACGATTATGCCCAGGTGTGCGTGTAGCTATCGGTCACGGACAGATGGACGGCAAGAAGTTAGAAAAGGTAATGATGGACTTCATTAACCATGAATACGATGTACTATTGGCAACCACTATTATCGAATCAGGAATAGATATTGCCAATGCCAATACGATTATCATTAACAATGCGCAGAATTTCGGCATCAGTGATTTGCATCAATTACGAGGGCGTGTTGGGCGTTCTAACAGAAAGGCTTTTTGCTATTTGATTGCTCCTCCAGCAAGTGTAATGACTCCCGAGGCAAGAAAACGACTGGAAGCATTGGTTCAATTCTCAGACTTAGGTTCTGGATTCAATATTGCCATGAAAGATTTAGACATTCGAGGTGCAGGAAATATGTTGGGAGGAGAACAGAGTGGTTTTATTTCTGACATCGGTTTTGAGATGTATCAGAAGATTCTCAACGAAGCAATGGACGAATTACGCGAAAGTGAGTTCAAAGAATTGTTTGCCGTCAGAAATTCTGATAATTTGACGCATTTTGTGAATGATTGCATCCTCGAAACGGATTTAGAGGTGAGAATTCCTGACGATTACATTAACAATGTTGCAGAACGTTTAAGCATCTACCAACAAATGGACGGACTAAAAGACGAGAAAGAACTCAACGCTTTTCTTGCCGAATTAGTTGACCGTTTTGGACCTGTTCCTGCGCAAGTGGATGAGTTGGTTCTTTCTTTTCGACTGCGCTGGTTGGCAGAGAAATTAGGCATAGAGAAATTGGTGCTGAAATCAAACAAAATGATTGGCTATTTCATCAAAAACCCGCAATCTAAGTTCTATGAATCGCCTGTTTTTACCAAAGTATTGGATTACATGCAAAAACACCCTTCTGAAATGAAATTGAGCGAGAAAAATGACAGATTAAGAGTGATTTACTCTAATGTTGTCTCTATTGAAGATGCTTTTGAGAGGTTTGAAAAGGTTTTGAGCTAACGACAAAACGTATTCACCCCCCAAACTCACTCCACACCCACGCTTTTGCATTGCATTCTCCCTGTTCGGGGATGCTATTTTTGCTTTGATACCTGCCCTCTCCAAATTTGTTGTCGTAATAACTTATATATCGCTTCAAAGGATTCAAATGTTCAGGGTTCAACTCTCGTTTTTCATTGTACAGCTTTAATCTCTCGTCAATATCGCCTTTGCTTAAATCTGCGAATGGTTTGCATTGCACATACACCACATTTTTCAAAAATTCAACAAACTCTTGAGAATTAGAAATTGTGAATTGCTCAACCTTCCATTTAAAGGTTGGATGCGCAAAAATCTCTTCAAAAGACACACCGAAATATTTATTCAAGAGTCTTATCCGTTCTTGAATGATGCCCGGTAAAATTTTCTGCGATTCAATGGTTGCTTTTTTAGGATTGTCTGCCCCTTTCCATGGGTCAATGTAGGGAGCAACACTTGTGTAAGACAGACTCCATTCTGACAAGTCGTCCAAAATTTCTTCCCAACGATTGACTATTTCTTCCCATTTGTTGATGTCTTTTTCATACTTATAATCCAGCTTTTCGGTGCAGAATTCCAATTCATCTGATTCAGGAATGTTAAATGTCGATTGTTCTGCCAATTGGTCATAAACTTTGACCGTTTCTTCCGCTTTTTGAATGTGATAAGGACTCAGCGCATACGCTTTTTGAAAAGCAACATCCCCTTCACACGCGTCTCTGACTAAAATAAGTCCTTCCATTGCTTTGTCTAAACCCTTTTCCATTTGTGTGCTCAAAAAACGAGGCAATGTCATGCCCTCCGTCTCTCCAAGATCGATTAGGTTTTGAATCGCTTCAACGATAGGTTCAATGTTGTTCAGAACATCCACTTCAACATCATCGTTATACATGTTGGGAGTTTTAGCAAGGTCCTCTCGGCTCTCTTTAAATGCTCTTTTCTTCAACCTTGCTAAGTCTTTTTTCGACATCTTAATTGTCCCTTGGCTACTGGCAATATTAGCCGTTTTCTCCATGATCTCTTCAGAGTTATCTTCTCTTGCCAATGCTATTGCCTCTTGTTTTCCATCTTGGAGGCGTTTTATGGCCATTTTTAACGCATCTATTGACTGTTTGAGCAAAGTGGAGTCATCATAGCCTTTTTCTTCTTGCTCTGCAACCGCTGCTTGACTTAATACCCTGCCATAATGATCGCTAAATTTCATGTAGAGATTTTCTTGCATCATTTGCCCGTTAAAGGCGCTCATGTCAGAATGAGTTTGAGTTAACTCGACCATTCTATCGAAATATTCGTTCATTTTATCAACATCTTCACCTGTTGATTGTTTTTCTTTGATTTCTTGCACCATGTTGCGGAAAGTTCCCAGCAGTGCGTCTGTCATCATTGGATCTAGTGCCATCTTATCTGTTTATATAGTTACGGTACTTACTTAATTGTTCTTTTATATGCTCGTCTTGGTAGGGAGAAAGTCGCTTGTGTCGGTGTTCTAAAATTTGCGCTGGAGAATGTCGCCAACCCGGCTGCCAATCATTATTGCTATCTTCTAAGAAAGAATTACCTTCAACCAAGCTTTTCTTTGCTTCGTTCGCCTTTTCTAACAATACATTTTTGTATTCACTCGGAACCTCGGCATTCTCATACACCTCTATTCTGTCTAAGATAAACCATTCTCCATGAAATTCTCTGTTCGCCTCGTCCATCGCTATTTTCAAAAGTCCTTCTGTCTCTGCTGTGCTTACCGAAGTAATAATGTCATTTGCACTTTTCGCCTCCTCTATATTCGCAAGAACGTCATTGCAAACTTCCAAGCGAACCGTTTCTTGCATTTCGCTGTAGTGTTTTTTCCGTAGTTCATATTTGTCCTTAATAAGGGCAATTCCGCACTTAATGTTCTTGTCTCCCAAGCGGGTTTTAAAATCTTCTAAGACATCACACCCTTGCATCGCTTCCGACAACACGCTTTCTGCTTCAAATGAATTTTTATAATTCGCATTGCCATCAAAGCGTTTGGCTCGGAGACTATAATATGCTTTGTATTCTTCTAACAATAAATTACTCATGGTTTTTTTGTTTAACAGGATAAATTTATCGTTTAATAAACTACTGACCAATAAGAGTCAGTGAACGACGTTAATGTTCAGTGAATGGTCGATAAATGAGTAAAATCTATTCTTTTTCTATTAAATTTACCACATGCCTAAAGCAATCGTTTTTATAATGAACAAAGCTATTGTAACACTATAAGATTACTTTTAATTTGTTTTTGTCAACTTAAAGTGTTACTATTGTTATAAATAAGTTACACTATAGTATTACAAAATGGAAAGTCAAAAACTTCAGATAGAACAACTTGAGTCGAGAATAGCCCTTTTTCATCACGCTCAAAAGATTCCTAACCCCCCAACAGGGTGGGTTAAAGCCACACGTTTGGCCTTGGGAATGTCTTTGCAACAACTCGCAAAGAAGCTCTCTATAACCAAACAAAGTGTCAGAAAAATTGAAATCCGAGAAAAAGAGGGTACAACAACACTGAAAACACTCAAAGAAGCTGCAAGAGCACTCGATATGGAGCTTGTGTATGGTTTTGTGCCCAAAGACGGAACATTGGAAAATTACATTGAAAAAAAAGCTCGGGCAATGGCTGAAAAAATTGTTCTCCGTGCATCAAACACAATGAAATTAGAGAATCAAGAGAATTCAACAATGCGAATAGAAAAAGCAATTGAAGAAAGAACCATACTAATTCAACAAGAAATGCCGAAAGCGCTATGGGATTAAATCTTGACTACATAAGCGGACAAACTCCCCTAGATGAAGATGAAAAAGAAGGTTTATTGATTCCAACAATTGCCACACGAGAGGAATTAGACGAGTTCGAGCAACAGAACATCGAGGACGCCCTTCAATGGGTGCTCGGAAAAACACTAAAAGCCGAAACCATTCTAACAGAGAAGTTTATCCGTAGTTTACATAAACGAATGTTTGGGCACGTATGGTCTTGGGCTGGAAAATATAGAAAAACAAACAAAAACTTAGGAATCGATAAATGGCAAATCCCATTTGCGCTTAAAGCTCTGTGCGATGACACCTTATTTTGGATACAAAACGAAACTTTTTCTCCCGATCAAATAGCCATACAATTCAAGCATAAAATTGTTTGCATACACTGTTTTCCAAATGGAAACGGACGCCACAGTCGTTTAATGGCGGATATAATCATTAACAAAATATTTAATTTGCCTTTGTTTAGTTGGGGGGCAAACAACCTTACGCACCAAAATGATGCACGAACCCACTATTTAAAAGCGTTAAAAGCTGCTGATAGAGGTCATTATGAAATGCTTTTAAAATTTGTCCGGTCCTAATGTCAGCCATCAAAAATTAAAGCAATTACTTTTAGTAAATTTACCCCATGCCTAAAGCAATCGTTTCTGTAACTAATGATCTGTACACCGATAATCGTGTGCACAAGGTTTGCTTATTCTTGCAAAAACAAGGTTACGACGTCTTGCTGGTCGGGAGAAAGCGAAAAAACAGTCTTCCTTTGCCCGAAAGAAGCTACAAAACAAAGCGCATGAAATTGCTCTTTGAAACAGGTGCAAAGTTCTATGCGGCATATAACATAAGGCTTCTGGCATTGCTTGTGTTTCGTAAGGTGGACCTGCTAGTCGCCAATGATTTAGATACTTTATTGGCCAATCACCTAGCGAAGAAATTCAAACGAAAAACACGTTTGGTCTATGATTCTCACGAATATTTCACCGAAGTTCCTGAATTGATCAGTCGTCCAAAAGTGCAAAAATTTTGGTTGCGCATAGAACGAATGATTTTCCCGAAATTAGAAACAATCTACACCGTTAACGCTTCGATTGCTAAAATTTATCGTGATTTATACAGCAAAGACGTGAAAGTAGTGCGGAATATTTCTCCTATTTGGCAGGCGAAAGAGTTGTTGAGCAAAGAAGAATTAGGTATTCCGGAGAATGAAGACTTAATCATTCTTCAAGGAGCAGGAATCAACATCGACAGAGGGGCGGAGGAAGCCGTTGAGGCGATGCAACAAATAAATGCTGTTTTGATGATTGTTGGTGATGGTGACGTTCTTCCGCAGTTAAAAAACCACGTAAAAGAGTTAAAATTAGAAAAAAAGGTGCTCTTTTTCGGCAAAAAACCCTACGATGTGATGATGAATTATACGCATTTCGCATCCATCGGGTTGACCTTAGACAAAGCGACCAACCTCAATTACAAATTGTCGCTTCCCAACAAGGTTTTTGATTATATGCACACACAAACGGCCGTTGTCACGACCGCTATTAAAGAAGTCGCAAACGTTGTTCGCAAACACGATATTGGAGAAGTTCTCACAGAATTTAGCGCTGATAGTTTAGCCGATACCATCAATAAGCTATTTGCAGACAGATCTCGTTTAGAAGAATGTGTTGCCAATTGTAAAAAAGCATCACAAATTGAGAATTGGGAGAATGAAACAAAGGTTTTGAATGAAATTTATCCTAAAGTGAAACAATAGTGTTTTCCTCGAAGCAAGACTTTAGGTTGTGCATTCATAAATTAAGCGGGCACCAAAACACCGCAATATTCGTAATTTTACACAACTGTTTGACCGCAGGGAGTTTTGTGTAAAATAGAATAGAGGATGATTTTGGTCGTTGAATTTATGCAGCACTAGACTTTTTTGCTAACTTTTTTTGGCAATGAAAAAAAGTGGATGAAAAAAGATTGTATTTTTAACGAAAGCATTTAATAATAAGTGAAAGAAAAAAAATTGCATATTATCTCTTTTGACGTTCCTTTTCCAGCGGATTACGGCGGAGCCATTGATGTTTTTTACCGCATCGTTGCTTTGCATAAATTAGGTTATAAAATTACCTTGCATTGCTTCGAATACGGTCGTGGAGAACAAGAAGAGTTAGAAAAATACTGCGAGCAAGTATTCTACTACAAGCGAAAAGTTTTCGGTGCGGTTTTTTCCAAAGAACCTTTCATAGTTGCATCGAGAAAGTCGTCGGAATTATTGAAAAATTTACAAGCCGACGATGCCCCGATACTATTTGAAGGTTTGCACACATGTGGTTATTTAGACGATGATTTTCTCAAAAAAAGACCAAAATTTGTGAGAATGCACAACATTGAGCATGATTATTACGCAGAATTGTCAAAATCAAGCAAGGGTTGGCGGAAACTATTCTTCAAAAGAGAAGCAAAGAAATTGCAAGAATTTGAGCCCGTTTTGAAACAGGCAACTCAAATTTTTGCCATACAAAAAAACGATGTAGAGCACTTTAAAATGTATTCAGAGAACGTTCATTTATTAACGGCGTCTATGCCTGAAACAGAAATGAAATTCAACGCCAAAACAGACTCTTTTTGTCTCTTTCACGGCAATCTTTCTGTTGCAGAAAATGAAAATGCTGTGCTTTGGATTTTAAAAAACATTACTTTTCCAAAAGGGCTGTTGTTTGTCGTTGCTGGAAAAAATCCTTCTACGAATTTGAAATCGGTTTGCGCGCAATTGGAAGTCGAGTTAATCGACAACCCTTCTTCGGATGAAATGCAAAAACTCATTCATTCTGCGCGGATTCATTTGATCTATACCGAACAAGCAACAGGTCTAAAATTGAAATTATTGAACACGCTTTCTTCTTCGGGTCATGTTCTTTTAAACGACAAAATGATCGCCGGAACAGACCTCAAAAACCTCTGCGTAGTTGCCAATTCTGGCGAAGAATTTTCTGAAAAACTCCGCCAATTAATGAACCTTTCTCTTTCTGAAAAGGATTTTTCTATCAGAAAAAAAGTGTTTTTAGAGCACTTTGACACAGAAAAAAATTGTGAAAAGCTGTTTTAGTGAAAAAAGCTTAAAAAGCTGTAAATTGTCGATTTTTCGCAAAATTCAATTGAATTTTGCGAAAAATGCGTGTTTTGGGTGGGAAAATGGATAAGGAGCGAAGGGTAAATTTATCTGAAAATTGTGAGAAATTTGCTATATTTACACATGTTGAGTATGTGTACCGGTACACATATCTGATTGTTGTGCGTAATGCAGAAAAAACCGAAAATGCAATGAAGAAAAAAGATTATATTCAAGGTTCATTATTTGAGGAAGACTATTTAATTAGAACCTTGGGAAATCTCGCCAATTCACCTGAAGTTGCATTAACTGAATTAGTTGCAAATGCTTGGGATGCAGGAGCAACAATGGTTGACATTTTTATACCTGAAGAGAAAGGTCAAAATTTAATTATAGAAGATAACGGAACTGGACTAACTAAAAATGAATTTTACACAAGATGGATGAAGTTAGGGTATAATCGCCTAAAACATCAAGGTAAAAAAGTCAAATTTCCAAAAGGTGTCGAATTACAGAGGTATGCTTATGGTAGGAATGGTGTTGGCAGACACGGAATGTTATGTTTTAATGATGAATATCAAGTAATAACAAGTAGTAATGCTAAAGAATCAACATTTACTATTACGACAAAAAGCGAAAAAGAACCTTTTATTATTAGCAAACAATTATTTAACCCTTCTACTAAAACAGGGACTAAACTTATTGTTAATGTTGTGAAAAATCTTCCAAAGCCAGAAAATATTCTTGAAGTTATTTCTGCACGATTTTTACACGACCCAAAATTTAAAGTTTCAATAAATAAAAGCACAGTACAGTTAGAAGAACATAAAGGACTAATTTTTACAGAAGTAGTCAAAGTTGGTAATGTGGAACTTAAAATTCATATGATTGATTCTAAAAAATCAAGAAAATCAACTTTATATCAAGGAATTGCATTTTGGCAAAGTGGACGTTTAGTAGGTGAGCCGTCTTGGATTGTTGGATATAATATGGTTTTAGATGGTAGAACAAAACAAGCCAAAAGATATTCTGTTGTCGTCCAAACTAATGATTTGGCAGATTATATTCGTGAAGATTGGTCAAGTTTTAAAAACACAAAAGAACTACATCCAATTTTCGACAAAGTTGATGAAGTCGTTCAAAAAATGTTTTCTGATATAGCACAAGAAAATATTGAAGAAACTACAAAACAAATCAAAAATGAATATAGGAAAGAGTACAGTGAATTAAGCCCTTTGGGAAAATATGAATTCAATGAAGCAATTGAAAGTATCACAATTAACAACCCAACAGCAAGACAAGATTCCGTTAATTTAGCAGTCGAAACAGTCATAAACCTTGAAAAAACAAGAAGTGGTAGTGAATTAATTCAAAAACTTTCTCTTTTTTCAGAAGAAGATATCGAAGGGTTAAATAAACTTCTTGACAAGTGGTCTATAAAAGATGCTTTAACTGTATTAGATGAAATTGATAAACGAATTTCTGTTATTGAGGCTATTAGAAAATTATCAAATGATAAATCAGTAGACGAACTTCGTGTTTTACATCCATTAATTGCAAGTGCAAGATGGCTTTTCGGTCCTGAATTTGATTCGCCAGAATATGCATCAAATAATCAACTTAGAACAACAGTTGAAAAAGTTTTTAAGAAAAAAGTAAGTAAAGAGTTATTTAATAATCATAGAAATAGACCTGATATTGTAGTTAGTAGTAGTTCTACATTTTCAATAACAGGAACTGTCCAATTTGATAATGAAAATGGCATAGCAAATATCAATAGAATTCTAATTATTGAATTGAAAAGAGGAGGCTTTAAACTTGGGAGAACAGAAAGAAATCAAGCAGTTGGTTATGTCGAAGATTTTATGAATTGTGGTACAATTATCGGGTCACCATATATTAATGCTTTCATTGTTGGAGAATCGTTTAGTGAAAAAATACAACCAATTCAAACCATAGAAAATGAAAATAAAGTAAAAATGGGAAAAGTGGAAATTTGTTTATTTTCACAATTGGTAGATTCTTCAGAAAGAAGGTTGTTTAATTTAAGAGAACGACTTAATAAAAGATATGAAAATGTTTCAGGAATGGAATTATTTAACAGACAAGAAAAATTAACTATATAAAGCACTAACGCACAATCGAGTAGACGGCTCCGCCAGATAGCCTGACGGAGTGCGCCTCTCACACCACCGTACGTACGGGTCTCGTATACGGCGGTTCATAAAATGATGGGTTCAATAATTCATGAATTTCAGACAGCGACT